>NZ_JBFRFN010000029.1:0-124986 GCF_052114825.1 Paenibacillus sp. 2TAF8
GGTTAAGCAAGAAGTAAAGAGCTACATGATCTATTACAACCATTATCGAGGTCAATGGAACTTAAACAAGCTGCCGCCTGCACGATACAGACGACAGCTTGAAGCAGCCTAACCTTTTTTAATTTGTCCTTTACAAGGGGTACATTTTACAGGCGCTACGTCCTTTTTCTATCAGTAGGAAAGTAACTCAGATCTTTGAGTACAGATGTCACCTTATATTCTGATCGGCAAAAACAGCCATGGCATGACACATGAATTGTGCTAGCCCCTCCCCAAACTGATCAATATTCCGCGTGAAACGCTCGTCATCGACATACATTTGGCCAAGTCCTTTGAAGGCTTCTGGAGAATAGCTCCCCAATTGATTCAGATACATGTACCACTGTTTAATCTCGGCCTGTGTTTCGGCAGATTCGGGTGCTGTGTGGCGAATGGCTGCCAATCTTCTGAAGATATCATTCATCTGATTAGACAGTTCTTTTTGTTTGTCAGCAGGCTGATCCTTTAATTGCTGGTTTGCCTCATTGACGACATGGTCACCCCAGCGCTGACGGGCTTCCTGTTCGTACGGATTTTGACTAAAATCAAAGCCCTGAAATTGTTCTTTAGGGGTCATTTCAATCTCTCCTCTCAGATATAGTACGGTTTTGTCGATGGTGGCAATCATTTGATCCAGACGCTGGCGTTTCTCCAGCAAAATGAGCTTATGCATATGCAGTGCTTCCTCCGCATCAAAGGCGGGGTCATCTAAAATGGTTTTGATTTCTTTCAGCGAGAAACCGAGTTCTTTGAAAAATAAAATCTGCTGAAGTCGTTCCAGATTGGCATCCGAATACATTCGATATCCGGCAGGAGTGATCTCATCTGGAACAAGCAGCCCGATCTCGTCATAGTGATGCAGTGTGCGCACACTGATCGAAGCAAGTTCGGAGACTTCTTTTACTTTCATGGCCATGGGTGAAACCTCCTTACACCATGAATTGTACAATGTCACGTTACGTGAGAGTCAATAAGTTAATTATGTGAGGAAGGGGGAAGGCAGGCAAGGTGAATGAATATTTTACGTTAAGGTAAAGCCAATTTAATCATACATGGGTGAAAAAGGAGGATCATTGAAATTCAAAGCAAAGCTTGTGAAAAATAAGGTTTTTCTTCGTTAACAAGCTTAAGTACCTTTAATGCTGTATGCAAAACCCCTACTCATTTCTGTAAGCTTATTAAAGATAGTAAGTGTACATTCTAGCTATCCAAAATACAGAATAAAGGGGATTTCATTGTGATTTCAAACGAGATGTATTCCATTAAAAATGATACATATGCCCAAAAACAAAGTCTTCCATGGGCGGCTCTACTGGCGTTAGCTATGGCTGGATTTATCTGCATACTTACTGAAAGCCTGCCTGCTGGACTACTCCCCCAGATTGCCATTGGTCTTGGCATAACGCAGGCAAAAGCCGGACAACTTGTTACGCTGTATGCTGCAGGCTCTCTGGCAGCTGCAATTCCGCTGACTGTGGCAACACGCGGGTGGAGGCGTAGACCTCTTTTGCTGTTATGTATTATAGGCTTTCTTCTATTTAACACGGTAACTGCTTTATCTTCGGTATATGTTATAACGTTAATTGCACGTTTTTGTGCAGGAGTAGCAGCGGGGGTGTTATGGGGAATGACCGCGGGATATGCACGTCGCATGGTGCCCGAGTCATTAAAAGGAAAAGCCATAGCTGTTGCTATGGCAGGTACACCTTTGGCATTAGCGCTTGGTGTTCCGATCGGTACTTTTTTGGGGACGTATGTAGGCTGGCGTTTAATCTTCGGAACGATATCCATATTGACGCTCGCGCTTATCGTATGGGTGTTCTGGAAAGTTCCAGATTATGAAGGCGAGGTCAAGCAGAACCAACTCTCACTGCATAAAATCCTGTTTCTTCCTGGAATCCGGCCTATTTTACTTGTGGTGCTTGCCTGGGTGCTAGCTCACAATATTTTGTATACTTACATTTCTCCTTTTCTGGCAAATACAGCACTGGCCCATAGAGTTGATCTGATTTTGCTCCTATTTGGCGTAACTTCAGTGATGGGCATTTGGATTATTGGGCTGCTGATTGATCGTTACTTAAGGATACTGGTTCTATTAAGTATTGCGATATTTGCTTTTGCCTCAGCGGCGATGGGAATCTGGAGCAATCAGCCGGCTGTTATCATTACAGGAGTGATTGCATGGGGATTGACCTTTGGGGGAGCGGCAACGTTACTCCAAACAGCTATTGCACATGCAGGAGGCCGCAGTGCCGATATTGCCCAATCGATGTTGGTAACGGCATGGAATCTAGGGATCGGCGCGGGAGGTATGGTTGGTGCTATTATGCTTCATTGGATCGGGGCTAGATTCCTGCCGGGTTCATTGGTGCTATTGTTGTTTATTGCTCTTCTTATTACGTTGTGCTCTAAAAAACACGGATTTCCTAGTTCACCTTCAAATGGCGATATCTAAATTAGAAAAGATGAACGGTTAGGATTCCTTAGAGATCAGGAACTGGGGTTCTTCAATTAGGTTTTTGGATGCAATAGGCGAGGACATTGCGATAAGTGTAGTATAGGTTCCGTATTTGTCACATCGATTTCCGAATGCCTCTAAGTCTGCGATAGAATCTGTCATGATTTTTAATAAATAATTGTGTTCTCCACTGACGCGATAACATTCTACAACTTCGGGCGAAACACGGCAGAAATCAAGGAAAGCAGTGCATTCTCTAGTTTGAAATAGGAGATAGGATGTACTTTGTTTTCCTAATTTTTGCGGATTAAGGATGGTGCGATACCCTTCAATAACTCCACTTTCCTCCAGTCGTTTTACACGTTCTGTGACGGCTGGCTGTGAAAGTCCCACCAATTTTCCTAATTCGGTCATAGACAATCTGGCTTGGTTTTCCATATGAAACAAGATGTTTCTATCGATCTGATCCATAAATTCACTCCCTTTTATTGTATAGGTTATTTCGCCAATATAGTTTTATATTCATAGTAATTAAAAGATAATGTTTTGTAAATGTGAAGCTTTATAACAGAAATGATTTATATATTAAATATGTTCGGGATGGAAGGGAGGGGATGAAATGGTTATGTGCGTGATGCAAGGGGAGAAAGGTGAAAGGATATAAAGGATGAAGAAGGATGTAACAGGTGCAACAGGATGCATAGGTCGTGGAAGGATAAGGAAAATAAAAGATGTAAATGCTGCGGAAGGATAAGGCTGAAAAAGGATGCAGGAGGATGTATAGGTTGCAGAAGGAGTCAAAGGAGCTAAAGAATGCGAAGAATAAAATAAGAATGCAAGGGATGCAGAGCAAGTGGCTGCATCCTTTGCATAGCGGGCGGGGAGCATGGCTATGCCTGCTCCCTGCGGGTGATCGCAGCGAGCTGTGCAGTAGCTGCGTGCATATCGGCCGCACCCGCGATGGCGGAGATGACGGCTACGCCGTCGGCTCCAGCCGCCATCACGGCGGCCGCGGTATCGGGCGTAATGCCGCCGATACCAACTACCGGAACTGCGATGCCTGCGGCGCGCAGTTCCGCAACCCCTGCGGGGCCCAGCACAGCGTGGGCATCCGCTTTGGAGCGCGTCGGGTACATCGGCCCGACGCCAAGATAGTCTGCGCCCGCCTGCACCGCACGGCGGGCTTCAAGGGCGGAGTGGGCGGATACGCCAAGCATCCGCCCTTCGCCGATGCGGGCGCGTACCAGCGCCGCGTCCGCATCGTCCTGGCCGACGTGCACACCGTCGGCCTCTACGGCCACAGCCAGCTCCACATCATCGTTCACGATGAACGGTATCCCGTGCTGGCTGCACACCTCGCGAAGCCGCAGCGCAAGCGCTAAGCGGGCTTCGCCTGCAAGGGCACCAGTTCCCTTCTCGCGGAACTGGAACAGCGTGATGCCGCCAGTAATCGCCTGGCGGAGCACCTCCACCGGGTCACGCGTCGTATTGACGCTGCCCATCACCAAATACAACTGCAGCGCGCGGCGCACCGCTTCCGTATCCCATCTACGCATCAGCGTTCACCTCGCTGTCTGCGCTGGTACGCAAAGTGATTCGTTGGCCCGTGCCCGGCCCCGATTCCCAGCTCATCTTCTATGGCTGCCTGAATGAATGCTCGCGCGGTCGTAACGGCAGCCAGAATAGGGGAACCTTTCGCCAATTCCGCCGTAATGGCAGCAGAGAACGTGCAGCCGGTTCCGTGGGTATGACGTGTCATTACTCGAAGATTCTTCAAATATTGAAAGGAATGCCCGTCATACAGGACATCGACAACCATACCGCTTCCCGTATCATGTCCTCCCTTGATCAAGGCATACGTTGAACCCATCTGCACCAATTGCTTGGCGGCTTCCTCACGCTCGCTCAGGTTCCGGATTGATTTCCCGATTAGCAGTTCGGCTTCCGGGATGTTAGGTGTGATAAGCAAGGCATGAGGGAGCAGATCCTGAATGAGTGCTTGCACAGCCTCCTGCTGAAGCAGAGGCGCACCGCCTTTGGCAACCATCACGGGATCAATCACCAGATTAGACCAGCCGTACTGCTTACATTTTGCCGCAACAAGACGAATAATCTCGGCACTATATAACATACCTGTTTTAATGGCACGCGGCTGAAAGTCGGCTCCCGTTGAATCAAGTTGCTGGGCAATACCATCGAAATCAATCGGAAACACGCCTTGAACCCCTGTTGTGTTCTGCGCGGCGATTGCAGTAATGACCGTCATGCCGTATACACCAAGTTCCTGAAAGGTTTTGAGGTCCGCCTGAATTCCTGCACCGCCGCCGTTATCAGACCCGGCAATCGTTAACGCTTGAGCAATATTCATCACACACCTCCACGAATCTGACGGATTTGTGCATGCTCCGAGAACAGTGAAGGTGTGACCTGCGCCAGTTGATTTAACAATTCAATCTGGAAGCTGCCCGGCCCCTGATGAGCCGTTCGTGCTGCAGCCTGTTCAGCGGCTATACCATAGGTTGAGACAGCCTCCACCACACTGTTCAGCAAGTCGCGCCCCGGCTCGGCAATCGCAGTAAAAGCACCAATGACCGAGCTGAGCAGACAGCCTGCCCCGGTAACCTGGGTGAGTAATGCATGTCCGTTGCTTGTGAGGAAAGTATGATATCCGTCTGTAATAATATCGTACTGGCCTGTAATGACAACAATACAGTCAAGCTGTTGCGCTGCCCGCTCGGCAATGCCTATTCGGTCTCCCTCGCCAGCCCCGGCATCTACACCTTTGATATTCCATGGTACACCAATGACATGAGCGACTTCGGCGACATTGCCTCGCAATACCGTAAGGCGAAGCTCACGAACCAGCATCTGTACTGTATCCGTGCGATATGTTGTGGCTCCTGCACCGACAGGATCAAGTACAACAGGCACATGATGTGCATTAGCCGATTGTCCGGCTAGACGTATCGCTTGAACGACCTTTTTATCCAATGTGCCGATGTTCAGAACCACCGCGCCAGCCATTCGAGCGACGTCAGCGACTTCTTCGTGAGCATAGGCCATAAACGGTGAGGCTCCGAGGGCAAGCAGACCATTTGCCGTAAAAGGGGCAACCACAAGATTGGTAATATTATGAACCAAAGGATTGAGTGATCGTACACGTTCCAGATAAGACATCGTCATTTCCTCCTTGATTTCGAATGATCTTGATGGTGATGAGAGTGAATAACACCCAGATATCGACAAGAAGAGCATTTTGCATCATGCTCCAAATAACTGCTTTCTTCTCACGGGATGACAGAGATTGTATATTCGGAACATTTGAATCCATACTCGGAAGAGGAATTTTCCTTGTTTCGAAATTTATATTTTGAACGGCAAGTGTCTCGGTCACCAAGCAACCAGCACACAACTACCACATCGCCAAAAAACAAAAAAGCCCCGCCCATTTCCGGAGAAATGAGCAGAGCTATACGTTTTAATTGAGGTTGATCCCATCAAGGATAGAAATCATCCACTGCCAATAAAAGCCGCTCCACTTCCCTCCGCTGGTATAATCCAGATCAGGTTCAAAGGGTCCGAATCGTCGTATTCGTCTCAGCCGCAAGGCTCCCCCAGTGCAAATGTAAAAGATATGCAGTTATGTCCTCAGCATATATCCAACTTGGCTTAATGTAAATAGGGAGGGGATGTGTGTCTTGAAATTATGGTGAAAATATACTGGACTTTTGTAGGGATCCTCTGATTACGATTTACCTAGGCTCGTTAACCCGATATAATGGGGATTGGCTCATATGGCCGTACTACGAATGAGGGCAGGACTGTTGTTCCTCCCGGCAGAATGGGGACCCTGAGTTGAAAACGTTCAAGAAAGTATATATTGAAATTACAAGCATCTGTAATCTGGCATGCAGTTTTTGCCCGCAAACGAAGCGAGCCAAAGGATTCATCGACCCTGAAGTCTTTAATAATATATTGGATCAGATCAAACCACATACGAAACATATCTACTTGCACGTCAAAGGAGAACCGCTCCTTCATCCCAAAATTGACTTGCTGCTGGATATGGCTCATGCCAAGGGATTTAAAGTTAACATTACGACCAACGGTACGCTGCTGCCGAAGACACAGCATAAATTATTAGGTAAACCTGCCCTGAGACAGATGAATTTTTCGTTGCACAGCTTTGACGGTCATGAAGGTTCTACGGATCGTGACGGATACTTACGTAACATTTTGTCTTTTGTGCGTGAAGCGGTGAAACACAATGTCATTGTCTCGTTCCGATTATGGAATCTGACACAGGATAACTTCACCAATGCTCAGATGAATCGAAATCGGGAGACGCTTGAGGTGCTGGAACGGGAATTTAATCTCGACTTCCGGATTGAGGAAAAAGTCCTTCCAGGTAGCGGTGTGAAAATTGCACCCAACGTATATCTGAATCAGGATCATGAATTCCAGTGGCCAAGTCTGGATGCACCTGAAGATGATGGCAAAGGGTTTTGCCATGCACTGCGCAGTCAGGCAGCTGTGCTTGTCGATGGAACCGTGGTTCCATGCTGTCTGGATGGAGAAGGTGTCATCAACCTTGGGAACATCCATGAGAAGTCTTTTTCCGACATTGTGGATGGAGAGCGTGCAAACAATCTGGTGTACGGTTTTTCCAAACGGGAAGCCGTGGAAGAACTTTGCCGCAAATGCGGATACCGTCAGCGGTTCGGAGCAGGAGCTTGAGAAGGTTGGAGTATCGTAGGAAAAATAGTAACAAAGCAGGACTTGTTTTTTGAGATATAGATTAAGGTTCCTTAAGCCCCTAATGTCTTCATCAGACTATAGGGGCTTTTTTGATGAAATGGGACGGTAAAAGCAGCATATCACGAGTTAATATCGGTACATATCAAAAATACGATATTCAAATAACAAGGCATTACCATCTGAATTTATGCTAAAAAATGTAAATCTGATCTCATGATTATTCCTGTAATCTCTCTTTTTTTGTAGGATGAAGACAGGTTCCGAGCGGTGTTCTCTTCTGCGGTTCTTTTGGACAAGCCAGCGTGCTTGGAGACGAAATCACTCATAATTAAGGGAGGATGTTCATGATGAAAAAAATGTTAACGCTGTTGTTGTCCGCCGGTCTGGTCGCTTCCATATTTGGTGTTATGCCCGTTGCGGCTGCACCAACGGTTGTAAACTCAACAATTGTTGTACCTAAGGGCACGACGTATGATGGACAGGGGAAAACCTTTGTTGCCAATCCGTCCACTTTGGGTGACGGTTCTCAAGCAGAGAATCAGAAGCCGGTCTTCCGGCTGGAAGCAGGCGCTACACTGAAAAATGTCATCATTGGTGCGCCAGCGGCAGACGGTGTGCATTGTTATGGAAACTGTAATATCTCCAATGTTGTATGGCAGGATGTAGGCGAGGACGCGTTGACGCTGAAATCATCAGGAACGGTGAACATTACAGGTGGTGCAGCATACAAAGCGTACGATAAGGTGTTCCAGATCAATGCGGCAGGCACAATTAACATTAAAAACTTCCGTGCCGATGATATCGGCAAGCTGGTGCGGCAAAATGGAGGCACAACATTCACTGTCAACATGACTCTTGATAATTCCAATATCTCGAACGTAAAAGATGCCATTATGCGTACAGACAGCAGTAGCTCCCAAGGCAAAATTACGAATACACGTTATTCCAAAGTGCCAACACTATTCAAAGGATTTGCTTCGGGTAAAACGAGCCAGTCCGGTAATACGCAGTATTAAACTACACTGAGCGAAATGCTCCAAACCATGTGGAGTGGATGCATTAACGTGGATGTAACTGTCGTAGAATAGTCGCTAAAGTCACGAATCTAATCATTCAAGGGTTTAACTATTCATCATTTTAATACGCATGTGGCTTATATAATTAAGTCATATGCACCATACAGGGTGAAGCAGAGGATATCTGCTTCACCCTGTTTTTTTATGCTCATAGCCATACGACAACATGTAGCCAATATGATTTGCATATGGGCAATAGGAAGCATCTTGTGATAACATGTGCACTAACTGTACCAATCGCATGGTTAAGAGGGGATACCTATGTCAATTCGCATCAAAATGCTACTTTCGTTTACAGGTATGCTTGTTATCAGTCTCCTGTTTATTTTGCTTACAGCAAGTCTGTATACTATTGCGGCAACGGGGGATTTGCAAAGTTTTCGGGATATATACAAAGTACATTATCAGATCAATCCACTGACGGAACAGGGAGAGACGATCTTTCAAGAGATGAAGTTTATGGCGAAAAGTAATCCGGACGAGCTGCAGGACAAGGTATTGCTCCGTGACTTTGATATGAAGCTTCGAGCCGAGAAATCCGGGCTCTACGTCAGACGTGAGGATCATCCGATCTTTGAATCACGGACGTTCCACCAACCCGGACTGGCACAGGCGCTGCCTGAATATGATCTAAACAACAACCAGATCCGAAGTACGTTTAATATCGGTGAGCGTTTCTATGCGTACGCCAAGTTTGATTTCCAATATTCAGATGGAGAACGAGGCAGCATCTTTGTTATTCGGGAGAGAAGCCCCTTTGCAGAACTGACGCGCAAGCTGTTACCTGTGATGTCTCTCCTGTTGATTGGTGTCCTGATCATCGCTAACCTACTTTTGTTCCGCTGGATCACACGCAGTTTCATTCAACCGTTACATCAGCTGCGAAGTTCGGCCGAACAGATCAAAAACGGTAATTTGTCTTTCAAGCTTGAGCCTTCCTCCAATGATGAAGTAGGACAGCTTAGTGAGGCATTTGAGAGTATGCGGAATCAGTTGCAACGATCCAATGAGCTAAGGCAGCAAGATGAGATTAACCGCAGAGAGCTGATCTCCAACATCTCGCATGATCTTCGCACGCCGATTACTAACATAAAGGGATACATTGAGGGCATTCGGGATGGGGTAGCGAATACACCGGAGAAAATGGACACTTACGTCAACATCATTCATTCCAAAGCCGTTAGCATGGATAAACTGGTAGATGAATTGTTCTTGTACTCCAAACTGGATTTGAACCAGGAACCCTTTGTATTCAATCCGATAGATCTGGTTGATTTTATAGAGGATAGCATTGAGGAATTGCGATATGATCTGGAGGATAAGGGCGTATCACTCGAATGGCATAACCGAGCATCAGGCGCCGTAGTGTCTGCTGTTGATCTTGATAAATTGCAACGCACAGTGGTTAACATCGTAGAGAATGCACTGAAATACATGAATGATGACGACAAACGACTCCGCATTATTCTTGAAGCCGATCAGGAGTGGAATACCATTACATTCGAGGATAATGGGAAAGGCATATCAGAGGAAGATCTGCCTCATATATTTGAGCGTTTCTACCGAGCCGAGCAGTCACGTAACTCGTCTACGGGCGGAAGCGGTCTTGGGCTGGCTATTGCCCACCAGATTGTAGCTGGACATGATGGTCTAATCTGGGCGGAAAGCAAGCTGGGTGAAGGCACAAGCATCCATATTCAATTGAAACGCCTCATGGAAGAAAGGGGGGAAAGCCATGACTGATATTCTGATCATTGAGGATGAGACGACCATTGCCGAACTGGAGCGGGACTATTTCGAACTCCACGGATTTACGGTAGAGATGTGTCATAACGGGGATGAAGGTTTGCGCCGTGCTCTGGACGAGAACTATCGACTAGTCATCGTAGATTTGATGCTTCCTGGTATGGACGGCTTTGAATTATGCAGACTCATTCGTGAGCAGAAGGAAGTACCGATCCTTGTTGTTTCCGCGAAAAAAGAGGAGATCGATAAAATCCGCACGTTTAATCTCGGTGTCGATGATTTTATTACGAAGCCGTTCAGCCCAAGCGAACTGGTAGCAAGAGCCAAGGCTCACTTGACCCGGTATGAGAGATTGCTCGGCAAGAGCAAACCTGCCGAACAGGATGAGATCCACATTCGCGGACTTCACATCGACAAGGGATCACGCCGTGTATTCATGAACGGAGAAGAGGTGGGTATCACTACCAAAGAATTTGATCTGCTTGTATTTTTGGCAAGTCATCCGAACCGCGTTTTCAGCAAATCCGATCTGTTCGAACGAATCTGGGGCATGGAATCAAATGGCGATATTGCAACGGTGACGGTGCATGTTCGCAAGCTGCGCGGGAAACTGGAGAGTGATCCAAAACATCCCGAGTATATCGAAACGGTCTGGGGTGCGGGTTATCGTTTCACCATATAAGTTTAGAGAAAGATTCGTTGCAGTTTATATTTTGTTAATATATTTGTCCTTCGGAGTTTCTTTTTATCCCCTACGCTATAGATAGATGTAATAACTACCTACAGAGGGGAAGAACATTTCATGAATCTTACAGCTCGTAAACTAGTAGCACTGTTAACCATAACCGCAATGGGAACAGCGGCACTCCCATTCACAGCACCTCAAGCTCAGGCAGCTGGCTTCACAACTTCTCTTTCCGCTACGGCGACGCAACTTACCAATCAGCAGGTACAGGCGGCCATCAAGGAACTGAACCGTCTGGGGATCATGAACGGATACAGCGATCAATCGATGGGTGAGCTTCGGTCGATCACACGTGCAGAGTTAGCTTCATTGATGTATAGAACATTTGATTTGCAGAGCAAGACAGGAGACATTGTAGCAACGATAGCGGATGTCCAGGATAATGCCTGGTATGCACCTTATGCTCTGAAGGTGGTGGAGATGGRGATCATGCAGTCCGTAGATGGCGAGTTTCATCCTCAACGTCTGGTAACCGATGCGGAGCTGGAAGAGGTCGTATCAAAAGCATTAAAACGTGATGTGAAGTCTGTACATCATTGGATGAGTGCGTTCTATGAAGAAACGGGCTCTGTGACACGGGGCGAAACCGCAGTTTTGCTGCAAAAGGCGTATCAAGCCATTCCTTCGGATCAAGCCCGCATTGAGAGTATCAAACCGTTGAATAACATGACGCTTGTGATCACCTTCGACAAGCCGCTTACGGCAGAAGATGAAGTGTTTGCCAAATCCCGAACAGACTTTGCATTCAGCGGGGGAGTGACTCTGACCAATATGCCTCGTTTGAAAACAGGTTCTGTTGCTACATATATCGTGCCGACATCCGTTCAACAAGCTGGAGAAGCGTACACTCTGACATATAAAGGTCAAGATGCCGGTTCATTCAAAGGCAGTGGCGTTAAAGTAAATATGACACAAGTGCGTCAGGTCACGAATGATACGTTTGAGATTGAAGCTTTAAAGGAAAATGGAGTAGTGGATTATGGTTATATTATTTCGGCATACAGCGCCGGTCGGGGAGCTAATGCTTTCATTTTGAACGATCAGGAGCAGGCAGACGGCAAAACATATCAGATTATTTCGTCCATGCAAGCCAGACAAGTTATAATTACGCCGGAAAATGGCGCACCGATCATTGCCAAATATGTTCCGTTTACTCAATCGACAGATGGCAGACAAGAACCCAAATTCCGATTGCCAGAAGGCCAGATTCTGAAACCAAGGGTATCTTACACCGTGACTTCCGAATGGGCTAATATTGAACATGCTTCCTTTAGGGCACAATCATTTGAATCATTAGTCATTGAGAGTGCCAAAGGTGCAAGTGAAACTGCAATTGAGGTGACACTTGCACAAGATCCGGGAGATGAACTGTTTTCTGGACGGAGTGTTACCCTGACAGCGCCAGATGGGCATGTCCTGACAGCGACGTATAAATATTCGAGCCGTAAAGGTGCAACAGGTGTATTTGAACTTACGAATGGAGAAAAGCTGATTTCCGGCACAGTCTATACGCTGAACCCGGTTGGTGAATGGAGTGTCGCATCATCGGTAACGGTGGTACAGCAGTAAGGAGGACCTATGAACAAATCCCTGATGCTGATCATCTTGATCAGCAGTGTGCTGTTCGTTCAAGGCTGTATGCTTAACGAAGAAAATAACTCAAAGGAGGGAAGCCTTATGGCCTCACTAAATCAGCAGTTATTCAGTGCAGCTGAAGCAAAAGATACCGGGAGTATCGAAAAGCTCATTCAGGAGGGAGCCGATGTTCAGGCTCAAGATCAGAGCGGAAGAACGGCCCTGATGATTGCAACGTACAATCAGGATACCGCATCCGTGCAAAAGCTGATTGAAGCAGGTGCGGATGTTAACCAGCAGGATGACATGTTGAATAGTCCGTTTTTATATGCGGGTGCTGAAGGGTATTTGGATATTTTGAAGCTTACTATTCAGGCAGGAGCAGACCCTGCTATCACCAACCGTTACGGTGGAACAGCGCTCATCCCCGCTTCGGAGCATGGATACGTCGATGTGGTTCAAGAGTTGCTAACGAATACCACGGTAGATGTGAACCATGTGAATAAATTAGGATGGACAGCATTGCTAGAGGCGATCATTCTAAATGATGGCAATGAACGGCAACAGGAGACCATTGAATTGCTTATTCATCATGGGGCTGATGTTAATCTGGCTGATGGCGATGGTGTGACTCCCCTCCGTCATGCTAGAGCAAAAGGCTTTAAGGAAATTGAAGCTATTTTGTTGCAAGCAGGTGCAAAGTAGTGAACACGCTAGTGCTACGGGGTAAGCTGGCATCTGCCAGGGAGTAACTGAAGAAACAAGGAAAAACGGGATGGAGCAGCTTTGGCTGCCTCATCCCGTTTTTCTTGTTGTGAATTATATTTTTTAGTGGGAACAGAACATCCCTTTATTAGCCTTCTTTATATGCAAACTACTTTTCCTCAGGCACTTCAACCATAATCTTGCCTTTGGCTGGAGCAGCAGAGCCGCTTGCAATAGAGCCTGACTTGTTTGATATCTCGTAGGTAGTTTCCTCCAGCATGAGGGAGTACTTGAAGGATACGAGTGTTTTACCAGCCACAGAAGGACGGGTCCCTGCTTCGGAAACGGACTTGGTTTTAATAAAGAACAAATCGCCCAGAGTTCCCGCTTGTTTACCCAGATTAGCCTGCCATTTCAGCATGGCATTTCCGTTCGTGATCGTATAATAACTGACCAGATCGTTATCCTCAATCATGAAGAAGCGGTCTTTTTGGCCTTGTTCAAAAATATAAACTGTTGATGAATCTACTGGCCCGAGCGAATTTTTCACCTGTAGGCGCGGTTGGCCGAAATTTGAAAGCCGCGGCAGTTGCAACGCTGCTTCACGGGCTGCCGTCAAATCAGAACCGTTGTAATCCTTCACTACGGAAGCATTGGTGGTGTAAATATAAGCTTCCTTGGCAGCCTGATTCCAGCGCACTTGTGCGCCAAACGTTTCACCAATGGCACGAAGTGGCAGCATCGCTTTTCCTTTTACCAGAATTGGAGCCGAGGATAGGGTGGCATTCTGTCCATTCTTTTTCATCGTTTTACTATTGGGTGTCAGCACGTATTGGTCACTGCCTGTTTTGATACTGATTTGTTTGCTCTTATTATCATAACCGAAGGTATAATCTCCGAGAAATTGCAGTTCAGTCAGGGCAATGTACGTGACTCCCTGGCGGATGACCACATCGTATTCTGCAGGCACATTGTTAATGTAAGCCGTAGGTTTTGTTGTAGCGGCTGCTTCAGCCACCGTAGGCGTGAACAGTGCAGGAGCTGTTCCTGCAGTCAGAATGGAGGCGGCCAGCAGCATTTTCCATTTTTTTTGCGTCCATCGTGCGTTGTGTGTTTGTGTTTTGTTTGTCATGATCATTCTCCTTTCAAGACTCTAGACGGATCAGTTATCCCAAAAGTTGCATATTAATGGAACATCCATAAAATATTAACCTAATTACTGTATATTAAACTACTAAGAAATCTACTAAGTTAGGGCATATAATGGAACGAAAAGAATATAATTTTTTCCAAACCGGTTTGGGAAACAGGTAACTTTTTGAAAGGCAGAGCGTCTTATATGGAAATAACTTCTATTGGGGGATGAATGCATGTGAAGAAGGGGCCTGAACGAAACATATGGGGTTATACTCAATGCGTTACTTTGACAGGAATCACCGCACTGTTACTAACAGGCTGTATGATGACAGAGACACTGACAGATGCATCTGGCGGACAGGCTCAGAATTCAAAGCATCAGATGCTGGATCAGGAGTTTCAGATTCAAATTGCGAATGCGGATTTAAACACATCCACATTATCTCAGCCTCTGACCCCGCTCTCATCGCAACAAACTTCGGTCAAAGTCCCTTATAAGAAGGGAGAAAGTATAACTTTAAGAAAGGGCTTGCCACTTTTCGGTGGACGCAAAGATAACCGCATCGCTGTAGATCAAATGAAGATTACATATCTTACAACATCATCGGATAAGTACACTCTGGCCGCGGTTCAGGGGGAGTGGATAAAGGTCAAGACCAAGGATCCTTATAGCTACTGGCTTCCTGGCTGGTATGCACTCAAACAGAGTAACATCATGACAGAGACTGAACCACGCACGTTCACGATCAAAACCGGTGGCAAGCTGTATCTAACTCCAGATAGTACTGTTACATGGCCCTCCAATGAGGCTCTATCGGACCAGGCACTCATCGTGTCAGAGTGGAAGGATTGGTATGGCGTTTCTATTGCACCGCGCATCTGGAGTAGGGAGTCGACAGGTTATCACCATGTAATACTCTGGATCAAGAAAAAAGATATCGCGAGTCAAACTCCTGTTCCGGATGGATGGTTTACAAATGAATCATCGTTGCCTGCCTCGTTGCTCCGCCATTTGGTGGATACGAAGCTGGATCAGACAACGACCGCCAGACAGACCGTCAATTGGTTAGGGGAGCCGGACTGGAAGGAACAATCCAGAAATATGAATGAAACCGGAGATCCGATGCGGATTGGACAGACGTGGAGATATGAACGGAACGATGCACAGTTGTTGTTAACGTTTGATAAAAATATGAAGCTGACCGAGATTCGCTGGAATCTGCTAGCGGATCAACAGAACGAAGCGGCTAGCGGAAGCTACAGTCGTTTGGATCGGTTTGTTTATACAACGCAAGTTGCTACGGGCAAGTTTATTCCGCAAACGCTACCATGGAAACCTGAATGGGTGAATCAGGGGGACTTGAACTACACCTTTTTGCAAGCTGGCACAGAGGATGTACTCCTGATGAAAGGGGATGATGGCGGCTTTAGCGGTATGCATTATGATGATTCCTTCTACGCACTGGATCGACATACAGGGAAAATGCTCTGGAGAGTGCATACAGGATTTGGGCCTGCTCAAGCCATTTTAAATACGAATCGGGATGCCGTTACGTTATTCACAAGTTATGACACGGATCGCAAACAATATGTGGATCGAGTGCGCCATATCAACCTGAAAGACGGAAAGCTTTTATGGGAATACAGACCTGAGGGACAAGATCAGCGGAATGACAGTACTAACAAGAAGAATGCGGCTAATGACAGAGTACGGTTGAACGGCATTAAGGCTGCCCAAGATGTAGTTATTATAAACACCCCTGTCGCTGAAGGCTCCAGTAATGGGTGGCTTCATGTGCTGAATAGCTCAAACGGTAAACGGTTATGGAGCAAGAAGTTAACGAAAGGATATCAATTAGTTAATCGAAGCGCCGATGAGCCCTATGTTCTGTATCGGGAGAAAAATCAGCTTGTTGCCGCAGATCCTTCAACGGGACGCACGGTTTGGCAGGTTGAATCTGAACCGTCTGCGATAGATCATATCGAGAATGATCCCTATTTTGACGGCATCCATCGTTATGATCCGTTTGCCGCAGCCCCCCTTGGGCGCTGGATGTTGCTGGATGATCAGTGGGTGCTGCTTGATCTGACTTCTGGTAAGAAACGATCTCTAATTCCTGCACGTATAGGTCAGCAAATAGAAGTGCTGAATGATGGTATGGTGTTGATTCGTCAGAATCAAAAAGGAAATATGTACGGTGATTACGACGAATATACAACCTCCTTATTTGATCTAGGTTCAGGAAAAATCCGCTGGACGGTTAATGCGAAAATTGAACGTGGGCTTCTCGAGGCAGATCAACTATATGTCATTAAAAACGGATATCCTGCCTCTGTCGATTACCGAAACGGAGAGACAAGGTGGGATGCCAAGGAATCTGTTGGAGCAAACCAACATTCGACTAATCAGGGCAGTTACCTCATTATCGGAGATCGTTTGCTGCTTCCCCGAAATGAAGACTTGCTTGTGATGGATAAAAAGGATGGGACTCTGCTAGGACGTGTGCATGATGTAGTCATGGGGACGCCAGATCATCGGGATCGGGATGCAAAGAATGGTACGATCAACCGAATTGACGATGAAGTGTATGTCGGATCAGCTAACGGACGTTTCCGTGTCTTCCCAGCTGATCTGCTGGAAGAAGAGATCTCTTTTTAAAAGCTTGTCTGAGTCGCCATGTTGTTTTATTATAAATGAACAGGATTGCTCGCGCTCCGGTTATCGGCTGTGCGGGCTTTCTTCATGTGTTCTTGAAAGATTCTTGAAAGATACTTGAGGGAACCATACACGATCATTCACGGGAGGAATCTCCATGATTTCATTATATGGTGTGGGCAAGCGGTTCAACGAGCGCGGTTCCCGTGCGGATCAGGGATTCGAGGCCTTGCGATCCGTCTCGCTTGAAATAGGTAAAGGTGAGATTCATGGCATTATTGGTTCCAGTGGGGCAGGAAAGTCGACCTTGCTACGGATGATCAACGGTTTGGAACATCCTGATGACGGGGAAGTTACCGTCAATGGTCAGCGCCTAACCGGAATTAACGAGCGAGACTTACGTCAGGCACGCAGGTCTATCGGTATGATCTTCCAGCATTTTAATCTGGTCAGCAATCGTACGGTGTTGAGCAATGTGAGTATGCCGCTGGAACTGGCGGGTAAATCACGTTCACAGCGGCGAGAGCGAGGGCTAGAAGTGCTGCGATTCGTAGGACTGGAGGACAAAGCGAACCAGTATCCGGCACAGCTGAGCGGAGGACAGAAGCAGCGAGTTGCCATCGCCAGAGCGCTTGCCAGTCATCCAGCTGTATTACTCTGCGACGAACCAACATCTTCACTTGATCCGCAGACAACAGACGGAATATTGGATGTGTTGCGCCATGTAAACAAGACAATGGGTGTAACCATTGTTGTTGTTACCCATGAGATGGAAGTGGCTCGTCGATTATGTCACCGTATTACAGTGATGAAAGAGGGACAGATTGTGCGTACCTTATCTGAATCGGAAGTACGCAGTATCCCGGCTCCACAGCCGGATATACTTACTTCACTGCTTGCAGACGACACCTTCGGTGGAACAGGAACGGAAACAGGAACGACAGCCCAGCATCTGGTGGAACGGGAGGACAAGCGATGATGTTACCCGAGTCCGTGCTTAAATACCAGCACGAAATCTGGCAAGCTATCGGAGAGACGTTTGTAATGGTGGGGATTTCTATCGCAGCGGCTGTTCTGGTCGGATTGCCTCTTGGTACACTATTGTACCTGTTCCGCAGAGGGCAAAGATACCAACATCGAGCTTTATTTACGGTGCTGGGTAGTCTTGTGAATATCATTCGCTCCTTTCCATTCCTTTTGCTGGTCGTATTTATGATCCCATTCACTCGGTTGGTAGTAGGTACATCGATTGGTACGCTCGCTGCTACGGTACCTCTATCGGTCATTGCTATCGCTTATTATGCCCGCCTGGTCGAACAGGCTCTGCTTGATGTACCTAAGGGTGTCATCGAGGCGGCCTCTTCTATGGGAGCTTCAACAGTGCAACTTGTCGTTAAATTCCTGTATGTGGAGGCACGATCCAGTCTTGTGCTCGGACTTACTACAGCAACGATCAGTTTTGTTTCCTATTCCACAGTAATGGGGATCGTCGGCGGTGGTGGTGTTGGTGATTTTGCCATTCGCTACGGTTATCAACGCTTCGAAACGGAAATTATGATATTTACGGTTATTATCATGATTGTGCTGGTGCAGATCATTCAATTTACGGGTAGCCGATTATCACGCTGGTTGGATCGGAGATCCTGAAGACGCTAGCAGAGTACAGACAAGTGGAAGCAATACTGGAATCAGAAGGACAGGAAAGACAACTGCAGTAATGAACTGCAAAAAATGACTACAGATTGTACAGAGAAGGGGTAAACATTCAATGAAAGCAAAATTGATGCTCATGCTGCTCGCGGTTATGCTGGTTGTATCCGCCTGCGGGAAAAAAGAAGCAACACCGTCTAGTGAAGGTACGAAGCAAGAATCACAAGCCGGACAGGAAGTCACACTGAAAGTAGCCACATTGATTCCGCCAATGACGGATGTGCTGGATATCGTCAAACCGCTTCTTAAAGAGGATGGCGTAAATCTGGAAATTGTGGTGCTGTCGGATAACGTACAGCCGAATACGGCACTGGCGAACAAAGAAGTGGACGCTAACTTCTTTCAACATGTACCGTATATGAAACAGTATAATGAGGCGAACAATGCCAATCTGGTTCCTGTGCAGCCCATCTACAATGCGATTTATGGCGGATACTCCAAAACCTACAAATCTATCGATGAATTGCCGGAAGGTGCAACGGTTGCAATTGCTAATGATCCTTCCAACATCGGGCGCTCCCTCGTTATGATGGAGCAAAATGGTCTGATCAAACTCAAAGAAGGTGTGGGCTTTAACGCCACGCAAGCGGATATCACTGAGAATAAAAAGAACTTCAAGTTCAAAGAAGTGGACCTGCTGATGCTTGCCCGCATGATGGATGATGCGGATATGGTAGCAATGACACCAGCCTATGCTAGTCCGCTCGGCTTGACACCAAAGAAGGATGCTTTGCTGACTGAGAAGGACGATTCTCATTTTGCAATCACCTTGGTAGCTCGTGAGGACAACAAAGACTCGGATGCCATTCAAAAGTTGGCTAAACATATGGCCGGCCCTGAAGTGAAAGCCTTTTTTGAAAAAAACTATGCAGATATTGCTATCCCGGCATTCTAAGGTATAGCTTTCTGGAGATCCGAGCCAAAGTGCTCGGGTCTTTTTTTGTCCAACTTCTGTTAACAACTGTTTAGAAACTTAATAAACATGATGCTCAATTGATTTAATTTGCTTAATAACTTTTTTGTATGTTAGTGTTAATATCAATTTAATATGGAAGAGGTAGAGTGAATTGTCGTTAAACAACAAAGAATCAGGGTGGTTAGGAAAGATATTAACCGATTTTAAAGTCAAACTGATTATGTCCTTCATTATCTTTTTGGCGGCCCCTTCCATCACAATAGGTGTATTGTCATATAACAATGCCAAAGAAGAAGTAAAGAAACAAATTCTACATAGTGCAGAGGAAAATGTGAATTTAGCTAATAGTACGATTGATTTAATAGTCAATGTGAAACGAAAGCAGGCTGAATATTACGCAAAGGTTTTTAATGCAGACACAATGGAAAATTCAGAAGCGAATATGTTGGAAGAAATAAAGGGATTCATCGGGCAGAACCCGGATGTGGTTCTCGTCAGTGTAGGTGATCAAAATGGCAAATATTTGTCTTCTTCGGATACAGCCACCCCAGAAGATTATGATCCGCGAACCAGACCCTGGTATACAGAAGCGATGAGTCAACCTGATCAGGTTATCGTAACAGACCCGTATATCTCCACAGCTACCAATTCAGTCACGGTTTCCATTGCAAAGGCATTGGAAGACCGCTCTGGTGTGGTCAGTCTTGATCTGGATTTGAACGACATCAGCAGTGCAATAAGCAAGATCAAGGTGGGGGAGCAAGGATATATGGTCTTGCTTGATCGTACCAAAAAGTATATCTATCACCCGAGCAGCCCGGCGGGTTCTGAGGCGAAAGAGTCATTTTGGACAGAGATGTTTGATAACGAATCAGGCACATTTGATTATGTCTATAATGATGAACCCAAGGTTATGTATTATTTAACGAATGGTTCAACCAATTGGAAAATCGCAGGTACGATGTTCTTCACCGAAGTAGATGAAGCAACAGCTTCGATTCTGCATCGTATGATGATTGTGCTGTTATCTTGTCTGGGTATCGGAGCTGTAATCATCTGGCTTGTCATGCGCTCTATTATTAGACCCATCAGAGAATTGAAAAATCAAGCGATACAAGTGAGCGAAGGAGATCTGACACAGACCATTGTAAGTAAAAGTTCGGATGAACTTGGTGAACTTAGTGACGCTTTTGGCAAAATGCAGATCAATCTGCGCTTGCTGATCCAGAATGTAGAGCATAGCGCGGGACAGGTCGTTTCTTCATCAGAAGAGATGACTCAGAGTGCAGAAATGACCAGTGCTGCGAGTGAACAGGTTGCCAGAGCGATTCAGGAAATTACGTTGGGTGCTGAGAAGCAAATGCATGGAATTGAGCATAACCACGAGGCTATGCGCGAAATTACGTCAGGTGTTTCCAATATTGCCGAGAGATCCGTACATGTGTCCGAGTTAGCCAAACAGACTACGTTACAGGCTGAGGAAGGCGGCAACACGGTTAAGCAGACGGTAGATCAGATGAAATCGATTCAAGAGACAGTGACGCAGATGAGTCGTATCATTCAGGCGTTGGATGAACGATCGGAGCAAATCTCGGCAATTACCGAATTGATGGGGAATATGGCGAAACAAACGAATTTACTGGCCCTGAATGCATCGATTGAAGCGGCACGTGCAGGTGCACACGGGAACGGATTTGCCGTAGTGGCAGGAGAAGTTCGCAAGCTCGCAGAGCAATCGCAGCAGTCTGCTCAAGATATTACGACGCTGACGTCTGCCGTCCAGAAAGATACATTGGAATCCGTTGATATGATGAAGAAAGTGGCATTAGAGGTCGAACAGGGGATGGAGATTTCCACTGAAGCTATTCAGAAGTTCGAACGTATTTTGGAGAGTATGCGGGAGACTACACCTCAGATTGAAGAGATTGCAGCTACTTCACAGCAGATTACTGCCGGAGTGCAGGAGGTTGGTGCTGTATCTAGTGAACTGGCAAGCATTGCTTCAGCCAATGCAACAACGTCTGAGGAGGTTGCAGCCTCATCGGAAGAACAGCTTGCTTCGATGGAGGAGGTTTCAGCTTCTGCAAGAAGCTTGTCAAGTATGGCAGAACATCTGCAACGTCTGATCCAGCAGTTCAAATACTAGGGAGCCGAGAGGCTCCTTTTTACATTTAGTGTGGTAACTTCGAGGAAGTTTTTGGAATGTGTATCGAAGGATAAATGTTATAAGAAAGTAGGAGAAGTAGGGGAGAAATAGGGCAATATCCGCAATTGAATAAGGAGGGTTCGCGTAATATGATTTGATTATTGCGGAGATACAATTGGTCAATCCGGCCTGTTTCTTCGTATGTGAAATAACGCAAAAGTCGTAACTTGGATGGTGAACTTTGCTACGCGATCTCGTTTTGAATTTTACATTAATTTTAATTATGGTCTTCCTTGTTCATCACTATCTGAATCAATCGAGTAATCGGCAGAAGCCATCATTTACCTCTCGATTGATCATTGGGATAGCGATGAGCATGTTAGGGACAGCATTATACTACTTCTCCATTATTTTGGATGATGGCACGATGTTAAACTTTAGATCCATCGCTTATCTGCTTGCTGCTTATTATGGCGGAGGCGGAACGGCGTTTATCACCTTTGCAGGTTTGTGGATATTTAGAATCAATGCAGGATTTTGGCCGTCTATTGAAAACCTGGATTATGCACTGTATGAACTTATTTTTGTGCTGGCCATATCCTTGAATTTCAGGTATATTCGCAGATTCGTATACCGATGGTTATCTGGTTCACTGGTGTTGCTTGTTGCTTATCAGTTCACGATGTTTTGGACATATCCAACAACTCTCTTCAATCATGGAATGACCTTGCTTTCTCAAATTATGTGTATGTTGCTAGTTATATTGTTCATCTATTTCCTGAATCAGAATCATCAGTACAGACATCTGGTGATTCAAAAAGAGCGGGAGATGCTGGAGATGCTGCGCAGACAGCCCGGGTTTACGTTTAAACTCCGCAAGCTGAACGGAAAATTTGAATTTCTCTTGCTCGAGGGAGAGATGCTGTCTCATCTGGGGATGGATATGCGAAGCCTGGAGGAGAGCTTCCAGTTGGGAAATATTAAGGCTCTGCCCCCAGATAAAATCCAATTTCTGAAGACACAATTCAATCGGGCCTGGAGGGGCGAATTCTTTTTTTTTGAGATCGAACACAAAGGGAATTATGCGCTGGTCAAGTTGGGGCCTTTTCTGGAAGACGGGGTGGTTAAGTATGTGATAGGATACGGGCTTGATATTACAGAACACCGGGCTGTCAGACGAAGGATTCAGGAAAGTGAAGAGCGCTATCGGTTGCTGGAGCGGGTATCTGCCGATTGGGTAGCAGGATTGGACAGTGATGGAAACATCGTCTCGATTAATCAGAAGTTTCTGAATGTTCTTCAGGCAGACAGGCACCAGGTTATTGGTCGTGCACTTGTAGACTTGCTCGTGATGGAAAAATCAGAGTGTTGGGTTAAGGTTCTACAAGAGGTGATGTCTACCAAAACCATTCATGACACGGAGCTGATCTTTCGGATCGGAGAAAGTGATGAATTGCATGTTCGTGTTCATCTTTATCCGCTCAGATCCTCGGGATCCAGTGAGCAGATTAAAGCTGTCTTTCAAGATGTCACAGACCAGTACAGACGTGTGAAGGCGGATAAAGCCAGTCAGGCGAAGAGTGAGTTCTTGGCCTTGATGAGCCATGAGTTGCGGACGCCACTGAACAGCATTACCAGTTTTAGCTCTTTGCTCCAACGAACACCTCTAACTCCTCAGCAGCAGGATTATATAAGCAAGATCACCGTATCCTCACAATCCTTATTAACGCTGGTCAACGATATTTTAGATTTTTCAAAAATAGAAGCAGGCATGTTTAATGTCGAGAATGTTCCCTTTTCTCTAGAGGATGTATTTAAGCGAGTGGCCGATCAGATCAGTACTACGATTGGGAACAAGGACGTCAAGATCATTTTTCATACCGGTTCCGAGCTGCCTTTAACGATAATCGGTGATCCGTTCCGATTGGAGCAGATTCTGATTAATCTGCTTAATAACGCTATCAAATTTACGGATGAAGGCTATGTCATATTTCACGCAGAAGTACTTACACTTGAGGATCAACGTGTTGAAGTTCGTTTTGAGGTGGAGGATACCGGGATTGGCATCTCCCCTGAACAGATGGAGCGTTTATTTGTGCCTTTCAGTCAGGCCGAACCCTCAACCTATCGGAAGTACGGAGGATCTGGCTTGGGTTTAGTCATTTGTTATCTTCTAATCACCTCTTTGGGCGGCAGTTTGCAAGTGGAAAGTGTACTTGGTGAATACAGCATGTTTACATTTGAACTGGTATATGATTTGACAGAAACGGAGGAACGTTCATTCCTTCCAACCTACCCTTTGTTATATGCTGTAAATAATGTGATGATTGTAGAAAGGGACAGAAGAGTTGCAGAGAATCTGGAACAGATGCTGCGTTCATTCGGTCTCAGGCCTGAACTCTATGATTCTTTACAAGAGGTGCTGGTTGACCAAAAATATAATCATGATGGTGATGAATCGTCTTCTCTTTTGATCATGTTTGATATGGATGCAGAACATGTATACGAAGATCCGGATTGGGATCGTTTAATGGACAGGTTCAAGGATATCCGGATTCAAGTGTTAGGGTATACACGTGCAGTCAGCGAGGATACTCTTGTGAGTGAGCGATACCACAGTGATCCGAGGGCAATCCTGTTTAAGCCGATCACCCGTGTCGGGTTATTTGAAGCACTGCTGGCACTGCAAGATGGAGAAGTACAGAATTTGAACCAGAATTTAAAAAAGCAACCGTCTACTGGCCAGATGTATCAGGGATCCATTTTGGTTGCAGAGGATCATGAGATTAATCAGATTGCGATTCGGGTGCTGCTTCAGCAGCTGGGCTTTGAAGTAACAGTAGTAAATGATGGAAGAGAAGTGCTGGAGAAGCTGCACATAAAGCAGTGGAAGTTAATATTAATGGACTTGTACATGCCTGAAATGAACGGACTGGAGGCCGTTAAACACATCCGCCAGATGAGGCAGTATGATCACTTGCCCGTGATTGCACTTACGGCGAACAATGCGAAGAGAGATCATAAACTCTATTTAGAGTCAGGGATGAATGCCGTTCTGACCAAACCGATAGATGAAGAGCAGCTCAAGGACATATTGACAACCTGGATTGATCTAAGAGGAATGCATCAAATCAGAGGAATTGATACAGACAAGGCGCTGAAACAGATGGATGACAAACTCCACATTTTACAGTATGCGCTGAATAAGTTTTCTCTGGAATACGGTGGGTTTGAGCAAAAAATACTGACCTATCTAGGTCATCAAAAGATGGAGGACATTATAAGAAGTACTCATTCTCTCAAAGGCGTTGCTGCCCATCTGCATGCTGTGAGTCTGCTGCAAACCGTTCTACATTTGGAATCCATTCTGTCTGTTTCATTTTCCGAAGATGAACTGATCTCCAGTCTGCAGAAGGTGCAGCAAGAAATTAATCACATTACGGAATCATTCCCGTGGTAAACGCTATTAGAAGAGCAATCTTGTGATGCTTAAGGTGTAAATTTATATCCGACCCCCCAGATGGTTTGAATATATTGGGGGGTTTTGGGGTTATCTTCGATTTTCTTGCGGAGTTTTGTGATATGCACATCGATGGTGCGATCATTGATATAGGCATCTATTCCGCGTATAGCTTCGATCAGAGCGTAACGACTGAACACTTTTCCAGGATTTAGTACAAACAGCTTCATGATTTCGAATTCGGAAAACGTCGTTTCGACTCTGCGATTATTCAGCAGGATGGTTCGGCGTGCCAGATCAAGGGTTAACCCCGTTTCCGTTTCGCTTACTAAGGAGTTTTCTAATAAAGCATAACGTCGTAGAACAGCCTCCATACGTGCTTTTAATTCCTGCATGCTAAAAGGTTTACAGACAAAATCATCTGCGCCGTCGGTTAATGAACGAATACGTTCGGACACCTCGGTTAACGAAGAAATGACAATCATTGGAAGGGAGGTGTGTTCACGCATGATTGCACATGGATTTTTTCCTCCCGAATCAGGTAACATCAGGTCTATTAGAATGATATCTGGTCTGGTCTCAAGCTGCAAAAGTGCACTCCCGATGGTATCTACACGAGATACTTCGTATCCTTCACCTTGTAAATACAAGGATAAAGTGTCGCCCAGCATGTTGTCGTCCTCGATAATAAGCACTTTGGTCATGGTGTCCCTTTCTGAATCCACGTTATGATAGTATGTTAGGTTATGGATGTCGCTTTCCTCGGCTAGCAGTTCAGGATTCATTCCTTCGTTCAAGCAGTTGCATGAGTTTATGCTCCGTTGCCGTTTCTGGTGCGGGTGTATAAATGCTGCATCGCAAATCGGAATTGCCTTGAACCTGTAATGAGGTGAGGTCAAACAACATTTTGCCTGCTTTGGAATGTCTGAATTCGATCCATACATCAGGAGCACTGCTTACGCTGCTTTGTTTCCATAATGTTTGAAAATCAGGATGGCGATTCATCATGTCATCCAAAAATAAATTATACCATTCATCGTCGACATAACGACCATAATAGCCACGAAAAATGGATAAAAATCCACTGACGAAGTCCTCCCAGTTCACCGCAAGCCGTCGCAACTCTTTTCGATCAAACACCAGACTGATCATATTACGCTGCTCTAAGGGAATCTGCTCAAAGTTCATAAAGACTTGTGCGGCAGCCTCATTCCAACCCACAATGTAACAACGCCGATCGGAAATGATAGTAGGACAATATCGAAGTTCCTGCAAAATCTTCTGTAATGAAGGGTGAAGCTGAAGCGTGTCTGGTTCCGGTACGGGCAGATCTGAATAATGCTCCATCGCCAGTGAAAACAAATATTTGCGTTCATCTGCAGTAAGTCGGAGTGCTGAAGCCACATTATCTAAGACGGAGTGTGATACCTGGATACTGCGCCCTTGTTCCAGCCAGGTGTACCAGGTTGTGCTCACACCGGCCAATTGTGCCACTTCTTCTCTTCTCAAACCAGGTGTTCTTCGCCGCCCAACAGCAGGTAAACCGACCATTTCGGGAGAGAGCCTAGAACGCTGTGTTTTCAAAAAAGCAGACAGGGCTTGTAATCGAATTGTTTCACTCAATGCTTCACCTTCAATCTGTTTATCATGGTAGTCATTATACTATGATAAATGCCAACTTGTAATAGGATATACAGAAATGGCACTATGAATGCATAAGCAACAGGAAACCAAACGAAGAACGTTACAGGGAGGACACACTGGTATGAGTATGGAACGTGTTGTGATTACAGGAATGGGTGTGATCTCTCCACTCGGCAATGATGTAGATACATTCTGGAACGCACTAAAAGAAGGCAGGTCGGGCGTTTCCCCAATTGAATATCTGGACAGCACATTGTATAAAACGAGAATGGGCGGATTGATTCGTGATTTTGATGGTGAAGCAAGATTTGGACGTAAAGAAGCTAGGCGTATGGATCGGTTTGTACAATTTGCTGTTGCGGCAGCAGATCAGGCGTTAGCGGATTCCGGGCTTGTGTTGGAGTCGCTAGACCGGGAGAGGATCGGTGTATATATTGGCTCGGGCATTGGAGGCATTCGAACCTTAATGGATCAGGGTAGCGTTTTATCGGAACGTGGGGCATCGCGAGTTAGTCCAACCCTTGTACCCATGATGATATCCAATATGGCGGCAGCCACTGTTAGTATGAGATTTGGCTGCTGGGGGCCAACGCTCTCTCCGGTAACGGCTTGTTCTATAGGTAACACAGCCATTGGTGAAGCGTTCCGGCTGATTCGTCACGGAGGAGCAGATGTTATTTTTGCTGGAGGAACCGAAGCGGCGGTCACCGAGATATCACTAGCCAGTTTCGGCAATGCAACAGCGTTATCGACCAGGAATGAAGCTTATACAGCGGCAAGCCGACCATTTGATGCAGGCAGAGACGGGTTTGTTATGGCTGAGGGAGCAGGTATTCTGATTGTGGAAGCCCTGTCTCATGCACAGGCAAGAGGTGCGAATATCCTCGCCGAGGTTATCGGATATGGGGCTACTTCCGATGCATATCATATGGTAGCCACTCACCCCGAAGGTCGGGGTGCCTATCTGGCTATGAAGGCAGCGCTGCGAGATGCGCAACTGGAACCAGAAAATATCGATGTGATCAACGCTCATGCCACCAGCACAGAGGCAGGTGATCTTTCTGAAACGAGAGCGATCAAACAGCTTTTTGGCGAAATGGCCTATCGTGTTCCGATTACTGCGAACAAATCCATGACAGGTCATATGCTTGGTGCTGCAGGGGGAGCAGAAGCTATATCTCTTATTCAAACACTGCGGCATGGTATTATTCCGCCAACAATCAATCAGGAGCAGCGCGATCCTGAATGTGATCTGGATTACGTCCCCAATGTAGCAAGAGAAGCCAACTTGCAGATTGGCATGTCCAATTCTTTCGGGTTTGGCGGACATAATGCAGTCATTATTCTTCAAAAATATTTGCCCTGAGTATTACGGCTTGAATAGTTAAGGTTGGAACATAACAGACAGCGCTGCCATATTGGCAGCGCTGTCTGTTATGTAGGTAAGGGATCAGGACGTCAGTGTCGTTGAATCGGCAATCCCCTTGCCACTTCTGTTCAGCCAGCTCACCCGCCAGCGGGATTGCATGAATAGAACAAGACACATGGATACAGCGGCGATAAGACTAAGAATAACAAAGCCTGGCGTGTAAGACTGATACGTACTATACAGTTGTCCCAGAATGAGCGGCAACGTGTAACCACCCAAACCTCCGGCAGCACCTACGATACCTGTCATCAGACCAATTTCGTTGCCAAAACGTTGTGGAACGAGTTGGAATACAGAACCATTCCCGGCTCCAAGGCACATCATGCCGAGGAACAACATTACAATGACGACCGGAAGAGGGGGCAGGAAAGATACACCGAGTAGCATAATACAGGCACCGGAGTAGAGAAAGGTCAACATTCGGGTTCCGCCAATTTTATCTGCCAGGAAACCGCCAACAGGACGGAAGAAGCTACCTGCAATGACACAGAATGTCGTAATGTCAGCGGCATGAACCGCAGACAGGCCATATTGGGTATTAAAGAAAATGGTCAGATAATTACAAAGTCCAACGAAACCGCCAAAGGTAACACAATAGAAAGCACAGAATACCCATGCATCTTTTTGCTTAAGCAATGTTCCGTATTGAGACAGCTTTTTGGGTTCCGGGCGATTCGGACTGTTTTTGGCGAAGATCGAAAAGAGGATAAAGACGATAACAATCGGGATGATCGCAAGCCCAAAAACAACTTCCCAACTGCCAAAATGAGTGGCAAGACGGTTGGCGAACAATGTAGCAAGCACTGTTCCACTATTACCTGCCCCGGCTATACCCATGGCAAGCCCTTGATGTTCTTTAGGATACCACTGACCTGCAAGCGGTAGTGCAGCTGCGAATGAAGCGCCTGCTACGCCGAGTAAAAGTGCTACGACATACAGTTGGCTGAGAGAATCCACCCATAGCCAGCCTAGCAACAATGGAACGAGGGTGAATACCATACCGATCTGAGCGGTTAATTTGGGACCCATATAATCGGACATGAAGCCAAGCACCAGGCGCAGGATAGAACCCCCTAGAATGGGCAGGGCAACCAGATTTGCTTTTTCCAAGGGGGTCATCGGATAATCCATGGCAATAATAACAGCAAGCGGACCGAGCATACCCCAGATCATAAAACTGATGTCAAAATACATAAATGCCCCGAACAGCGTGGGCTTATGCCCGCTTTTCCAAAAACTTTTGCTCTCTACCATTCCTCATCGCTCCTCATCCAAGTAGGTTCTTTGTTATGTCTCTATGTTTGGTTCGGGCAGAAAAAGGCCGCAAGCCGTCCTGAATTAGAACGATTTGCGGCCCCGTTGCCGACAGGCGGTACACGTCTTTGTGTTCCCGCTTCTGAGATGATCACATCGCTGTGATTTTGATTCAAATTATAAAAAGAGAAAAATGTAATGTCAACAAAAATAACATTAAATTTTGAAATAATTATTTTTAACCTGTTTTTCATTATTTAATGTCAATTTAGTTGACATATGTTATGGATTCAATTAATCTGAATTTATTAAGAATCTACACAATGGCGTGTAGAGCTCGGAGGCAATGGTGCCCCTTTTCCCCATAAGGAAAAGGGGTTATTGTGTTTTAAATCAGGAAAAGGCAGTTCTGTTTAGTTTGCAGATGTGAAAGGGATAGGGGGCGGCCCATGAGTAGAAAGAAACTGGTGGTTATCGGCAATGGCATGGCTGGAGTGAAATGTGTAGAAGAAATTGTTAACTTGGCGCCAGATACGTATGAGATTGTCATCTACGGGACTGAACCTCGGCCTAACTACAATCGCATTATGTTATCCAAAGTACTTCAGGGTGAACATTCCATACAGGACATCATCATCAACGACTGGACCTGGTACGCAGAGCGTAATATCCGGTTGTGCACAGGTGAGACCGTGCATCGGATTGATCCTCGTACCAAGTTTATCGAGACGGAATCTGGCAAAAAAGAAACATACGACATATTGATCCTCGCGACAGGTTCTTCTCCGTTCATTCCACCCATTCCGGGAATCGATAAGGAACGTGTCATGTCCTTCCGAACAATTGATGATTGTACCCGTATGGCAGATTACTCGAAAACGTACCGTAAAGCGGCTGTTATCGGGGGAGGTTTGCTTGGGCTGGAGGCAGCACGGGGGCTGCTGCATCTGGGTATGGATGCGGTGGTGGTTCATAATGCGCCTTATATTATGAATCGACAACTCGATTATGAGGCTGCATCGATGCTTCAACGTGAGCTTGAAGATCAGGGCATGTCCTTTCTTTTGAATAAAAATACGCAGAAGATTACCGGACGTTCACAAGCTCAGGGGCTGCTGTTCACAGATGGATCGAAGCTTGAGGCACAGGTGATCATTGTCGCTGTTGGGATTCGGCCAAATGTGGATCTGGCCAGGAGAAGTGGCATTGCCACACAGCGTGCTGTCGTGGTCGACGATCATATGCGTACCAGTGTGCCGGATGTATATGCTGTAGGAGAATGTGCAGAGCATCGGGGGATCAGTTATGGTCTGGTAGCACCGCTGTATGAGCAGGGGAAGGTGCTTGCGCGTACATTGTGCGGACAGGAGGTACCGGGGTATACAGGTTCTGTTCCGTATTCACAGCTGAAAGTGTCGGGGGTGGATGTTTTCTCGGCAGGAGAGATCAGCGGTGATCGAATGCAAACGGCGATTCAGCATTTGGATGGCGTTCGGGGCACGTACAAAAAAGTGCTTATGCAAGCTGGTAGGGTTAGAGGTGCCATTTTGTTTGGCAATACGGCCGAGGGCACAGCCCTGCTTGGTTTGGTGCAGCGTGGAGCAGATGTGGCTGAGCTTGCCCCCAAGGAAGGAGCACCAGATCCAGCAGAGATGGCTGCTGCTGCGCTTCCGAGCCGGGAGACAGTCTGTGCCTGCAATAATGTAACGAAAGCAGCAATCTTAAAAGTCATTCAGGAGCAAGGTCTGGAGACCGAGGAACAAGTGAAACAGCACACGAAAGCTTCAGGTTCATGCGGTGGCTGTAAACCCATGGTGGCTGCACTGCTACAACACGCAAAACGTGTAGAGGTTGATGAAAGTGTCGGTACAAGTACAGAATTTGGCGGTACGGAGAAGAAGGCTGATATCCTGTCTGTATGTCACTGCACGGAAATGAGTCATGAAGAGCTGAAGGATCAGGTGAGCGTAATCCTGGAGAGAAATTCCAAAGAAGTTGGCATCACGAACCTTGGATCTCCAGTCGTTCCATTAGAAGATGCACAGATCACTTCACTGTTGAAGCAGCTGAACTGGCATTCGGAACACGGGTGTCCGGTATGCCTTCCTGCAATTCGCTATTACGTTTATGTTTCAGGATTGATACTGTCCTCTACAGAACAGCACCAGTATCAGGGGATTTACATTTATTCGGGGCAAAACCTATCTCCATTGGCTTCTAGTATTACCGCTAGTGATCTGGAGAATCGGCTACGTGCCGATTGGGAAGCTGCAGCGATGCCTTCCGAAGTGAAAATAGCGATTGCTTCGGGTTCCCGATCCCTAGTGAGTGTGCTGGTTGCAGATTTAGGACTGCAAGCTTCTCCGGCCGGATGGGAAATTTACGTTGGGGGTCATGCTGGGCATCCCGTGAAGGAGAGCTACCTGCTTGGGGCAACTGAATCAGAGGAGCAAGCAGTAAGTCTCGCATCGGCCTGTTTGCAATGGTATCGACAAACGGCTTGGTTTGATGAACCAGTATGGATGTGGACGGAACGACTCGGAATCATGTCGATTCGGGAAACGCTTTTGGATACACAGTTACAGCAGGAACTTACATTTAATCGCACACAGGAGCGCGGAACTGAAGCTGATCGTGGAACGGGGACACTTTCTGAAGTGCCCATTGTCCAGGCGAGAGCATGATCTTAATGATAGGAAGGAGTGGCTGATGATGGAAGTGGTAGATATGGAACAAGCTACGTTTAAGCTATATGTAAAAGAGACCCAATGTCCTTATTGCAGCGTGCAATGCAAGATGTCCGTAGAAGAGCTTACTGCTCCCGTTGCAGGTCAGAGACTGGCTGAGTACGCGGTTCAGGGCTTGCCTAATAAAGCTTCGCAGGGTCGCCTCTGTGTGAAGGGCATGAATGCTCACCAGCAAGTGTTTAGTTCCGAGCGTCTAATGTATCCGCTCATTCGCCGCCAGGGAGAACTGGAGCCATGTTCATGGGATGAAGCGATACAGACGATTGCTGATCGTCTGCAACAGCTCCAAGCGACTTATGGGTCAGATACCGTAGGAGTGTATGGCGGCGGTTCGTTGACCAATGAAACCGCGTATCTGCTTGGGAAATTTACGCGGGTGGCACTCCGTAGTAAATACATCGATTATAACGGTCGCTTCTGCATGTCAGCAGCAGCTTCTGCGGGCAGCAAAGTTTTCGGAATGGATCGCGGCTTAACGTTTCCGCTCCCGGATATTCCCAAAGCCGGATGTATTATTCTGGCAGGGACGAATATAGCGGAGTGCCAGCCAACGTTGTTACCGTATTTCAATGAAGCGAAGGAAAATGGAACGTTTATGATTGTGATCGATCCTCGCAAGACGGCAACAGCAGCCATTGCTGATCTTCACCTTCAGGTAAAGCCAGGTATGGATTCAATTCTGGCTGATGCGATGCTGAAGATCATTATGGATGCTGGGTTGGCTGATCCTAGCTTTATTCAGGAACGGACAACCGGATACGAGGAACTTGTGCGAGAGATGGGGATTTTAGAGCTTGAACAGGCCGCGGAAGCATGCGGAGTTGAACTGGACTTGATTCGTCAGGCAGCCTTGGCTTATGGTAAAGCGCAAACGGGTATGATTATGACGGCACGCGGGGTGGAGCAGCAGACGGATGGACATATGGCTGTTCGGCATTTTTTGAATCTGGTGCTCGCGACTGGCAAAATCGGAAGAACAGGCTGTGGGTATGGTGCCATTACCGGGCAGGGAAACGGACAAGGTGGACGAGAACACGGGCAAAAGGCAGATCAGCTTCCAGGTTATCGTTCCATTGAAAAAGAGGAAGATCGTGCATATGTAGCATCGGTCTGGGGGATAGACCCGGCTCTTTTGCCGGGCAAAGGTGTATCGGCTTATGAGATGATGGAACGAATCTATGAGCAGGAGATTCGCGCATTACTTGTGATGGGCTCTAATCCGGTCGTTTCGAATCCAAATGTACGTTTGGTGGAGGAGGGACTGCGCAAGCTTGATTTTCTGGTCGTAGCCGATATGTTTCTGTCGGAAACGGCCAGAATGGCGGATCTTGTGCTGCCAGTCACAGCGTATATGGAGAATGAAGGCACACTTACCAATCTGGAGGGGCGAGTTCTTCTGCGAGAAAAGGGAAGGGCTGCACCCGGAGAGACATTAGATGATTGGGACATTTTGTGCCGGATTGCTGAGAAACTGGGGAAAGGTTCGTTGTTCCAATATATGAATGCTGAAGATATATTCGACGAATTGCGGATTGCAAGTCGCGGCGGGGTAGCAGATTATCACGGAATCACGTATGAACGTCTCCGTAAGGAACAAGGGGTATACTGGCCTTGTCCTTCCGTGGATGATCCGGGCGAAGGCATGCTGTTTCATGATCGATTTGCTCATGCTGACGGTAAGGCTACGTTTACTTTGGGATCGAGCCAGGGCTGGGATGATGTCTCGGACGCTTTTCCCCTGATTCTAACCAATGGCCGAATTCTTCCTCATTATCTAACCGGTGTGCAGACGCGTAGAAGTCCGGCACTAGCAGCGCGGGAGTTAGAAAACTTCGTTGAGCTTCACCCGTCAACGGCAGCTCGTCATCGTATTCGTGACGGTGAGTGGATAGAGGTTCAGTCGGCTTATGGCAGTTTTACTGTTCGTTCACGAATCAAAACATCCATTCGGGAGGATACGCTATTTGTGCCTATGCACTGGGGTGGAATCCAGAATGTGAACCGGGCGACAAGACCTGATCTGGACCCCTTCTGCCGAATGCCTGGATTCAAGACAGCGGCGGTGAAGATTCAGCCTTTGCGACTGGTCTAATATATTTTATTTACGTACCACTAAAAGATTGAATAGCTGCACATCTCATGATGTTTCGTGTGGTGGAGCGGCTTTTTGCGTTTTATGTGCAAATGGGCTTTAGGGGGTGTCCGAAAACTCTGAAGGGAGCAGATTTTGCCGGATTTTCGTTCCAAGCCAGGAAGTTTACCGCAGGCGTGCCGGGGCACGTCAAGGGAAAGTGACGCAGCAGGGGGCGAAAAGACTGTAAAAGATGCACTTCAGAGGGTTTCGAGACACGCCCTAGTTCGCTGGTTCGATGGAAACATGAATATTGGCCCATGAAAGAGACGAACAATTTAGTTATGATGTTCATGAGGGGTACATATGTACGTATTTGGTTTGTTTTGCAATCTATCGCTTTCGGGTATTAACTCTTGATTGAATGGGATTTAGCCATTTGTAATAAACTGTTTTTTTTGTGATTGAAGTTATGAATGAAGTTCTGAAAAAAGCAATGAAAGGAGGCGCGATGCATTGAAATTATGGATTACGGTGAAAAGTCTGGGCAAACGCAAGCCGGCTCTCGCCAAACAAGCAGTGGAACTTCCGGAAACAACCCGCACGCTTCGACTGCTTATCGAGAATATGGTTGAACAGCAGGTGCAATCTTTTCGAGAGAGGAAAGATGCGGCGGCGATGCTTGTCTATCTTATGCCCGAAGAGATCGATGCGCAGGGGGCTAAGGGGAAAGTGGGTTTTGGCACGGTGCATGGTGAGGGCATTCCCAATCTTGGGGAAGCGAAGGAAGCCGCGATACTTGCCTATGAAGACGGGTTATACAAAGTATTTCTGAATGATGAAGAGTTGGCAGAGCTGGATGAAGAGATAAGCATTAAGGACGGAGCTTATGTGACATTTATCCGCTTCACAATGTTAGCCGGACGTCTGTGGTAGGGAGAAGCAGGATGATGAGGAGGAGAACAGGATGAATCAGGAAGATCAGGTACAAGCTTATATTGAGGGATTACAGGAGAGAGCAGGTGCGCTTACAGGCACTAAGCTGGAAATAGCGAAATACATGGTAACGTTGGCAGAGTCAACTTACTTGCGTGGGGATGAAGGGGACTATTTTAATATAGAAAGACAGCTTATCAGCCTTGCGTTGGAGACGCAGCAGCCATTATTCCAGCCGATCCTTGAGGTGCTTGAGCACCTGACCTCTGAAGGGTTTGTTGCCAGATTCCGTTATATCGCTGAAGGTGCGACGCTGTATCCATATAGTACAAGCTATGAACGCAGACCTTTCCGGACATCCGATCCAAGACAACATGTCGTTCATGTGCTGCGCAAACTGCTCGGATTATTCCGGATGGAGGCTAGAGGATTCAGTTTGATGGAGTATCTGACCGTTCGTGAGCCAAACATGCTTAACCAGCATGAATTCCGCTCGGTACTGCCGGACTGTATTGCCTATGAACTGGATCATTCGAACGTTGAAGTCAAGCAGGCACTGCACGATATTATCTATGGGGATAATCAGGCTGCGTTACTGACAAACGAGATGATTAAAGGCATTTTTATGAGTGAACAGGCGGATGCCTATCAGATGATTGGTGAGCTACTGATTGCAGCAAGATTGCAGGAAGGGCTTCGTCAGAGCATTGTAGAACGAATGGACGAGGGTACGCTTGAAGCGTATATTTACATATTGAAAATTATCCTGGACAACAATCTGATTCGGTTCAGTTCGGTTGTAAGAGCCTTGGGGGTATGGACAGGGATCGGGATTGAAGCGGCTAACCAGCGTGTGGCGACACAATTAATTGAACAGGCCTATGAGGCCCTGGTGAATGAGGATGTTCGTGAGGCGTGGCAACACGAGAAGAATGCCAATAAACTCTACATCAGCCTGTGGGCAACAGCAGTCATTGAAGAAAATGATTTGCAGCATAAGATTGTAGAGATTATGGATCAAGGTGAGTTGTATCAGCAGATCGTAGCCCAGTACGTTCTGGCCAACAGTCAGTATCTGGGGCTTCGTCTTGCTATGGCGCGCAATCATCTGGATGTGCAACATCCGGAACTAATGCACTGGGTTGTGCAAAATTATACGGCGGCGTATTCGCATAATTGGAGCTTTGAAGAGGGAGAGCACCAACGTAGTGTCTATGTGCCTCGCTGGGATGTGCTTGAAGATAAACAGGCACGCCGTCATGACTTTGATCAATTTAAACGGATGTTGGATTACATTCCCAAGGGCGGTTCAGGCGGGCCTTCAGGTGTGCTGGATTTTGTGCATTATCGGATCGACGGTGATGACGTCATCAAAAAAATGTTGTATTTGGCCGCATATGATATGGATGCCGAATGGATTAGTGAAGTAATCGCGTTCAAAGATCGATTAAGCCCGGAGCTGCGCGGGGAGCTATTGTCCCAGTTTGTGCAAGAGCCTGATCACGAGGTACAGCGTCAGTTTGTATTTGAAAGTTTATCCGACAAAAGCATGAGCAACCGTGAAAGTGCTCTGCAAAAAGTAAAGAAGTTGACGTTAACCGCAGATGAGCTGCAACAGATGGAGGTACTGCTGAAACTCAAAACGGGATCGCTCCGGCAAAAGGTAATTCAAGTCTTGTTGTTGCAATCTGTTGAGAAATTGAAGGATTCGGTTCAGCGTTTGCTGAAGTCGAGGAGTGAGCTACAGCGTCTGGGTGCGCTTGAGCTGTTAACGGAGATCAAAACGGATGCAGAACGAGCAGGACAGCTGGAACAGCTCAAGCCATTCGCAGAAGAACTGGAGAAGCCTACGGCCAAGGAACAGAAGCTGCTGGACAAACTGCTGGATGAAGGAAGCCTTTACACTTCCGTTAATGGATATGGTTTATTTGATCCGAATCAACGGCAACCGCTGTTGGATGAGGAACGTGACCTTGCCGGGAACAAGCCAAAGGATATATTCCAGTTAACTCTGGATAAAATCAGTGCTTTTCTGCAAGGATTGAATGAACTGGTTCATGAGCACAGGGATCATGAATATGTTGTGGAGTATTATGCAGGTTACAAAGATACGCTGCTTGTGGGAACAAGCCTTCGTTCCAAAGTTCCTTATGGAGAGCGGTCAAACATGAAACAGCTGGATCAATTTCCACTGGATGAAGTATGGAAGCAATATTTCGAGCAGAGCGGACTTAGCGACGTTGAACTGATGCAGCTGTATGTTGAACTGCAATTAGGCAAGCTGAACGGCAAACTGGACGAACATTACTCTTTTTATCGAGAGCAGTACGAATATGATGAATTAAGAAAGATTCCGTTACTGGAGGGATGGCGCAAAACATTTGCCGAACAGACCTATCCGTTGAAGGACATGGTGAAGCTRCATGAGATGATGCAGGCTCTTCCTTATAAGGATCAGGTTCATGCCTTGATCTCGGCTGCTTTCTTGGATTGTGATTCGGCTGAAATCTTTGAGGTTGCAGAGAAAGCATGGGCTTCGATTATTTTAAGTATGCCAGCAGAGCAGCTGGAGAAGGAAACGGGTATGCTTCAGATTCTGACAGATCCGTGGAAATATGTTGTCCGGAATGCGGTGTATGACAATGAGAGCTTCAAGCGATACTTCCAGACCGCATATCAATTCTCTCATCTTGTAGAGCCTTATCTCCCGCTGTCTCTCCTGTCACTGGATGATTTCTTGCGAGCCTATCAGTTAGACCTGATCGATGATCAAGAGATTTACCGTCAACTGATGGTTGGACAGTATCGTTATCTGTTTATCCGCGATATGACCTCGGCTCGTACAGAGCGAATGAAAGATGACGCAAAGCTGATTCATCTGCGTGACACGGTCGTGGATCGTATTCTGGAGATTGAGCTGACCCGGGGAGAATTGTCCACCGAAGTTAGTACGCTATCCATGAAGCTGGAACGCATTGAGGGCATGGAACATTGGGTACATCTGGTCTCTGCCATGGATCAGGATACTTTTGTACGAGGTTATATCTATAGCTATGGTGAAGGCAATACGACCCGTAAAGAAACGTTTAGCTATCTAATTAAGCATTGTCATCCTCGGGCCAGGGAGGATGAACAGCTGCTGGCAGAGTTGCTCCAGAAGTATCCAGTCAAGGAGAAAAAGCTTCTGGAGGCCGCCATGTATGCGCCGCAATGGATGGAACTTGTGGCGAAGCATCTGGGCTGGGATGGTCTTCGGAGTGCGGCTTGGTACTTCCATGCGCATATCAATGAACAGTTTAGTGCAGAGAAGGAAACCATCGTGGCGCATTACTCCCCAATTACACCGCAGGACTTTAATGATGGAGCCTTCGATATCGCTTGGTTCGAGGAGGCTTATGCTGCGGTTGGAGAAGAACGATTCAACCTGTTGTACGATTGTGCCAAGTACATCTCCGGTGGAGCCAATCATCGCAGATCACAATTGTTTGCTGATGCGGCACTTGGCAAACTCAGCCTGAAGGATATGTATGATTCTGTTGCAGACAAGCGCAACAAGGATCACTTACTGACCTACAGTCTGATTCCACTGTCAGAGGAACGGGATCAGGACGTAAGAGAACGCTACGACTTCATCCAGAAGTTCCAGCTTCAGAGCAAGCAGTTTGGAGCGCAGCGACGTGCTAGTGAAGGACTGGCATCCCAGATTGCACTGGGTAATCTTGCAAGGAACGCAGGGTATGCCGATGTAACACGTCTGATGTGGGACATGGAGGCGCGCAAGCTGGATGAAGTAAAGTCCTACTTCGAACCACATGCTCTGGATGAAGATACGACGGCTCATCTTGTGATTGATGAGGAGGGGCAGTCCAATCTGGTTATTGTCAGCAAAGGCAAAGTGCTGAAATCTGTACCAGCTCGTCTCAAAAAGGACGGATATATTGCAGAGTTGAAAGAGTTGAAATCCGATCTTGTGGATCAGTATCGACGGGCTAGACAGGAATTGGAGCGCTCCATGATCGCAGGCACGTCCTTCACACGTCAGGAGATTGCTAGTCTGATGAACAATCCGGTTATCCGTCCGTTGTTGAACACATTGATTTTCAAATCGGGTGAACAGTTGGGAAGATTCGATGCCGCATCCGGTGGACTTATTGCTCCGGGAGATGAAGAAGTTATTTACGCCTTGAAGGAAGAGGATCAGCTGTTGATTGCACACCCGCTGCATCTGTATCAGAGCAGCAAGTGGAGCGAATTCCAGCGGGATCTGTTCAATCGTCAGGAGCGTCAGCCGTTCAAGCAAGTTTTCCGCGAACTGTATCTGCCTAATGAGGATGAGCTTGCTCAAGGTACGGTATCACGCCGTTACGCAGGCTATCAGATTCAACCGAATAAAACGGTAAGCTTGCTGAAAGGGCGTCAGTGGACAGTAAGTTATGAAGAGGGACTGCAAAAGGTTAGTTATGAACATAACTTAATAGCCAATCTGTATGCGATGGCTGACTGGTTCTCACCGGCAGATACCGAAGCACCTACGCTGGAGACGGTTCAATTCTATGATCGTCGTACCTATAAACCAGTGGAGTTGAAGGATGTACCGGAAGTGTTCTTCTCCGAAGTTATGCGTGATGTTGATCTGGTGGTTAGCATTGCCCACGTTGGCGGAGTTGACCCAGAGGCAAGTCTTACAACCATAGAGATGCGACATGTTATTGTGAATGAGTCACTGCGTTTGCTCAAAATCGATAATGTGCGGCTGGATGGGAATTACGCACGAATTGATGGTGAGCTAGGTGAATATGCCGTTCATTTGGGAAGCGGCAATGTCTTCAAGCAGGCCGCTGGTGCGCTGTATATTGTGCCCGTGCATAGCCAGCATCGTGGACGGATCTTCCTACCGTTTCTGGATGAAGATCCAAGAACCGCCGAGATCCTGTCCAAGATTGCACTGCTTGCTGAGGATAAGAAAATCAAAGATCCACAGATTCTTGCACAGTTGCAGCACTAACCACATATGTACAGATGAATGACAACAGATCGCCTCATTTTTGGAGGCGGTCTGTTGGTTATACCGTTCTTATATACAATAGTGACATGATCTGCGTGTTGGTTTGTTGTGATGCTGTTCGCAGGTGTCGAGGGGAATCGAATATGCTAAGATATACGCAGGAATTGGGTGTAAGCCTACCGGAAAATAAAGCTGTTCGGGTTATATGCCTACATTATTACATCATGTTTTATGACAAAGGAGAGTGAATTGAACATGTTAATGGTACCTTATCGGGAGCAGGATCATGCCAAGTTGGTTAAGATCTGGGAGCGTGCTGTTCGAGCAACACATACCTTTCTGGAGGAGCATCACATTTTATTTTATAAAAAAATGGTGAGTGAAGCTCTGGAACAGAAGCAAGTAGAGGTCTGGGAAGCGCTGGATAATGAGCAGGAACCGATCGCTTTTATCGGTCTGGACAATAGCTTTATTGAGATGTTATTTGTAGACGAATATTTTCAGGGACAAGGGGTAGGACGATTTCTGATTCATCAAACGATGAAAATCAAAGGTACAGAACTTAGAGTAGATGTGAACGAGCAGAATGAGGATGCAGCGAGGTTTTATGAAAAGCTGGGATTTGTGCAGACAGGCCGATCCGAACTGGACAGCTCGGGTAATCCGTTTCCGTTGCTGCATCTGGAGATGAAGCGATCAGGGGCCTAAATTAGGGTGAATCATCTGTTATATCAGTAGATAATCAAGCAATTTGTACAGGGAAATTGGATGATCGAACAACCTGGATCAGCCTTTATCTCTGGATGGATTGCGGGTAAAGTAAGACCCCTGGTGGTATCTCCAGACTAGGAGAGAGAAATACCATCGGGGGTTTTGGGTTTCCCTCTTGCCTTGGGCCGCTGTCGTTAGGCTGGGCAGAAAGGGGAGCTTTTTTTCGAAAATTAATGTGTCTCTTCATCGTCCAGGAATGGTTTGTTGACCGCATAATACATAAAGCCCATCAGCAGCACGCCGCCCACCAGATTGCCCAGCGTCACCGGTACGAGGTTGTGAATCACACCGCCAAAGGAGATCGTGCCCGGGTGGTTTAGCACCAGCGCAATCGCAAACGTACACATATTCGCAATGCTGTGCTCATATCCCGAGATAAAAAAGCAGAATACAAAGAGCATCATGGCAAACATTTTAGCACCATTTTCCTTCATAAACATCGGAACGAAGAACGCCAGGCACACGAGCCAGTTACAGAGAATGCCGCGGAAAAAGAGTTGCATCGCTGGCGCTTCCATCTTATGCTCGACCACACTAAGCAGAAAACCGTTCACTTGTGCCGAATCGAATAGTCCCGTCAGATAAATCAACAGGGCAAATACCGCCGCGCCCATCAAGTTTCCACTGTAGCTCGCAATCCATAGCTTAATCACTTCAAACCAGCGCAGTTTTTTGCGTAATGCCGCATAGGTGTAATAGAACGTATTTCCTGTAAATAGGTCACCGCCGCCATAGGCAATCAGAATAATTGCCGCACCGAACGTAATGGCTGCCATAGGGTATGTAAACGGGGAATCTTCCATGTAGAAGAAATTACCTGTCTTAAATGCCACAATTACGCCGAAGCCAATGAACATGCTGGCCAGCATGGAACGCGCCAGATATCGAATCAGGCTCTGTTTGTAAATCTTATGTTTCTTGAGAGCAAGCTGCTCGACACCACGTAAACCTTCCGTTTCCATAATTCGCCTCCTGTATGTAATGGATCAACTGGAACGTGTCTTGAAATCCGCTGAAGTGCATCTTTTACCGCCTTTTCGCCCCCTGCTGCGTCACTTTCCCTTGACGTGCCCCGGCACGCCTGCGATAAACTTCCTGGCTTGGAACAAAAAATCAGTAAAATCTGCTTCCTTCAGCGTTTTCAGACACGCCCTAACTTTTCTACATTATACCTGTAATTTGCTTCAATAGTTGATCGAAATGAAAGAATTTAAACTATTGCCAATAACGGGGGAAGAACTTTAAATTATTTTGGATCAGAGTCTTGTTTGTAGGGGGTTGCAGGAAAAGGGAACATGCAACTCCGCCAAATTTCATTCAGCTGTGCTTCTGTCCGTTCATGCGGAACATGCTCTTCGGCATAGGAACGCTCTAGCTTATCACGCATAAACGTTTCCGCATGAGGATTAGGGCGAGAGTGGAACTGTTTGGAAAATTTGCTGTGAATGTCTGCTTCTCTCAGCTTGCTAAGAGAACTATTTAATAAGGGACTGCCCGCGTACAACAAAGAGGCGGCCTCTTCACATTCGAATTTGAGAAAAAGCAGTGCCTTCTGGATGGCATGAAGCTCGCCTTGAGTAAGATGCACCACCTGAGTCGTTTCCTCTGTTAAATGTTCACCAGCTTGTTCTGGTGACTGCGGTTTGTCGTTTGAGCTCATTGAGTATCACGTCCCGAGAGAGATTGAAGTTCCCGTGCTGCCGAAGTACCGAACTCGGGATGCGTTTGGAGTGATTCCAGTGCGAGTACAGCATGTGGCAGATGTTTGTTTGCTTTTACAATAGCGAAAGCGGAACTCTGCACCAGTATGTAGGCATCCGATTGAATGACATCCAGAGCCAGCTGAATTTCGGCTTCAGTAACGGGGAGCAGGCTTAGCGCCTGTAAAGCATAAATTTGCACATCCTCGTCTTCCTCCGAATTACGTACAAGTTGTGCTGCTGCTCCAAAAATTTCATTAAGAAGGGGAGAAGTTTCCGCCATACCTAGGGCTCGCCATGCTTCAATACGTACCAAATCGTGCTCCTGTGTATTCATACCAAGAGCAAGGACTTGCGCAGTGAGTTCCGGATCATGTAATTCGATGATCTGACGGAGTGCTTCCTGTTTTTCCTCTGAAGTGGCTGAGGCGAAATCAAGAGTCCCAATTGCATAATCCTTTTCTTCATTAGACATGTATATTATTTACCTCCTGAATAAGTTCAAGGTTGGGGCGGGAGTTGAATTGGGCGGGCTTGAAGTGCTTCTTCTACGATCTGCTCCGCAGTTAACTCACGTTCATCCCAGAAAATCAGATTACTAACCTCTGCATAAGGAAGAGCCTTCTGCACTTCTGTCAGCATATCATCCAGCTCTTGCTCAGTTCCTTCCGCGTTCATGATTTTGCGAACTAATACGACGAGGTGTTCCTGATTGGACATTACTGTACCTCCTGAATATTGAAATGGATTAAATGCATAAGGTGGTGCAGGCCCGTTTAGTCTAAAATAGGCTCACTCCATGGATCATATTTCACGAAAATGGGTAGCATTTTTGGTGCTAATGTGAGATGTAGCGCATCTGACTTTTGAGTCTGATAAGAAATGATATAGTCCCCAAAGTGCGGCTCATATTCAAAGTGTTCAAATGTGATCGTTTGATCTGGATATTTGACAGCTGCGTATAAAGTTGTAGCTCCTCTAGCCAGCAATTCCTTCACCAGAGGGATCTGAGCAGCGAGCAAAAATACAATCAGCACAATGATAGCGCGTTTCATGTGACGTTTAAGAAAACGAGTCAAAAACAAATCCCCCTATCTGATAACCATGCCTAAGCATTAGTCTATCATTGATAAGGGGAAAGTTCATGGTAAAAAAGGTCGTTGTTTATTCCATCGTAATAGCGATATTGCCGAACTGCTCGCCTTTTTCCAACCGTTCAAATGCCTGTGTCGTATTTTGCAGTGGATAGATACTGTCTACGACAGGACGAATCTCATGTTTTTCTACCCACTCCAACATCTGCATAAACTCTTCACGACTACCCATGGAGGTGCCAATCAAGCTGATTTGCGGGAAAAAGATCGAACGAATCGGCACATGCAAGTCATCGCCGGAGCTTGCACCAAACATCACAATTCGCCCGCCAGGTCGGATGACACTTTCGTATTTGGGGAACATCGCTTGTCCAATGCTGTCCAGAATGATATCTACAGGCTCATCACTATTCATCGTACTCTTCCAATCGGCGTGACTGTCCAAAGCTTGATATGCCCCGAGACGTAATGCCTCAGCTCGTTTAACCTCACTTCTGGATGTTACGGTAACCTTCGCTCCTGCAGCTAAAGCCATAAGTAGGGCATACGTAGCGACGCCACCTCCAATGCCAGGAATCAGAAGATGTTCGCCTGCTTTCAGCCCACCACGAGTGAACAGGGCTCGATAAGCCGTTAGCGCGGACAGTGATAACACACCAGCTTCGATCCAGGAGAGATGAGTAGGCTTGGGCAGCACGTTGCTTGCAGGCAGTGCGATATATTGTGCCAGCGTTCCATCCGAAGGACCGCCAACAATGCCCGGAACCACTGGCACATCTGCGGTATGTTCCCAGCCGAGCGTAGGATGGATAATTACCTCGTCACCTACGGAAATATGCTGCACACCTTCCCCAACCTCTACCACAATGCCTGCGCCGTCCGATCCGGGAATGAGAGAAGTGTCTTGAGACGTTCGATCTGACATAATGAAGAGATCACGATGATTAAGCCCGGCGGCGCGAAGCTCTATAACAACGTGGTCTTGTACTGCACCAGGCACCGTACAGGTTGAATATTGAAGACCTTCAAGGCCGCTATGACCCGAATGTATGATGGCGTTCATCGTTTTGGTTACGTTCATGAATGTTACCTCCCTGTATAATATAGGTTAAGTTGTCATCGTAGTGTTCTTGTGAAATAGATAGAAGACTCATTACGGTGTCATTGTACAGGCGAGATGGAAACACGTAAAATAAACAAAAATGAAGGTCAGTATCAAGAATAATGATAGATAAGAATACGTGAAGAAATGAAGAGCGTTTAGCCTGATGTACGACATCTCAATAGGGCGGAATGCTCTGATATAAAGACAAGCAGGTGAGAAGAAATGGATGCAGGGGATTTGAAAATATTCCAGGCGGTTGCCCGCGAAGGCAGTATCAGCAAAGCCGCAACCGCACTTAATTATGTGCAGTCCAACGTAACTACACGAATCAAACAACTGGAAGCCCAGTTGCAGGTGCCTCTGTTTCATCGCTCCAATCGGGGGATGTTACTCACTCCGGCAGGGGAGAATCTGCTAGGATATGCAGATCGAATATTGGAATTATTATCTGAAGCAGAGCAGGCTGCACAGGATGGAAGCCCACCAGCTGGCAATCTTCGTATAGGCTCAATCGAGACCGCAGCCTCCCGTTTCCTGACGCCACTACTGGCGGAGTATTGCGCCAGTTATCCAAATGTACATTATTCCCTTGTGACAGGGGGGACACACGAACTGAACCAGAAGGTTATCGAGCATGAATTACATGGTGCTCTGGTGTATGGCCCGGTCGATCATGCCAAACTCAATTATATGAAAATGTACGATGATGAACTGGTGCTGATCGTTAAACCGGGTGAACATGACATGTCTGTGTTACTCAGCAGACCGATGTTATTTTTTGAGGTTGGATGCACGCATCGAACTCAGGCGGAGGAATTTTTGAAAACCCAAGGGGTGCGTTCATTAAATGTCATGGAATATGGAACATTGGGCACGATTATCGATGGTGTTACTGCGGGTTTAGGCGCGTCCTTGCTGCCCCGTTCTTCGGTGGCTCAAGCAGCAGCCAGGGGTGAGGTAGACATTATATCACTGCCTGATCCGTATTCTCGTCTGGAAGTAGGATTTGTATATGCTCACGGTGAACATGTATCTAACGCGCTTCGGGCGTTGGTGGAGATCATGACCGTACCGGAATAATGAAAGGAGTGATTGATTATGTATAAACGTACAGGCACTCAAAAAGATAATGATGTAGAACAAAATAACAAAGTAACACTTGCGGATGCATTCGGTCAGGCGAAGTACATTGTAAGCGGGCATGGTAGCCGCAAAGTGAAAGTGCTACAGGAGGCGCTGGAGCAGGTGGATGGAGAGACGTTCAGTGACCACTATGGGAATGGCTCAATCATTGATGAGTTTCAGCAGGAAATGGCCACGGTGCTGGGTAAGGAATCAGCGGTGTTTTTCCCAAGTGGTACCATGGCACAGCAGATTGCCCTTCGTATCTGGTGTGACCGGGCAGGCATCAAGCGAGTTGCGTATCATCCGCTGTCTCACCTGGAGATTCATGAAGAAGATGGACTAAAGGAGCTGCATCAGATCGAAAGCATTTTGCTGGGCGAAGCGGATCGTTTGATTACACTTGATGATGTGAGAGGAATTAAGGAAAAATACGCCTGTTTGTTACTTGAGTTACCACAGCGAGAGATAGGTGGGCAATTGCCGGCTTATGAGGAACTGGAGGCGATCTCGGCATACTGCCGTGAGCACGGGATCAAGTTACATCTGGACGGAGCGCGCCTGTTTGAGATCACGCCTTATTACGAGAAAACACCAGCGGAGATCTGCGGTTTGTTTGATAGTGTGTACATCTCTTTTTACAAAGGCATTGGCGGCATTGCAGGTGCGATTCTGGCTGGGAATACGGATATGATGCAGGAATCCAAGGTATGGAAACGGCGGCATGGCGGTGATCTCATAGGGCTGTACCCTTATATTCTCAGCTCCCGGTATTATTACAATGAACGTGTTGGCAAAATGGGACATTATTACGAGCAGGCCAAGGAACTGGCCCCACTGTTTAATGCATGCCACGGGATTTGCACGGTTCCCGAAATTCCCGTGTCCAATATGTTTCACGTTCACTTTGCGCTCGCGGCTTCCGAGGTTGAACCCTTGCTCGTGCAGATGGCGCAGAAGTTTGATATCGCCATTACATCGTATCTGAACAAAACCGGAGGTAACAGTTGCTCATTCGAAGTGTCGACAGGGGATCGATACGATACGGTGCCGCAGGACAAGCTGCGAGCCGCATTAACTTGGCTCAGCGGGGAGTTGCAAAACAGATGAAATCCGTAGAACTAGACCCAATTCGAGATTTGTTGGTGCAGGCATATGGTACAACGATGGGGAGTGGCAGTAAACCTGAAACCGTGCAGGACATCGAGAGTTTCGAGCAAAAATACCAAGTGAAGCTTCCAGCGGTATATCGCGCGCTGCTGCTTGAATTTGGAGCATGTAACTTCGGTGATCCTGCCTTATATTCTGCCAAAGAGCTGGACTGGGCGTATCCTGAGTTTCTGGATGCATATCGAGAGTGCGAGCAAGAATACGACCTGCCCGGCGGGCTTCAGCTTTTTCCCATCGGCGGATTTGGTGAGGGCAGCATAGCCGTTCTGGATGAGATTTCTGGCAAAGTGATGATGCTCATTCATGACAGCGGGGAGGATGTTCCGTTAGTAGAGATCGAGTCTGATTTTTGTGCACTCATGACGATGCATGCAGAGTCTGCAATCTGGGTGGAGGAGCAGATGAAGTAACGGGGAGAGGGGAGGGGTATCAGGTGTAATGGATATTCGAAAGTTACGCTACTTTATCGCCGTGGCGGAGGAACTTCATTTCCATCGTGCGGCCGAAAGATTAAATATGACTCAGCCGCCGCTGAGTCAACAGATCCAAAATCTAGAAGAAGAACTAGGTGTTAAGCTGTTGGAACGTACGAAAAAGATGGTTAGGCTAACACCTGCGGGAGCCGTATTTCTAGATCAGGCAAGACTAATTTTGGCTCAGCTTGAACGATCTATCCATCTCACACAGAAGGTTGACCAAGGCATCGTTGGTCATATAACGGTAGCTTTTGTGGATTCGGCTTCAGGCAGTATGATGGTCGATATGCTAAGGCGATTTCGAGCAGCGTACCCACAGATCGAAATTACACTGCGTGAGATGACATCTTCTGAACAGCTGCAGGCACTGCAAGATGGACAGATCCATATTGGATTTTTACGATATCAGGAGCATACGCCAAATGTGTCTTTCCGGATCTTCCAGGAAGAAACGTTAATGGTGGTGGTTCCAGACGATCATCCTTTGGCAGAGCAGATTCAAGTGTCGATTACTGACTTGGCGGAAGAGGATTTTATTTTGTTCCCTAGCCATCTGGGCTCACCGTTTCATCGTCTCGTTCGGGAGTACTGCAGGGAGCATGGGGTAGAACCGCGAATTACGCAGGAAGCGATCCAGATGTATACGATTGTGAACCTCGTTGCTGCAGGCATGGGAGTTTCCATTGTTCCTTCTTCGGTGGAGGTGTTTCAGCGCAGAGGTGTGGTATTTTTACCTTTAATAGAAAAACCGCCCTCCGTACCCTTATACATGGCATGGCGGACGGACATGAATCAGGGTGTGATCACCCGTTTTATACACATGGACAAGAGCGACTAAACTACATTAACCCGTCAGGACAGGATTTCTCTCAATCCATTTTCCTAATATTTCATCAATTCGAGTGAGGATATCCTGATCCAGTTTTACACCGGAAGCTTTTACATTTTCCAGTACTTGTTCTGGCCCGGATGCCCCAATAATCACTGAGCTGACATAAGGATGATGAAGAACCCAGGCAACAGCGAGTTGAGGAAGAGTCAGACCTAGTTCCTTCGCTAGAGGAAGAAGCTGTTGTACAGCAGACAGCGCATCATCGTGCAACCAACGACCGGCGAGCTTGTTGAAGAATGGTTTCCCTGCTTGGGCTGCTGCCCGTGATCCGGGTGGAACTGCTGAATACGGAAGGTATTTACCCGATAGTATGCCTTGAGCGAGTGGAGACCATGTAATCTGTCCCAGACCTGCCTGTACACTTGCGGGCACAACTTCTTGCTCAATTACACGCCATAACATCGAATACTGCGGCTGACTCGCGATGAAAGGTACACGCAACTCTTTAGCTAGTGCGGAGCCTTGCTCAATCTGAGCAGCTGTCCATTCACTAACCCCAATATAATGAACCTTGCCTTGACGAACAAGATCAGCAAACGCAAGGAATGTCTCTTCCAGTGGGGTGTGTGGATCATAGCGGTGAGCATAATAGACATCGATATATTCCGTCTGCAATCGTTGTAATGAAGCACTGCAGGCTTCCATAATATGTTTGCGGGAAAGTCCTCTGTTATTGTGACCTGGACCGGTTGGATGACAGACTTTGGTGCATAGTTCAATACTCTCTCTTGGTACTCCCTTGAGAGCCTGCCCCAACACGGTTTCCGCCTTGGTATCCGAATATACGTCTGCCGTATCAAATGTCGTAATACCTGCCTCCAATGCAGCTTGGACACAAGCTTGTGCAGTTGGATCATCAACTTGTGATCCATGTGTAATCCAGTTGCCTAGTGAAATCTCACTGACGGTTAAACCGCTGTTTCCCAATTTGCGATATTCCATTTGTCATGCCTCCTTACTCATCTGGACTTCATTGTAGCAAGTGCAGATGATCAGGTGAAATATCTATTAAGCACATGATTGATATGAAAAACATATCACAGGTTAATCAGCTCTCCTGAATATATTTACGATAGAGGGCGGGGGTAATCTCCTCGAACTTTTTAAAAATTTTAATAAAATACCCCGATTCATTAAATCCCAGCTCATCGCTGATCTGTGAGACGGGCATGTCGGTGACCTCCAGCAGCTGCTTGGCCCACTTGACTTTGAGCTTCGCGAGATAGGTGGTGAAGTTTTCACCCGTTTCCTTGGCAAATAATCTGCTGAAGTAGCTTGGACTCAGGTGGCACAGATCTGCTGCTTGTTTTAACGATACTTGTTCACTTTTATGGCTATGGATATATTCAAAAGCAGGTTGGAGTACCGGATTGAGACTCTCCGTATCACTTGGACTATTTTTGAGATAAGCATCAGCAATGGCATTGGTCATTTCCTTTTTGATCGACTCAATATTGCGGATTGAATAACCCGGCAGGATGGTGGACAAGTTAACGGACTCCTGATTGCCAGAAGCCTTCTCGAACATCTCAACCAGCAGATTTTTATTCAAGGCTTCCTCTACAATATAGTTGCAGAGCAGAGACAACATATTCGAAATCTTCACAATCTCCTCATAGGTCATGATAGGCAATTGATCATATTCTGCCTGTAACTCCTTCATTTTTGCATCATGCATAGGTACATTTTTGGATGTCACGATCTGCTCCAGATCGGTTCCCTTTTCGGGATCAGCGAGCTTGACTTGTCCAGCCATGACCGCGCCAATATATTTTCCATCAATTGTAATCGGAATCGCTATATCAATGATATTGAAATGACAGAGATAAACGTAAGGTTCATTAAGGCGAACAGCCTCCAGACCGCCGCGAGAATCACACTTTTGGCAGTAGGGAAGAAGCTCGGGATCTTTGCGAACGTTCTGGCAGAATGCCTGACAGCTGCTATGGCTGGTGACGGGTATACCTTTATAATCAACGGTAAGAATGGCAAGTTTGGTGACGGTGGCAAGGGAATCTTGAAGGCGCTTCCACTTGTCCAGATCCAGTATTTTATTGATGTGCAGATATTCTTTAATCATGTGAAAAACCTCCGTGGCAGACCGAACTTATCGATCGGAGAGTCGTTAAAAAGTTGAAAGTTGTACATATTAAGACGTGAACAGGACGGGTAATGGAAAGTGGGAGGTCAAAATTTAACCATCTCATGACAATAACATACCACGATTATGCGAAAAAGCAAAAAATTACGATTGCAAATTATAATAATTTGTTATCAAAGTCCACTGTAAACCTCTTGTTTCTGCGTTATATTTAGGTCAATTGCAACAATTAAAATTTGATGTAACACGGAGCAAGGCCGCTTCATCTTTGAATTTCAGTTAAAAAGGACGAGTGCTGCCGCGCAAAACATTCTATTAAATCTACTTTTAGGAGGCATATCATATTATGAGAAAAGCATTTATCAGCCCAACCAAGTACGTGCAAGGCGAAGACGAATTGTTGAACCTCGGGTATTTCGTAAAATCCTTCGGAGATTCTGCATTGCTGATTGCACACCCGGACGATGTACAGCGGGTCAAAGCCAAGCTGGATGCAACAGCAGAAAAATTCAATATCACGTTTGTTGAAAGCGGTTTTAGAGGTGAATGTTCACGTGAGGAAGTTGCTCGTTTGCAAGAAATCGCGAAAGAAAAAGGATGCACATGCACGATTGGTCTCGGTGGTGGTAAAGCCATTGATGCCGCGAAATGTGTTGCTGAAGGTGACGCACTGATCATCTGTCCAACAATTGCGGCTACAGACGCACCGACAAGTCACTCGGCAGTATTGTACACACCGGAAGGTTCTTTTGACGATTATGCATATTTCAAACAAAGCCCAAGCGTGGTGCTCGTAGATACAACCGTTATCGCTAATGCACCAACACGTTTCCTCGTATCCGGTATGGGAGATGCACTGTCTACTTACTTCGAGGCAAGAGCAACAGCGAAATCCTATTCCCGTGTGAATGCAAGTCTGCCAATGGGCTCCCGTGAAGGGTACACACCTTCTGCTGTAGGAACGAATGCAGCACTGGCACTTGCCAAATTGTGTTACGAAATGTTGCTTACAGACGGCGCCAAAGCAAAAGTAGCGAGTGATAGCAACGTGGTTACTCAAGCTCTGGAAAACATCGTAGAAACGAACATCCTGTTGTCTGGTCTTGGATTCGAAAGCGGCGGTCTGGCTGCAGCTCACGCGATCCATAATGGTCTGACGGTTCTGGAAGGCACACACCACTATTTCCACGGTGAAAAAGTATCCTTCGGTACGATTGCGCAGCTCGTCCTTGAAAATGCACCAACCGAAGAATTGCACCAAGTGATGGATTTCTGTCTTTCCGTAGGATTGCCTGTAAGTCTGGCAGATATCGGTGTAGAAACAATTACACAAGAAGAACTGCTGAAAGTGGCAGAGATTGCTTGTATCCCGGAAGAATCCATCCACGCGATGCCATTCCCGATTACAGTTCCTGAAGTGGCGGCAGCCATTGCAGCGGCTGACCGAATTGGACGGGAGTACAAAGCTCGCCAGGAGGCAAAATAAATGAAAAAAATTATCAACCAAGCTGAACATGTTGTCATGGAAATGTGCAACGGGATTGCGCTTGCACACCCGGAGCTGGAATTCTTGAAAAAATATAAAGTGATCAAACGCAGAGAGATTCAGGCGGATAAAGTTAGCCTGATCAGCGGCGGAGGTAGCGGTCACGAGCCAGCACATGCAGGTTATGTAGGTAAAGGTATGCTGGATGCGGCTGTGTGCGGAGATGTATTTGCATCGCCTTCCCAAATTCAGGTGTATCAAGCGATCAAAGCCACGGCCAGCAACAAGGGTACACTGCTTATCATCAAGAACTACAGCGGCGACATGATGAACTTCAAAAACGCCGCACATCTGGCTGAAGAAGATGGCATCAACGTGCAATATGTACGTGTGGAAGATGACATTGCTGTGCAAGACAGCTTGTACACGGTGGGACGCCGCGGTGTGGCTGGAACCGTTCTGGTTCATAAAATTGCTGGAGCTGCAGCAGAAGAAGGGCGTAGCTTGGAAGAAGTGAAAGCTGTTGCCGAGAAAGCGGCGCAGAACGTGCGCAGCATCGGTTTTGGATTCACATCTTGTACGGTTCCTGCCAAAGGAACACCAACCTTCGAAATCGCGGAAGACGAGATGGAGTTCGGGGTAGGTATCCATGGTGAGCCAGGTATTCGTCGTGAGAAAATCGTATCTGCAGACGAACTTGCAGGGCGTATGGTTTCCGCTTTGCTTAAGGATATGAAGCTGGATCAGGATGCGTCTGCCGAGATCGCTGTGCTTGTGAACGGTTTTGGGGCGACACCTCTGCAAGAGCTGTACTTGCTGAACAACTCGGTTCAACGTGAGTTGGCAGGACATGCAGGTCTGAATGTGGCTACAACATTTGTAGGCAACTACATGACTAGTATCGACATGGCGGGTGCATCGGTGACGATTCTGAAGCTGGATGATGAGCTGAAAACGTTGTTGTTCAAGGAAAGCGACACGCCAGCATTTAAAGTATCCGGCCCTCCAGTGGCGCAAGTTGCTTATTCCGAAGCGCTCGAAGCAGTTGTGACGGAGGATGTTCCGGTATCCTACGAGGTGCAGACAGATGCGTCAGCGGCTGTTGTTGAAAACAATCAGTTCTCACTGGATAACATGGTTTACTTGATCGATAAAATGGGCGAGATTATCATCAAGAACGAAGTACCGTTCTGTGAACTGGATTCCCATGCAGGCGATGGCGACTTCGGGATGAGTGTAGCCAAAGGCTTCCGTCAATTGAAGCGTGAATGGAACCATATTATTAACGATGAGAAAAAAGATATCGGTTCATTCCTGGACGCATGCTCTCTCGTCATTATGGAATATTGCGGCGGAGCATCCGGCCCAATCTGGGGTTCAGCTTTCCGTGCGGCTGGCAAAGCAGTAGGCGAGAAACAGCACTTGAACGTAGCTGAGTTTGCTGAAATGTTGCAGGCAGCCGTGCAAGGCATTCAATCAACGGGTGAGCGTTCCTTCGGACGTGGTGCTGTTGTAGGTGACAAAACGCTGATCGATGCACTCGTACCATGTGCAGATGCTTGGGTGCAAAGTGCGGAGTCTGGAGAAGACTTCAAAACCGCATTTGCGAAAGGTGCAGCAGCAGCGGTGGAAGGTGCGAAGAAAACGGAAGATATCGTCGCGCGTATGGGTCGTGCGGGTACGGTCGGTGACCGTAGTCTGGGATATCCGGATGCTGGCGCGTATGCGCTGGGTGTTATTTTCACAGAACTGTCCGAGTCTTTGAAGTAAGATAGAATTCATTAAATTAGCTTGAATGACGATATAGATTATACAGAACTATACAGAACCGAATTGACACAGGTGACGGCGCCGAAGTCCGGCGTCGTTATGTGTGCTTTTTTTAGGCCATGTTGAGTCAATATTTACATGTACTCATTTACATCAAATTTGAATATTGAATTTAGATCTATTGTTGGCTTGTATTGTTAACTGCATTATGACATGCTGTTTTGCTCATTATATAAGCGGAAGCGTATGCATAGTGATATCTATTTATCTATATAATTTGAACTATTAAATTACACAATAACGGAGAGGACAGAAAAAACCTGAAGAAGCGAAGCGTTCGCCTTTATCACCGGATTTTCCCTTTATAAAAGGGAATCAAAAAATCTGGGGATAACAGCGATCGGAAGGTTATTCTGTCATCGAAGTGCATGTGTAAATATATGGATTTCAAGTTATATCGCATTTTATATTGCTTAAAGGAGCCAACCAATGAGAACAGTCACATCATTCTTGAAAAAACCACAGGGGTTGCTGGTTTTATCACTCGTTCTGGTCATTTTCGGCAGCTTGTTTGCCGGTATGTTCAACACATCCTTCTATTCCGTCAAGGTTAAAGAGATCAAATTCCAGGCCGACCACGGAACGCTGTCGGGTCTGCTGTACATGCCAAAGGGCGCGGGTGCTGATGACAAAAGACCGGTTATTATTACAACGCATGGTTATTTGAACACCAAAGAAATGCAGGATGCACCTGCCATTGAAATGTCCAGACGTGGTTACATCGTGCTGGCGCTCGATATGTATGATCACGGGGATTCCCGCTGGAATGCACCTATTCCGGTGAAAGATATGTTCGGCACATTCTGGATCTATTCTCAATTCGATGCAGCTAAATATATCTATGATCAGGATTTTACCAAAAAAGATGATAAAGGCAACGCGTATGTTGCTGTGAGCGGTCACTCCATGGGAGGATTCTCAACACTGCTCTCCATGTACATGGATGAGATGACTTCGTTGCAAACAGGACATCGTATGATCTATACAGGAATCTCTGTTGGCGCGGATTATTCGTATGCCGCTGCCGTAGCTCCGCAGGATCAGCTGCAAGCTGCTTTTGGTAGCCGTACAGTAGGTATGATTGCGGGTAAGTATGACGAGTTTTTCTTCAATAAATCCGACGAAGAGAAGACAGCCGCTGAAAAAGAAATCRAAGGTACCGTAATGCGTAAGGATTTTGCTGCAACGATTTCAGGTAAAGCATTCCTCGGACTGGCGGCAGACGCGCCAAGAGCGGAAACGGACAAGTTCACAGAAGTACCGTCCGGTGACCTGATGGTTGATGGCAAAGTAGTACGCCCTTCGCAGACGGGTGAGCACATTATGTTCACACCGAATCAGACTCACCCGTGGAACCATTTCTCGCCAACCACGACAGGACATCTGATCGACTTTTATGCACATGCTTTCAATGGTGTAACGTCACCAAATCAGACGAATGTGGATCTGGGATCGGGTAATCAGATCTGGTGGGCGAAGGAAGCTTTTAACTTCGTAGCATTGATCGGTTTCTTCCTGATGATCGTGCCTTTGATTACGTTGCTGCTCAGACTGCCATTGCTGCGTAAGGCGGTTAGCAACGAGATCGCAACCGTATCCGCAGCCGTAAGTGGCAAGCAAAAAACGATCTACTGGCTCGCGATTGCGTTCAGCACGTTGATCCCGGCTATTCTTTTCCCAACGCTGATGGATAAATCGGCTGACGGACTGAATGTATTGCGTATCATTGCTCTGATCCTGTTGATCGCAAGTGTGCTTGGTGCAGTGATTGGATTTGTCTTGGCTGGAAGCAAAAAGAATGATTATGCGGCAAGCCGCCGGATGAAAAACATGGGCGTAGGCAGCGTATTACTGGTTGTTGTATCCCTGGTGATGTGGATTGTGTTCAACTACGCAAGCAAAATTGTTGTTACAGGCACATATTTCAATGAACCAACCACGAACCAGATTGTATACTGGGCGCTGGTATCGGCGTTGATTATGATTCTGGTGACCTTTGCTTTCCACTATTTCTCCAAAAAAGACGCGGGCACCCGTTTCAGTGATTACGGCATTAGCTTGAATATCGGAACGATCATTGCCAGCCTTGTAACAGCTGTACTCGCTATTGTCATCGGGTATGCACTGTTGTTCGCGGTGCAGGCAATCTTCGGAACGGACTTCCGAATCTGGACGTTTGCGGTTCGTACGTTTGAACAGGAGCATTTCGTGACTGCACTGCGTTATGCACCACTTTTCCTGATCTATTACTTCGTGAGTGCTGTTGCCCTGAATGCAAATACCCGCGGCAAACGCGGAGGTATGTTCCTGGCCATCGTCTTGAACGTTGGTGGCTTGGTATTGTGGATGCTGGCACAGTATGGCAAAGACTTTATGACAGGTGTGGCGCTGTATCCAACTCAAGCACTGAACGGCATCCTGTTGTTCGCGCTGGTACCATGTCTGATCATCGCTGCGGTGTACGCACGCAAATTGTTTGAGAAAACAAACAATGTATGGCTTGCGGCATTTGTAAATACGTTGCTGTTTACGATGGTGACGGTGGCGAATACGGTGCTGTTCTGGAACTTGGTTTAATGTAAAAAAAGATATGGCGCCGCTGGTGGATTACACTGACGACTCCGATGACTGACTATGCTGGTTGTGGTAGACAAATGGGAACGTCACAGTCAGAAAACCTTTCGATCGCCCTTATCCCCGGATTATTGATTGATTCCCTGAAGGGAACAATCCGGTGATAAATGCGAACGCTTTGCTTCTCCAGGTCCTTTCTGTCTGCTTCGTTTTTGTGTCTACAGGCGAGCGTTCGTCTGTTATCTCCGTTCTGGTGTAATCTATCGGGGCGTCCATATCCAACGTTTTCAGATTAAACGTTGGATAAATATAGACCGTTTTGTAGGCTGTGGCTTACAGAACGGTCTTTTTTGTGATACTACAAGTGATTAGAGTTAACCGAAATTGGCTTTAGCTATGGGAAATAGTGTAATCTGAGTGTAGATGTAACTTACTTGAACGAGAAGGGAACGAATCCATTCAATGACTCAAAAAATTTACTATGACGCTGCGTACACGCGCGAGTGGCATACACATATTACCAATCGGGTGACGAAAGAAGATGGCGTATACGTTACGCTGGCCGAGACGGCATTTTATCCGCATGGAGGCGGACAGCCGTGTGATCTGGGGCAGATTGGTGGCATTGCTGTTCTGGATGTGAATCTGGAAGATGGAGAAGTGTGGCACAAGTTAGAGCGTTCCCCGGAACAGGATGAAGTGCAATGTGAGCTGGATTGGGAGCGACGGTTCGACCATATGCAGCAACATACGGGCCAGCATTTGTTATCGGCAATTACACTAAAACTGACGGATGCCATGACACTCAGTTTTCACTTGGGCACGGACTACGCAACAATTGATGTAGCTGCGGAGACCCTCAGTGCGGAACAACTCACGGGGATTGAACAAGAGGTGAATCGGCAGATTGTTCGCAACGCAGCGGTTCGTACTTCATGGGTTACCGCGGAAGAAGCGGCGCGTTTGCCTTTGGTGAAGCAACCGACGGTGACGGAGGACATTCGCATCGTGGAGATTGAAGGTGTGGAGTACAATGCCTGCGGCGGCACACATGTGGCGGCAACGGGCGAGATTGGCATCATTAAGCTGCTGAAAACCGAAAAGGTCAAGGGAGGCACCCGGATTTATTTTAAATGCGGCACAAGAGCCTTGAACGAATTCAAGGAAGCGCAGGAAGTACTGAATGGTATTACGACCAAATTAAAGACAAGCCGCGACGAACTACTGGAGCGTATCGAGAAAATGGAACAAGACCAGAAGCAGCTGCAAAGCGAGCTGAATGCGCTAAAAGTAACGAATGACGCTTACTACGCCGAGGAACTGCTCGCCGCACGGGAAGGGCTGGTCATTGCCCAGATTTTCGAGGACAAATCACTCAAGGACATGCAAAGCCTTGCTACCAAACTTACGGAAGAGCATGAAGGTTTGGTGCTGTTTGCCAGCCTCTCGGAAGCGAAGGTTGTGCTGGCACAGAATGGACAGCCGCCGGAATGGGCGTGCGGGCCGTTTTTCAAAGGAAATCTTGGGGCGTACCAAGGCAAAGGCGGCGGTAGCGAGAAAATAGCTCAGGCAGGGTTTGCGAGCAGTGAGGATGCACTTGCGTTTTACGAATTCACCAAGGAGCAACTTGGATACCATTCCTAAAGGTTGAAGGAGGCGGGAGCATGACAGAACGTATTCCGTGTGTACGCGAAGGATGCGACCATGTGATTTTACCAGCAACAGCAGCTAAAACAGGTGGGTATTGTATGCCTTGTAAGCAGGAGATGGAACGGGAGGCACATCAGCGTTATATTGAAGCGAATCGGCGTGATGTCGATCTGTATGAGGGCATTACGGACGCAGTGCAGATTTTGAAAATCATGTATGAACCCCGCACATACGATGAACTTATTCGGTACGTACCGTATAAAAACTCCATGGAACAGGTGTATCTGTCCCTATCAACAGAGCAGCAGCATGAGATGAAACAATACGCGATGGAACTGATTCGCTCAGATGATGAGGACACGGGTAAGGACATTTTGCTGTACCTTGTATGTTACCATGATCTGCCCCTGACTGCGGAGAACCCAGAGCTTTTGGAGCGGGAGATCGTTTATCCAGGGGTTTTGTTCAAGAGCGCCTCTGGGGATATGCGAGATCATCTGTTACAACGGGTGAATACGGATGAAGAGAATCGAAACCATATCCTGATCATGCTGGCTTATATCGGTGATGAAGTTGTTGTACAACATTTCTGGCAGTGGAAGCAGTCTCCGCCTGACTGGGCTAGCAGGCTGTATGTGGCACCTGAGCGTTATACCTTACAAGCAGGCTGGGAGTTAACTGAAGAAGGTCAACGCAGAGAATTGTTTATCACCCCAAGTTATTCACTATATGAAACAGGAGAGAGCAACGTAGCGGGAAGAGAGAGGGAAAACCTTGATGGTGCTCCGATTTCTTTACTTGTACCAAGCTCCACTCATTGCCCGTGGTGCAGCAATCCATTCATTAGCTTAATGAATTTACAGGTGAAACATCCGGCGCTTCATTCTGTTTACTGGAAGTTTTCACACCTTGATGTGCAGACTTGTCTGGTCTGCAGCAGTTACAGCGTGGTGCACATGGAGATGGATGCAACAGGGAATCCGATCTGGAGTAGATATAATGTGAAGCCGGATGGATTTGATGATATTGATGTGGAAGAGATGAGCGTAGATGTTTTGGGAATAGGCTCAAGCACCTTAGAGGTAGGCAGCCTTGTTGGCGAGGGAGAAAGGGCAGAAGGAGCACGGGAACAGGAACAGCGGCGTTTGTTCCATATTGCGTCTGAACCGCGTCAGCCTTTCCATGGTAGTGAGTGGGCAATGGAACCTTCTATATCACAGGTTGGGGGTCACCCCGGCTGGGTGCAAGATGCAGATTATCCAGTATGTCCAGCCTGCTCTGCTACGATGAAAGCCATCGGACAGTTGGACGGTGAGATGATTCAGGAGAATGGTGAAGGTGTGTATTACATGTTTGCGTGTGAGCCATGCCAGATGACGGCAGTATCGTATCAGCAGTCATGATATAATCCCCCCCACTTTTTTATCGTTTTCCAGTAAGAAACGGCTGTTGTCATAAAACCTGACATCGTTGTAATATATAATCATTGATCAGCTTCGTGGAGAGCGATAAATTACAAAATGTCGGCAGGAGTGGGAACGATGGAAATTAGAGTGGATGATTTGAGTGGGGACCAGGTAAAAGCACTAATCGCGGAACATTTGATGGGCATGGCAGCGGATTCGCCGCCGGAAAGTATACATGCACTGAATCTGGATGGACTGAAGAAACCCGAGATTACGTTCTGGTGTGCATGGGAAGATGATGAACTTCTCGGTTGTGGGGCAATCAAGCAACTGAACGGGGAGCATGCTGAACTGAAATCGATGCGTACAGCTTCGGCCCACTTACGTAAAGGAGTAGCCCGCCGAATTCTGGCTCATATTATTGAAGAGGCTATGTCTCGCGGATATCAGCGTATCAGTCTGGAGACAGGTTCAATGGACTCTTTTATCCCGGCACGCAAGCTATATGAAGACTTTGGCTTTGAATATTGCGAGCCGTTTGCGGATTATATTTTAGACCCGAACAGTACATTTATGACCAAAGTTATTGGATGAAATCATAGATAAATTCCTATGGAAACCAGTTCCCCCAGTGTAGGGAGGCTGGTTTTTTTATATTTAAGCAACTATCTATTCAATTATTTTACTCTCCATTTCGGATATGAATGAAAAATGAAACATTTGATACAGTTCATACAGCGCAAAAAGTGGTAAACTAAAATTCGGGCTTTGAACGCTGTGACGCGCCAAAGAATGGAGAGTGTAGAAGAATGCTCTACTTGTGGTTTGAAGGAATGAACCCGTTATTCCCAGTATTTGTGTTGTGTCCTATGTTGGCTGTAATTATGGGAGCTTGCTGGTATGTTTTGAAGGTTTCGAAATGGTACACTAGGACAATTGCTTTGGGTGTATCATTCTTGCTGCCCTTGCTGTATATAACCAGTGATTGGGCGACGTTCACCGCTAATCTGGATGCATGGCTGATGTACGGGTTGGGATATAGTTTGGTAACATGGGCAACATACCGATTACCTTGTACACTTAAAGGGTATAAATCATAGGCATGTCATATGTTTGGGATGAATTGGCCATACAGAATGGGAATTAAAACCCAGACACATTACCTTTATGGCGATGGGTGGTGTCATTGGGACAGGCATTTTTAAAGGCAGTGCAGGCACGATTGGACTTGCAGGCCCAGGTGTCATTGTAACGTACATTTTTGCCGGATTACTGCTGCTTGTGGTTATGGCTGCTATGGCAGAGATGGCTACGGTGTACAAAAATAGAAATATGAAAGATTTCGTACAGGAAGCGTTCGGAAGCAGAGTTTCGTTTATTATGGGATGGATGTATTGCTTCTTGTGGTTATCCGTATGTGTTATCGAAGTGATCGCTGCGGGCAGTTTCCTGCAATATTGGTTCGCGGACGTACCGCTGTGGATGCTCAGTCTGGCATGTGCGGCATTCATTATACTGGTGAATCTGCTCAGCGTTGGTGTGTTCGGGGAATTCGAGTTTTGGCTGGCCGGGATCAAAATTGCGATGATCATTATTTTTATCGTGCTCGGGGCTGGACTGATCTTTGGGATTATTCCAAGTGACAACACACCATATCTGCAAAACTATACACAAGCTGGCGGGTTCTTTCCGAACGGATTGACATCGATCTTCTCTGCGCTACTTGTGGTTATGTTCTCGTATGGAGGATCGGAGCTAATCGGCTTGACCTTGACGGAAACGGAAAATGCAGAGAAAGTGATGCCCAAGATCGTGGGCAATTTCATGTTCAGAATCATCTTGTTCTTCACGTTGCCGATTCTGATCATCTGTGGTCTGATTCCCTGGAACGAGATTGGGCCGGAAAGCAGTCCGTTTGTACAGGTGCTGGCGTCTACAGGTTTGCCGGGTGCTGCACATATTATGAACTTTATTTTGGTGACAGCGGTGCTGTCAGCGGCGAACTCGGGCATTTATGGGGCATCTCGTATGATGCACTCCATGGCTGTCGGAGGTGAAGCTCCTAAAGGACTTGCCAAAACCAACCGTAACGGAAGCCCGATTAATACGTTGCTGGTGTGTACCGTTGTTCTGCTGGCAGGTTCCATGTTAGGATTGTTTGCCCAAGATCAGCTATTTAGAGTGTTGCTTGCTGTTCCGGGGTTTGTCGTGATTCTGGTCTGGATCTGCATCGCTGCTTCTCAGCTTAAATTGCGTAAAAAGTATCCGGTTCAGCCTACATTCAAGGTGTGGGGATTTCCTTACATCACCGGAGCTGTTGTCTTGATCCTCAGCGTCATTGCTCTGATGTTTGTGTTTGATGAAGGCAACCGATTCAGTATTAGTATCTGTCTCGGTGTACTTGCATTGCTGACGATCTGGTCTTTGATTCGATTCCGCAAGATGGTAGGCCGGGTTTCGGGGCGTTAATAACTTCGATGAATGAAAAGTGATATATGGTATATTTAGGATTAACAAAGATCTATAAACGTCCATCTTTACAGAGAATCTCGGTGCTCGTGCGCCGGGATTTTTTTATGTACATACACTAGGACGCAAAACTTTTTTAACCGAACGATTAACATTCAGTTCATCCGCCCGTTATACCTATGAAAGGTGGTGAAGCATGGACGCCAGACAGATGGCTGAACAGCTGCAGCCTAAACTTAAAGAAATCCGGCATTATCTGATCAGACTTGGCGCTTCCCCATCGGATGCAGAGGATATTTTGCAGGAAACGGTGTACAAGGCTTTTTTATATATCGACTCGATTGAAAAAGGGAAGTTCAGTGCGTGGCTCTATAAAGTTGCGATCAACCGTTATTATGATCTCTGCCGCCGGAAGAAATGGGCGATGGTTCCCATCGAAAGTGTGGAAATACCGGATTCAACGCTACCTGAGGATGCCATTTTGCAACAGGAGAAGAAAGAAAAAGTGGAGGCTGTACTTCGTGAGCTAGCTCCGCTACACAGACAGCTGCTGATTATGAAATATGAGATGGAGCTCTCGTACCAGGAGATTGCGGAGTTACTTGGCATGCGGATGGAGCAAGTTAAAGCATCGTTATATCAGGCCAGACAACAATTTAAGAAAAAGTATGGGAGTGAGTGAGAATGAACCAACCGTTTGAACAGGAAGATGCAGTGGATGTCAGCAAAATGATTAAAAAGGCCAAACGCAAAACTACTATTCGTACCGTATCTATATCATTGGTTGTATCGGTCGCGGCACTATTCGGAGTTATCATCGGCAATCAGTATTTAACAAGCTCCAGTTATGAGCGTGCGATGCACAGCGAGCAGTTGATGAGCCAGATTAGCGGGCCGGATCAAGTGCAGACGGGACAAGTGAACTTCAGCGGTTTATTGAACGGCACCTTGCAGACCTATAAAGCTAAAGTGATTGAGGGTGTACTTGTACCTTGGGCAGATCAAAAGAGGAATTACTACGCGCTACCTATACCTATCTTTTCAAGTATGGGTGGTAGTACTGGGCAACAATCAGTTTCATTACCAGATGAGAATATGCAGAAACAAGGCTATGAGTATACTCGCAGCTACAATGGATTAAGTGGACAGAGAGAGATGATGTTTTACATTCCGGGTGTGAATTATAATGGGAAAATTCTAAATGACCTTCCGTTGCTGAGTGAAATGGACTCGGACAAAAAGGTGGAGATGGCTATTTCTTTCGATAAGGATTATTCGTTGGATGAAGCGAAACAGTTGCTCCCGTCGGAGTTAAATCAAACATGGTACTGGGTAGATACGTATGATAACAGAGCTTTTTACGATCCTAGACAGGATGGAAACGGGAAACAAAGTTATGCGACTCCAGAGCCGGAGAATTGGGTTAAGGGTTTTGGAGTGAATCCATCCGAACCTACAGAAGTGAATGGCAAGTCGTTTCTGGATGCACTGGAACAGGGAAGGCATCTTAAAGGGTTATACCATTATGAGTTCAACCGAATCTTCGATTTTTTGAAAAAAGATAAAAAAGAGCCACAAGAGAGCGATATTCGCATTCTGGGTGTCGTGGTTACAGGAACAGCAAAACAGCTGCAGTCCCTGAGTCGTCAGCCGTATGTCAGAGGGGTAACGTTGGGAGCAGTGGTGGAAAAATATTGAGAAAAAATGAAGGATCTCGGAGCTCACGCCGGGATTTTTTTATGAAGCGGTTGGGGGTACATCTGGGACACAAAGACTGTTACAAATAGGGCGTACTGGGGGTAATAGGAACTAAATATAAATTGATTAATGACTTAGCTAATAACCTTGGTGTAACTAATACGGCTATAAAGGGAAGAATCAAACTGTTTACAGAAAACGATACTTGTATGAGTTGTAATGATATTATATATAATTTTACAAAAGATTATCCTGGGATAAAAGTAGAAGTCATTCATAATAACGATGTCAAGATACCTAAAAAATCATAATAAAGGAGAAAAAAATGACTTGGAATTATAATGAACTAATAGAATCATTTGTTGAAGAGTATGAAGAATACAAGTTAGAGTATCAGAGTCCAAATGAAGCGATAGCTCGAGCTTTTGACGAGCACTACAGTGAGAATTCGGATGATATGGAAAAGGCCGTTTTAATGGTAATTTCAGCGGAATTAAAAGTAAAACAGCCACGGATGTACAAGATTACAAAAGAAAATTACATGAGAGACCTTGAACTAATAGATTTTGAAAGGCTAAAGGACTTTATTCAAAGAGGTCAATTAAATGAAAAAGAGTATGAAGAACTTTATTTGAGAAGAAACAGAGTATTGCAAGAACTTGAAAAAATGCCAGTAGATCTTTGTCCAAAAGCAAGATGGTTTTACGATGATATTGTAGATATAGTTGATCGTTCCTTTTCCGAGAGAGAAAATGATAATAATACGATTGAAAACATCTTAAAAAGATTTGAAAGGGAATTTAGGTACAGAACGTGCGCTAAGAAAATTGTTTACACTACAATAGCAGAAAATTTAATACGACTTAACGATACAATTCCACCCTACATTATTAGTGAACTCAAAAATAGAAATTATGATAATTCCCAGTATGAATTAACCGAAGAAGAAGAGAGGAAGTTATTAAGAAGAATAGATAAGGTTTTGGAGGAAGTAAATAAATAACTTAATTCTATCAGAATAAACAGATCAATTTGGGTTGGTTCCCAAAATTGATCTGTTTTGATATGTTCACATTCTCAACGATCGATAGCGAAAATGTTATGTGATGCTGAAGAAATGCAAGTGTCCGATAATAAATACTCAGAAGTTGTGGAGTTACTAATGGAGATTCTTTTGGATTAGATTATTAGAATATTTAATAGCAAAGATAACACAGTAATAATAGATTTTTGAATCCAATATTTCTACGTCACTTAACATATTCGTATACTTAACTCTGAATATGCGGAGAAAGAAGAACTGGCGAGTGGAGAAATTGTGGTTAGGGAAATTCGTGGAACAGTATCGAACGGTCTAAAATTCACAGGAGATCTTGATGAAAATAGAAAATTAACTAACTTCTTTCTGACGATATCAGAATAATCTATAGGAGGATGATTTGATGTATGCCAAATTAACAGAAAAAGAGTTAATAGATATGTATTATCGACATCTTGAGGGGAGATATTTTTCAGATGCACTAAAAAAATACAGTCTTGGAGAAGGTTTTGGCAGTAGTGAGAGTGTATGGTGTGTTTTTGCTGGTGAGTTAGATGAGTGGGAAGAAGCTTATTTTGGAGATACGGGGGTTTGTTATTTTTTTGACTATCCTGCAGTAGAGAAAGATCAGACAGTTGTATTGGATTACTCCACTTTTTATCATTATCTTAGGGAAGCGAGTGTTAACTATCTAAAGAGCAATCCAGACGATAAGGATGAGGTTGAAGTTCGACTAATAGAAATCAAGCAAAAGTACAATATTGTATAAGCTTGGTAAGCACATACCTACGAAAAGGTGAGTTAGGCAAGTTCATTTCGGATGAACTTAAAATTAAATTGGAAGAAATGAATTCCTACCATTAATTCTTGTAATGGATGTATGCTCTGTATATATTGGAGGGGAAATATGAAGCTATTAGAGATCAAGCAGTTACCTGATGTATTATCAAAAGAAACTTTAGAGAAATATTTAAATGATTACTTAAGCTTTATTGAGAATACAGAGAAGTTAAACAAACTAGAAGTTTTAGAATCACTATCAGAATTTGCAGATAGAAAAGTCTATACTCATCAATTGTTAGATGCCAATCTAAAATTAAAAACAGATCAAATTGTCCAAACCCTCTTGGATATTTCTTCTGTAGACATGGTTGATAGTTATGCTTATGTTGTTGTGGGTCTAAATTTAAAAGAGAGTTATGAATTAATGAAATCAGTCTTAGATTTGGAGTTAAATGAGCAAGTTAGAGAGATTATCGAAGAAACGATTGATGAAGTAGGTGACAACATAAATATTCCTTACCAGTCTAACTAGAAATTCTAACTCTGAGCAGGTTAGTTACAAATAATAACACTAGGGTTTTGGAGGAGTAGATTCATTAAAAGAATTAGGGAGTGTTTAAGTAATGGGGACATCAGCATATTTTTTAGTCCGAGCCAATAGCAAAATAGAGTTAACAAAACTTATTGAAGATGTTAAAAACATTTGTATAGAAAATAACTTATATATGAGTCCGATCTCCGTTAATTATCAAAGTGAAAACATAATAAAACATGTTTCTGTAGAAATTGCTTTAGTAGAACGAGCAGACTTATATGAAGCCCCTACAAATGATGTTTTGGTAGATGTATATGACGAGCCATATAAATACCAATATCATTCTTTTTCTTGGTATGATGAAGAAATTGAGTTTTTTAATATAGCTATTATTGATGAAGTATATAACAATGAAAAATAACGTTGGTGTTATCCTATGAGATTTTAAAGCGATATCCAGAACTAAAACTATGGATAGAAGAAGACTGGCTTTATACCTTTGAAGATATTAAAAAAATATCAAATAAACTCGATAATCAAGATTGGTGCTATAAGAATCCCATAGATTTATAAGAGGACTTGAGTGAGTAATTGGGTGATGAGTGCATTTCCGTTAGAATAACAAATTGTGGTCGGATTGAACGGTTCTTCAATAAATAAACTAGAGGAGGTAAATTGATGAAGTATAAGGAATTTGACGAATGGATAACTGAAATGTCTGGAGAGCATGCTTCAGATGATTATTGGTATGATGTTGGAGTAACCGATGCAACCATGTTGTTAGAAAAGTTTTCTGAATTTGATTGGGAACTATTTAGTAAACATATAATAGATAAGCCGCTGGAGTGGCAGAAAAGAGTAATTTACTGCTTTGAAGAAGAAAATGATATAAGAGAAATTAGTATAGTATTATAACTTGTTGAGACAGTGGATAAAGAACTATTCGAAATGTTTATAGATTCTTTAAGGCTTATGATTAATGATGAGAATAAAGATTACATAATAAATAACAATCAACTTATGGAGAAGTTAATAAGAAAGGCATCACTTGATAATATGTCAGGCAGAATATGTAGGGAGTTTCTTAATAAACTGCAATAGAGATGATAATTGCATTCATCAAGTTGTTTATGAGGACCGGAATTGAACATCGGATAATCCCTAATTTTTTCAGGAATTAAGCCAAAATTTTGAGGTGGGAGAAAATGAATTCTAATTTTGAACAAGCCCGTAAAAGAATAAAAAACATTAACTGGGACAATAAAAGTTTGGATAAACCTTCACATACGATCCTGGTTACAGAATTTATTAGAAGGGGGAATATTTTTTTAGATTTTAACTCTAAGGATGACAATAGACGAGCTGTTTTTAATGCAACAGAGGTAATTGATTATGAAATACCTGCTCATATAAAGGAAGGGTGTAATGGATTAATAGAAGCAAATGTTGACTGGATTACAGAGTACCTATGCACTTTCTATCTTGAGTGGGCATACGTGTTAGACAAACAAATGCCCATCGCTTTGAAGTTTCAAGATTTATATGACCCTATTATTAAGTTGTTTGAAAGAGGTGGCAGGATCAGTTATCACCATAATGAGCTAGTATGTGGGAAACATGCATGGCCGCGTAATTCTGGGTTAATTACTAGAGAACTTCCCCCACAAGATATTAAAGATGACGTTCTTGATGCGATTGATAATGAGAATGTCGAAGAACCGGAGTAAGATTTGGGAAGGAAGCATTCATCTGATATGAGGTGAGAGCATGTCTTTTAAAAAAGCAGTTGCAAGGATCAATAATATTGATTGGAGCCTGGTAGGGAGTGTTGCCTCTAAAGTGGAGGCCGACTTAGCTTGTGAATTTTTGCGGAGATTGGCCTGTTTTTTCAAAGAAGAAGGGATCAGACCCATAAAACCTTTCGTTGCTGACATTGCAGAATTGTTAGGCGATGCTGAGAAAGTAGAAGTATCCTATTATTGCAGCTCTGAGGTTGTTGAGTTTTTAGGAGAAAATAGTTATGTGAAAAATATAATTCAATATTATCTACATCTTGCTAAGTATGCTGAAGCACAACAAGATGCGTATAGGCATTTAAGTGTATATGAACCATTAATCCAGATTCTTGAAAGGAAGGGGATGTTCATTCTTAGAGTTAATGCTTTGGATATAGTGAATGAAGCGCATATCCCGTTAAACAGATGGTATGAGAATTTTGTGGAAATGAATCCGCTATGGAATCTAAACATGGAATAGGGTGGATGATTTTGATCTCTGCCATAATTCAGGAGGAATTATGCGTAAACTAAGTTTAATAAAAGACATTCAAGAAAATACATTATCAGAACATCAATTAATTGAATGCTTAGATATCGACCACAACTATGTATTAAGTAATGCGATTAGAAAGATTGTGGAGCTGAAAATTTCGAACCAAATGGTCATTGATAAATTAGTAATAAGAGGGAAGCTTTGGGGGAATGAACATCGTTTAATGGGTATATATAAACTTGGCCATGTGGCATTAGCTGCATTATCTCTGTTAGATACTACAGAGTCTGTTGAAAAATATGATTTAGAAATGGTTAAGTTGAACAACCGGGATAAGGAAATTATAGAGAAATTGAAACAAAGTGATTTTTTCATTTGAATCATTAGTGTTTTTCAGAAATCCCAGACCAATATGAAAAGAACCGAGTGCGATATTTTTTAAATGGTTTTGGCCCTGTGGGCGAATAAAGGAGTGTTACTACACAGTGAAGCCTTTAAGTCTATCAAAGGAAATAAGAGAAGGTAAATTAAGCGATTCAGAGATTATTAAGTGTTTAGACATACATCATAATCAGGTTTTACTAAGTGCTATTAGTCAAATTGTTAGCAAAAAATTATGTAATGAAGAAATCATCTCAAAACTTGCTTACATTAGTAAATTTAGAGATTCAAATGTGAACAAACTATTTGGAAAAGATACCATTGGACACTACAGCATTGCGGCACTTCTAGCTCTTGATAATCCAGAATCACGAAGTAAATATGAGGAATTAATGTCTTATCTGGATGAGTGGGATCAAGAGATTGTAGTGAGAGTTGCACAAGGGATCAAATGAAAGGATAAATAAAAATGGTCAATCCTTATTTTAAAAAGTGGATTCAACTTGCAAAAACTGTTAAACAAACAATTCCTAACTGTCCTCTGTTAAATTGTCCAAACTGTAACAGTAATAATATTGCCTACGAATATATTGGAGATAGTCAGAAGAGAGAAGGCTATTTTTTGACTTGGTGCAACAACTGCTTGGAAGGGTTGCACATTTCAAGAATTGATATCCCTGAATTAGCCAAAATGATACCATTTTGATCGCCTTCAGAACTAACTTCGCACATTCCAAATTTCAAAAAAGTAAATCCATAAAGACAGAGGGAAGAATGGATGAAGCATGGGAGATATTTTATGATCAGATCGCAGGGAGAATCGGAGGGGACTATAAACAACATTAGGATGGTGATAAATTTTGAATAAGAATTTTCTGTATAGTAAGCCTAGTATTATTGGGGTATTGGATTCAGATAATGATGAATTTAACGATATCACCTCTTGGCTTTTTGATGATTCGCCAGAAGTAATGAGAAAGAAATTTCGGGAAGATTCATTGGACGAATTAATAAAAGAGATCATTGATATTTTTCGAGGAGGTAATCCGAACTTTCAGGAACTGGYAGGGTTGTTTGGAACGGTAAAGATTGAAGAAGGTCAACAGGAAGGATTTAAAATATGGAAAGTTAGAAATATTGAACGACCAGCAGGTGATTTAAACCAAATTGAAATGCACATGGATGATCAAAGTTTAATTATTAATAAGCTATATTTATACATACATGAATCATCTGATTTACAAAAAATTAAACAGAAATTAAAATTCGATAGGGAATTTTATCAGGACATTAGCTGGGGGCTTAGCTTTTCTGAAAATGGGTTTAGTATAACCATTATTAAAGAACCAGAGGGGATTTTGTGAATGAAGTTACGGGATAAAATTGATTGATATGGAAAAGTTAATGGAGGTTGGCGATGTTTTTGAATCCGTTGAAAATGGAACCGTTATTGTTGGAAATGAGCCTGTCCTTACATCTATAGGTAAGATTGGTGACAATATTGTGCTGCAAATATCCGAGCATGAAATACTGAATCTGAGCGTTGTTTCCGTTCAAATATCCAACTCACCGAATGATAAAAAAATGGTAGGCATATGTTTAGGTAACTCGATCCAGCCTGTAGATATACCTATAGGTTCAACAGTATATATTATTTGATCGTTTGAGTAACAAAAACCTCCAGCTACCATGTTGGAGGTTTTCTTTGCCTAAAATCCTCTGAAACACCGCGCTTCATAAGCCTTTTAAAGTTGCCACTACCAAAACTAGCACATCAATGATAGCGTTTTTATATAAATCCAATATTTTCTTGCGTATTTCGACATATTCATATACTATTTTCCCATACTTAGTGCTTCAAACTTATGTTTTTTGGGTATGGCCTAGTCAAAAAGGCTTGGGTCCGTGGGGAGGAAGAGGGAGCAAATGATCGGTTTTTTCAGGAAACGTCTGGTTGTGCGCATTGCGGCTATTGTTACACTGGTCATTACGATTATAGCAGCGGGAAGTATGCTGACGCAGATCGCTAATGTGAAACTTGCTGCGCAGGGGGCTATCACGAGTTACAATATTCAGATTGCCGAGAGTTATGTGAAACAGCTGGATACAGCAGCATATGTGGAGTTTGCCAACGACCCCAAGGAAAATGGGGAGTATCTACGCATTCGGGATGAATTGGACGATTTCCGAGTGCGTATTGGTGCTATGTATGTGTATTTCGTCAAAATTGACGATAAGGGAAGCCCTCTTATGATGGTGGACGGAATGAAGGATGCGGATAAAGCTTCAGCAATTAACGAAGTGACGGACATTCCTGCAGATGCGGTGCAGAAGTTGCTGCAAGGGGAAACAGCAAGTTCGCCGATCATTAACAATCCAGAGTATGGTGATTATATTTCTTCCTATGCTCCGATTCTGAATAGCAACGGTGCTCTTGCGGGTGTGATTGGTATCGATACAGGGATTTCTGTTATCGGAGGTATCGAAACAGATATTTTGAAATCAAGTCTGCCGTTGTATGTGGTTCTGCTGCTGACTACTCTTGTAGGTATTGCTATAGTGATGTGGTTTATCGTTAGGGGACTGCGCCCTCTACATCCACTGAAATCGAGTGTGGAAAAGATGGCACAGGGTGAGCTGGCCGAGGCTAATCGTATTTTGACAGCATATCGTCTGAAGAGCAAAGATGAGATCGGAACAACGTATCAAGCAATGATACATATGTCAGGGAATTTGAACAAAATCGTAAGTGATATGGTTGGAGGAGTGGCTTCAACGACAGAATTATTATCTAAATCCACAAAAGAGTTTAATCGGAGTACTGAAGAAATGCTTGCCATGAGCAAAACAGTGGATCGTACTGTGGAGGAGATCCAACAAGGTGCACACACGCAGAAGCAAAGCGCAAGTGACAGTGCACATGCTATGGAAGAGATTGCAAAAGGCATTAACGATATATCTGAATCCTCCAATGTGGTATCGGATGCAGCAACAACGGCGCTGGCTACTGCGGAATCCGGGCAGCAACGCATGATGGTGATGAAAAAACAGATGGAAAACATCTCGGCAGTATCTGGAGAGGTTACCACGATGGTACAGGTGCTGAACAACTATTCTACTGAAATCGGCGGTGCACTGCATACGGTGCGTGACTTCGCAAGTCAAACCAAACTGCTAGCGCTAAATGCTTCCATTGAAGCCGCACATGCAGGTGAGCATGGGAAGGGTTTTGCCGTTGTAGCGGAAGAAGTGGGGAAATTGGCTGAGGCCTCCAGTACATCTATGGAACGAATTTCGGACTTATTACTTCGCATTGAACAAGAGTCGCAGCAGATTAGTTCGCGAATGGGTGTTACTGCTCAGGAGATTGGTCAGGGTGTTATATATACAACAGAAGCGGAGCAGGCATTCTCACAAGTTGTGGGTGCGTTCCAATTGGTTACCCAGCGTATTCAGGAAGTTTCTGCTGCGGCTGAAGAAATTACAGCTGGTTCGGAAGAGGCGGCAGCTTCCGTCAATACTATTTCACAGATTTCCGCTGGTGTGTCGGATCACTCGGATGAGATATACCGTTTGATGCAGGAGCAATCGGTGATGTTCCGTAAGGTGGCCGAAACGTCTACAATGCTGGAACAGCAGACGCATGAGATGAGTGAAGCAGTGAAAAGGGTGAAGGTGTAAGTAAAACTATAAGAAACGAGAGTCAAATGAAACACAAAGCAGGAATTAAGCCAGAGAAAATGAAAAAGAATCCAGAATATAAGAGGCAACCAAATTAAAAGACAAATGTTTAAAAAAATAAGTAAAGTGCTTCGCCTCTTAGGCGGAGCACTTTTTTGCTAAAGGCATAGAACATATATGCACCAACAACAGATCACAGATGACCTAGTTCAATCGCTTGTTTGAAACGCCGGGCAAATTGTTCTGCTGCAGACACAGCCTCTCTGAATTCTGTCTGCACGAAGCCGATCTGCATTTTGGGCTGCTGGATCTCGGTAATCTCGACCATCTTAATCAATCCTTCTTTCCAAAGTGGGTTCTGGTGAAAGGAGAAGTCGTGCCCGATCGTTGCAGCAATATTATTTTTCAGCACCGTGCTAATGGCTTCCGAATTATTGGTCTTAAATAAGATGGACAGAGGCCCATATTCGTAGGTGAACTCCTGTAGGAAATCCTCAATAAAACCGTCCCGATATAACGCAAGGTTATGTTCTTTCAGTTGATCAGGGGTGACACGTGTATGTTTTGCTAGTTCGGACTGTTGATGGGTGCATACAACAAGCTTGCTCGAATACATCGGTGTAAAGTGTAGCCCATCCAATTCGCGCAGTTGTTTCGCGTAAATGGCGATAAAGCCCAGATGGGTTTTATTATTGCGGATGTCCTCAATGATTTCCATGGAACCTTTCTCTTCAATCGATAATCTCAGTTGTGAATGATCTCGTTTCATATCTGCTGCCGATTGCACCAAGTAAGGCATAACACTCGGGAAAGTAGCCACGTGAAGATCGCCGGTCAGCGTAGAGGTAGTTGCATTTAGCGATTTTAATTCATCAATTCGCTGTAGAATGTCCAGCGCTTTGGCAATGAATTGTTTGCCTTCCGGTGTGGGATGAGTCCCTTGCCTGGATCGCTCGAATAGAACCAGCCCCATCTCTTTTTCCAGGCGATGAACCGATTGGCTGATCGCAGATTGCGTGACATGAAGATGCTCTGATGCGGCGGAGAAGGATTGTGTTTTGGCTATTTCGACGACATATTCCAGTTGTTCCAGGTTCATGCGATCATCCCTTTTAAGTATTAGTATAAGTAATGTTAACATAAGTATCTATAAATATGAATAATGGATGAATAGCGATATAATATATAGACAAGCAGGACATTCTTATATTAACAGTTTAGATAAAAAGGGGATGTACAGGATGAAGGCAGCAGTCTGGTATGGTCATAAAGACGTGCGTGTGGAAGATCGTGAGGTTCCTGTTGCAAAGTCAGGACAGGTTCAGATCAAAGTGGAGTATGCCGGAATTTGCGGTAGTGACTTACACGCGTATCATCATGGTGTAGGTATTCAAGAGGGAGAGAATCATCCGCTTTCAGGACAAAAAGCACCGCTGACACTAGGGCATGAGTTTGCAGGGACAGTAAGTGCTCTAGGCAGTGATGTAAGCGGTATCAATATTGGCGATCGCGTAGTGGTTGAACCTCTATACCATTGCGGAACGTGTGAGTACTGTATTCAAGGTAGATACAATCAGTGTACTCAATTTGGTTTTGTCGGATTGAACGGAGATGGCGGTTTTGCCGAATATGTAGTAGTCGAAGCGTATATGGTGCACCCGATTCCAGATCAAGTTTCCTTTGAAGAAGGGGCACTTGTAGAACCGACAGCGGTTGCTTTTCATGCTGTACGTCACAGTAAGTTGAAAGTGGGAAACAAAGTAGCTGTATATGGTGCTGGGCCGATTGGTTTGCTGACCATCTTGTCTGCCAAAGCAGCGGGGGCATCTGAAGTATACGCTGTTGATGTATTCGAAGATCGTCTGGAACTGGCGGCTAAACTGGGCGCAATTCCGGTCAATAGCAGTAAGGTTGATGCAACACAGGTCATTACGCAGCAATCCGGTGGAATTGATGTTGCATATGAAGCGGCTGGCGTGCAACCGACGATGGACAGTGCGGTGTCAGTGATTAAAAAAGGTGGGGAAGTTGTGGTGATCGCCGCAATTCCGAACCCACTTCACGTAAACTTCTTCGACATGCTGGTAAAAGAAGCGAATCTGACAGCTACACTAGCGTACCGACACATCTTCCCTGAGGTCATCTCACTCATTGCAGAAGGCGCACTCGATGTGAAGCAGGTAATCACCAAAAAAATTAAGCTGCATAATGTTGTGCAGGACGGGCTTGAACTGTTGATGAGCGACAAGAGCCATGCGAAGATTCTGATTGAGATTGGCGGTTAAGCTCAGGTTCAAGATTCTAATCTTGTAACGTTATGATATCAGGTTTAAACGAGAGGGCTGTTCCTCTTGTCATCTACAGATGGCAGGAGAACAGCCCTTTGTTTTATGTTTATGGGATAAAGAGACATAACATTCTCCAGAATGCAAGATTACTTTTGATAAGCCTAGTAATTCTGCACTACTATGTCGTCCTTTAAGCCCTTATCTTATCTCGTAACGATAGCAGATTGCCTGCCCACCGCCCGCTACGGAACTGAACTCCGGATCTTCAATAAAGCCAAAGCGCTCATATAACCTAATGGCATTCACCATCTGACCGCCGGTATAGAGATAAACTGCATTTTTGCCCAGCTCCTTCGTGGATTTTACACACCGCTGAAGCAGCTCACGTGCAATGCCGTGTCCTCTCCATTCGGGGTTAACACCCAGCAGCCGAATAAATGGATAATCGATCGGCAGATCGAAATTGGGATAGGCTTTATGTGCCGTTTCAAATAACTGAACGGTACCGACAATCCGATCTTCGATCTTGGCTACCCATAATTCAGTCAAGTATGGATTGTCCACAGATTCGCGGATATCTTTCAGATAGGCTTCCCAACGGTCCGATTGTTCGAATGAATTCTGGTATTCCGCGTAACTGGCAACCAGAATGTCAACAATCTCAGCATGGTCAGCTGGGGAAGCGGGATGAATCGTTATGGCAGCCGTCGTCATGTTTAAATTCTCCTTTTCTTATGAGTAAAGTGGGAAATGATATTTCTATGCATTATAACACAGTGATTTCAATCCTCTATATTAGAATCTACTATAAGAGATTTCAACATTTCTATATCTCTATACGAGGTATCTAAGAATAAAGAGCTTTGATTTTATTTATAAAAGTAAAAGTGAGGAGGGGAAGTAATGAAAAAAATCTAACGATCTCCACAGACGCTATTTTCCACTTTTTAGGCAGCAAGAAATTGTAACGATCCTCAGAGAGCTTATTTTGGGGAAAGTACCCGTTTATCAGCTGAGAAGACTGTTTTTAGACCAAATAACGTTCCTGGTGATCGTTAGATTTTTAATTGATCTATTTTGGGCTAAATAAGCCTCCTCGTGATCGTTAGAATTTGGCCTAGCATGAACTCAAGTTCTCAACCGTTCATTTTGCCCAAGTATCCACGTACTGGAGTGTTAAAGTGCTTATGTGTGGGAGATTTCACTAAGCCTCATCAAGCATCACTAAGAATCATTCATAGTAACCATTATGCTAGGCTATATAGATCTTCGCTTGTATGGAGTCTATACAGCTATTCATCTCTATACGGAGCCTACAAACGATTCAGCTGTGTGCTGTATAAGTGATTGCGATATTCAGTTGGCGTACTATCCTCGTGTTGCTTAAATGTGCGCAAAAATAGTTTGTAATCTGCGAAGCCGCATTGAGCCGCAATCTCCTTCACGCTGGCATTGGTATTGAGCAACAGTCTTTTGGCACGACGCATGCGTTCGGTGAGGATATACGTTTTGAGACCGATTCCTTTTTCCCGCTTCACCATTTTGGAAATATAGTCCTTGTTGAAATTAAAGTGCTCCGCAATCTCACTCACCGTAATATTTAGATGCAGATGGATATCGACCCATTTACAGATGTGATCCACCACGGCGTTATGCGGGCGATAGTCTGTGCGCAGATTACGTTCTATTTCTTTGAGAAGCAATAACGCAGCAGCATCCGCCTCTTCGGGCGAGAATGAAGATACATGCAATAACTGCTTAAACAGTTGATTTGCCATAGAAGGAACCTGAATGGTTGAGTGGGTTGGAAAATCACCAAATGAGCCTGGCGCTGTCCCGTAATGTATCCAGTAGAAGCTCACAGGTGCATCACTGATCCGGTAACCATAATGCGTTCGGCCCGCCTTTAAAAATAAAATATCATCCGCATGAACAACGTATCGTTTGTCATCCTCCGTAATATACATCTCACCTTCCAGCATCAAAATGATCTCATGAACCGGCATGCTTCGCCGCATATGACTCCAGTTGCCTTCTGATATGAATTTTCCGCATAAATAGTGCTCCACTGGTTTTGACATAGGACGGATTTATCCACCTTTTCTTGGATTCTGAGTCTGCTGTAACTGTAGTTTATTTGATAATATGAGGACATTCAAGGGTGAGATCTAGATGGCAGGGATAAGTTTTGTCCTAAGTGAAACACGGATTTTATCCTTATTGTTGAATCCAGCCCTACTGATAAAGAACCCATATGAAGTTATTACATATGCCAAAGGAGCGAGCCACATGATCGATACGAGAAAAGGATTTCTGGGCCCCGCACATGTTGATTTGCTGGAAGGCCCATTTCAAACGTCACAGCATATCGGAGAACGCTACTTGTTATCACTGGAGATCGACCGCTTTCTGGCTCCATGTTATGAAGCCCACGGGTTAACACCACGCAAGGAACGTTATGCAGGCTGGGAGGCACGATCGATTAGCGGACATTCTCTGGGACATTACATGTCGGCTCTCGCCGTGACGTATCAGGCGACTGGGAATGCCACCTTAAAGCAAACGCTCGATTATGCCGTGAATGAACTGGCGGCAATTCAACAGACGACGGGTAGCGGATATATCGGAGGTTTGTCTGAGGAAGCTTTCCGCATTGCTTTTCGTGCGGAACATATCGGTGGATTCAACATCGGTGAATATTGGGTTCCCTGGTACAGCGTGCATAAAATCTATCGCGGTCTAATTGACGCTTATCAAATGACGGGCAATGAGCAGGCGCTTGAGGTGGTTACACGTTTTGCGGATTGGGCAGTGGAGGGACTGAACTCCATGACCGAAGAGCAGATCCAGACGATGCTGCTATGTGAGCATGGCGGGATGAACGAAGTGTTTGCCCAATTGTACGGAATTACAGGTAACTCAGCTTATCTGAAGGCTGCCCGTAAGTTTACACATCAACTCATTCTGGAACCGCTGGAGCTGGAGCGGGATGAGCTGCAAGGAAGGCATGCCAATACCCAGATTCCCAAAATCATTGGCGCAGCCGAGATCTACAACCAAGATCCTGCACAGACATCATACCGGACAGCGGCACAATTTTTCTGGGAGACGACCGTGAAGCATCGTTCTTATGTGTTTGGCGCAACGAGTATATCCGAGCATTACGAGGCAAAGGGCATGGAGAGCCTTGGGATCAAAACCGGGGAGAGCTGTTGTACCCACAATATGATGCAATTGACGAAGCAGTTATTTGCCTGGAACCCGGACAGTGCCTACATGGACTATTATGAGAATGCAGTCTATAACCACATCCTTGGCACGCAGGACCCGGATACGGGGAACAAAACGTATTTTGCCTCCACCCTGCAAGGGCATTACAAAATCTACGGCACACGCGATACGGCTTGGTGGTGCTGTACCGGATCAGGCATGGAGAACCCCGGAAAGTATGCAGAGGCGATCTATTATGAGGATGAGCAAGATCTTTATGTGAACCTGTACATCGCTTCCGAGCTGGAGTGGGCTTCACAGGGACTGACATTAAAACTGGAAACGGACTTCCCTTATTCGGAAAAAGGTACCCTGACAATCACCGAAGGCAGTACCTCGGCTTGTCTAAGACTACGTGTGCCGTCCTGGCTCCATGAGCCAATGACGGCAATGGTAAACGGAGATTCGGCCCAGTCGTATACACGTCTGGAACCCGGCTACTTGTCTATCGACCGCACATGGTCAGCGGGCGATACGATCACCATTACGCTGCCGATGGCACTGCGTAAATATACAGCCCGCGATGATGCCCACAAGGTGGCATTCCAGTATGGCCCGATTGTGCTTGCTGGTGCGCTAGGTAACGAAGGGCTTCCCGAGGATACCATTATCGACGAAACTGCACTGAATCCGAAGACAGCTCCGGTGCCTGTTATCCGAACGGAAGAAGAAGATGTGAACCAGTGGATCAGGGTTGTCGATACGAGTAAGCTTACGTTTGAACTTAGCGAGGAAGTGACGTCCACGGGGGAAGCTGTGAAGCTGATTCCGTTCTATGATGTGCATCATGAATTCTATACGGTGTATTGGGCATTGAACGATGAAGGGGATGCTGTGGAGAAAGCGCTGAACGATATCACCATCGATAGCGTGCAGCCAGATGGTCAGCAAGATGAGATCGGGCATCAACTGGAGAGCAATTGCCGCGGAGAGCAGTACAATGGCTCCGGTACAGACGGCCGTAACAGGCTGTATATGTGGCGTGATGCATACGGGGTGAATGAAGCGGCATTCAGCTACCGCTTGGCTGTAGAGCCGGACGCTTTGAATCATTTGTGCGTAGCCTATTGGGGCGGGGATTATCTACATTTTGATCGTGAGGGAATCCGGTATGAGCGGCAGTTTAGCATTTTGGTGGAAGATGTTGTTGTAGGGGAACAGCGCATTCATATGAACAAGATTGGCGAAATATTCCGTGTCAGCTATGAAATCCCGGAAGAGATCACGAGAGGTAAAGAGAGTGTAAAGGTAACATTCCAGGCAATCGGGGACAAGGGCTGTGCGGGGAAAGTAACGGAGGTTCGCACAACACGCAGCAGACCGGATTTTCTAGTGTGAGCGTCCAGTAAACAACAATCATCTGTTCGATGATTGATATGAAATGCAGTTACAGTGATATAATGGATGCAGTGCAAGTGCAAACTATAAAATTACGAGACAAATGTACACAAGTAACTAAAAGAGGAGGTGGGGTTGTGTCAAAACCTGATAATACTGGCGTTTACCGCTTTGAGGACTGGTTAACTTGGGATGGAGCGTGGGAATTGATTAATGGAAAGGCATATAATATGTCTCCCGCACCTACCTCCTTACATCAGTTTATTGTGGGCGAGTTGCATTTTGCTTTACGAACGTTTTTTCAAAATCGGCGTTGTTATGTTTTTGTTGCCCCCTTTGACGTTTTTTTTAGCGAAAGTGAGCAATATGACATGCCCGATCATGTCGTGCAACCCGATCTTTCCGTGGTATGTTCCAACGATCAGATTTCCAAAAGTGGTTGCCATGGAGCACCTTCACTTATCATAGAGGTGTTATCTCCTTCAACAGCTCTTAAGGATTTTAATGAAAAATTTAATCTATACCAGAAGTATGGCGTGAATGAATATTGGATTGTTGACCCAGGTAATCGGACGGTTCACGTGTATACACTTGAGGATGGGCGATATCAGACGCGTCACTTGTTCTCTGAAAAAGAAACGATACAATCTGTATTGTATGCTGACCTGAGCATTTCGCTTGATGCTCTCTTCAAACTTGGATAAGTCATTTGGTCAAATTAGACGTCCCAGCACGATGCTAGAAATTCTAACGATCCGTACGGAGCTTATTAGGGCGATTTTCCCCCTTTCGGAAATCTAACGATCACCAGCGACGCTATTTCGGCCAAAATGGCCTCAAATCAAGGAAATCAAATCTCAAATGTGGAAATAGCGTTCCTCATGATCGTTACATTCTGGGCTGCGCTAAAAAACGCCAAATAGCGTCATCTGTGATCGTTAGCCGGATGAGTAGTGAGGCAGACGTTGGAGGAACAGGGTATGTTAGGTTTGGCATACTATACATTCTGACGATATAAACACGGGTACCGTGTACAGTAATGTATGTAACCGTGAACAGAAAAGCGTATGGATAACGGTAGAGCAAAATGAACATAAACCTACACAAGACGAAATGGGAGGTATTCGCCGTTTTGTCTTTTTTTTGGCATGAAACTCCCTCACGAAAGCTACTTCTCACATCCCATCCTACTTCAGCGCTTAAAGACAAGTCTTATATAAAAAATGACACGCAACTCGATTTTCCACGTATTACCGGATAACATTTCATTTACCACTAACGCGCCTCTGTAATTCCTGATTGTCCAGCAGTCCTTCTGATCTACCATGTTGCAAAGCTCGTTCTGTGTTGTCCCTGAAAATGATTATGGGATAAGCTCTATCCACGTATATTACTATGAAGAGTACTGCTCCGACATCATAGCTTATGGAGTACCAACACCAGCGCGAGTTTTCTTTTAAATATCAGGCAAGAATCATTGAAAAATCTTTCGAATTCACTGGAAGATCACTCAAACATCAAGTCAAACATCATACAAACATCAAGTCAAACATCTACTTTATAGCGAGCTAATATTAACGTGAATATCTCTATTTGTTTTCCAATCCTATCCACCTGAGAGCGCTCACATCATGTACAATAAGAAGATGAGAGACAGGGAATATACGACATTTAATCCTAGTATCTAACATGAAAGGAGGCCTTAGGATCGACCATGACCAGATACATACAATTGTTTGGGCTTATCATCGGCATCGTGGCCGTGAATGTTCTGGCCTTCTCCCCGGGTTTTGCTGGACTTGGATTCGGAGAGAATGCATTCCAGACTGCACTTTCCGTGACGCTACTTTTCGGAAGCGTACTTGCACTTTTCTATGGCAGTTACAATTTATTGTTCAAACAGCCGGTGGTTTTACCTGTGAGACAAATCGAAACCCATGAAGATTATTTAGAGGCTTTATCTTTTTACAGACGCATCAAAATCCTTGAAGAAGATATTACGCTGGGGCTGTCCCAACTGAACCGGATGAAAAAGAAAAAAGAAACCCTGATGAACGTGCTTCATCAACGGTTTGATCCCGGCGAACTGAGCTTTAAGAAATTCGCTTCGGTCACGGAAGAGGTAGAGAAGCTGTTATATCTAAACATCCGCAGCATACTGAATCGACTTAATGTTTTTGATGAAGCCGATTATGCCAGCATGATGAAAGYCAAATCCTCCACGATTCCACAGAAGCTTTTTCAGGAAAAAACGAAAGTGTACAACGATTACCTGACCTATGTGAAGGACTCGCTTCACACCAATGAAGAGATTTTATTAAAGCTGGATCAGCTGTTGCTGGAGATTTCGCGTCTGGACAGTTTTGAAGCTGGAGATATTGAGCAGATGCCTTGTATGCAGGAGATTGATCAGTTAATCAAGCACACCAAATTATATAGACAGTGAGGGGTTGCACCTATGGCAAAGAAAGGAAAGTTTTTTCTCATATCGATCATTATGCTGGTACTTGTGTTTGGTCTCGTGTATGCAGGAATCACACTGACGTCGAACTTTGGCAAGTCTACCACACAGGTCACGACTGAAAATGCAGGTAAGGAACTCGGTAAATTGTACGCGGACATTGCACCAGCCACGGCGGAACCGGTAAAGGGACAGATTGATCTTGATCCCGTTGATGTGGCAGAATCCTTGCCGGATATATCGAAGTTTCCTATTGCAGTGGAGAACACCACCAATGATTTCGTCGAAATTTTCTCCTCCACCGAGAAATCAGGTAGCGGAGTGGATGGATGGTTAACCGAGGTCGCAGAGGCATTTAACCAAGCGAACATCACGGCTGGAGGCAAACAGGTATCGGTCAAAATCCGCAACATTGCTTCTGGTACAGCCACGGATTACATCAAGTCCGGCAAATATGTTCCAGATGCTTTCACACCTTCCAATGAACTGTGGGGCGAGATGGTGGAAGCCAGTGGAGTGAAGACGAAGCTTATTTCGAAGCGGCTTGTAGGCAACGTACCTGGAATCGTCATCTCCAAAGCCAAATATGATGCACTGGTGAACACTTACGGCTCTGTGAACGTCAAAACGATAACCGAAGCTATTGCCAATAATGAGCTGACGATGGGGTATACCGATCCGTTTGCCAGCTCCACTGGACTGAACTTCCTGGTTACCGCATTAAATACGTATGACAGCGCGAATCCGCTGGGCGAGAAAGCGATCCAAGGCTTTGAGAAATTCCAGGCGAATGTGCCATTCACAGCGTCCACCACGATTCAAATGCGGGAAGCGGCCAAGTCGGGTAGACTAGATGCCTTTGTACTGGAATATCAGACCTATGTGAATACAGCTGATCTGAAGAGCGGATATGTGTTTACCCCATTCGGTGTAAGACATGACAGCCCGCTATATGCTCTTGGTCAATTGCCGCAGAACAAACAGGAGGTTATCCAGAAGTTTGCCGATTTTGTCACGCAAGAGCAGTATCAGAAAAAGGCAGTGGAATTTGGATTTAACGGTCTGCAAGATTACAAATCCGAACTGGCTACAGTGGATGGCGATACATTACTGTCCGCGCAGAAAGTCTGGAAAGAGAAGAAGAATGGCAGTAATCCAATCGCCGCGGTATTTGTTACAGACGTATCCGGGAGTATGGCGGGAGAACCGCTCAACCGTCTTAAAGAATCTTTGCGCAAAGGCCAGAAGTATCTCGGTACGGATAACAGCATTGGCTTGGTTTCTTACTCCAGCGACGTGACTGTGAACCTGCCAATTGCCAAATATGATACGAACCAGCAATCCATGTTTGTCGGAACGGTGGATAGCCTGCAAGCGAGCGGGGGAACAGCGACATTTGACGGCATTGTGGTTGCGATGAAGATGCTGGAGGATTACAAAGCGGCGAACCCTAACGTGAAACCGCTGATCTTTGTCCTGAGTGATGGCGAGACGAACGAAGGACATTCGCTTAAGGATATTCGAGACTTGGTGGAAACGTACAAAGTACCGATCTACACCATCGGATATAACGCCGACATCAAAGCGCTGGAGAGCATCTCCAGCATTAACGAGGCAGCGAGCATTAATGCGGACACCGACGATGTCGTCTACAAAATCGGAAACCTGTTTAACGTACAGATGTAATTCCATATTAAAGTTCAGATGTAAGCATGTACGGATGTAACTAAAAGGGGGAACTGCGAATGTCGTTTACGATGGAAATACCGAGCCAGAAGGAAATTCAAAAGGTGATTGAAGAAGAGATCAAACCGGTGCCGGCCGAGGTAGCGGAACTGCAACAGGTAGCAACTTCGAATGTGGATATGATCATGAACCTGGACCTCGAATCCCTGGAGAAGCGCAAAGAAATTTTGCAATCCATTGACGGCTTTGGCATGAACACGATGCGATCCTCTTCCGAGAAAAACGCGTTGCTTCAAGTCTCCGTTGGACATCTGTCCAAGACCGGAGACGAGGGCGGTCAGGTCGCCAAAGGGTTGACCGAGCTGCACATGCAACTGAAGGATCTCGACCCGAGTGTGGTCGATTTCGCCAAAACCGGCTTTCTGGGCAAGCTGTTCAACCCGCTGCGCGCGTATTTCCTCAAGTACCAGAAAGCTGACGCCGTCATCGCCGATATTGTCGTTTCACTCGACAAGGGCCGCGCCACGCTGCGCAATGACAACACCACACTTGAGATCGAGCAGCAGAGCCTGCGCGAACTGACCAAGCGGCTGCAGAAGGAGATCCAGCTCGGCATGTTGATGGATGAATCCATCGATACACAGATTGAGACAGCCAAAGTTCGTGGTGAAGACCCTGAGAAGGTTCGTTTTATTACCGAAGAAGTGTTGTTCCCACTGCGTCAGCGAGTCATGGATTTGCAGCAGATGCTGGTCGTAAACCAGCAGGGGATTATGGCGATTGAAGTAGTCATTCGCAACAACAAAGAGTTAATTCGTGGTGTGGATCGGGCGAAAAATGTGACGATCTCTGCGCTCAAGATTGCAGTCACCGTTGCCAGTGCATTATACAATCAGAAGATTGTTTTGCAGAAGATTGAACTGCTCAACCGTACCACCAATGACCTCATTGCTGGTACCTCCAAGATGTTGAAGGATCAGGGAACAGCCATCCAGAAGCAAGCTTACGAGGCAAGTATCTCAGTGGATACGATGAAGCAAGCTTTTACGGATGTGCTATCCGCATTGGACTCGATCTCGGTCTACAAACAGGAGGCCTTGCCAAGAATGCGTGAGACGATCGGTCAGTTCCGTGAACTGGCGGAAACCGGGGAACAGCAGATTCAGCGGCTGGAAAAAGGACAGAAGCTTGGTTTGTAATCAATCCATGAGAATAACTAGAAAAAGCAACCATTCCCTAATGACTAGTTAAGGATGGTTGCTTTTTTTACGATGATTGCATGCAAGTATTACTCGTACCCAATTTTGTCAGCATACGCTAACAATGACGCAGTAACTTGGTCGAGAATAACATCGGCAGTTTTAACTTTAGCATTACCTTGTTGAAGGATCGTGTAGTTCACTTTGTTTTTGGAAACAGCTTGTTTATAAAGCATATAACCTTCAAGCTGCATATAAGTTCCCTTGATGAAGGAGGTATGAATTTTTTTGATTTCTGGGTTGCTGGATTGGATCAGTTTTGCTTTGGAGACAAATTTGGTGTAATTCGGAATTACCGTATTCGTCAGCTTGAGAAACATTGATTTTCGATTCGCTGAAGATACGGTGTTACCGACACTACTCAAGGAATCAATGGCTCTAGACTCATAGGGCTCGATAGCAAAAATCTGATCCAGATATTTTTTTAATTCCGCTTTTTCCTGAATAAACTCATCTACTGTCTCAGGCTCTTCTGTATCGTCTATTAAATCTCCTTCAGACTGATATTCGTCCGCAAACTCGTCCTGACCCCAATATGTAGAGAATTCTTCTTTGGCAGCATTGGCTTGAGGAGCAGGAAAGAGAAGCACCCCACCAAGCAAAATGAAACTGGTCATTAATGATATAATACTTGATCTTTTCATGTGAAATGTCACCTCCTTTTATCCTATTTCTGTACGTCATGTCACACGGTAACTCCTGCCAACCAATGGACAGAGCCTAGATTACTAGGAAGTTTGTTATAGTAATGGCTAATACTTCCTCTATAGTATACATGAAGCCGAGTGGGGTTTCCTAGAACTAAAGGTGAAAAACGGTTGACCCGCAGATTCGGGGTCAACCGTTTTTTGTACGCTGCATATAGACTACGTAGGGGATAACTAGGACAAGAAACAACAGAGCTGCAAGGAGGAGGGATAGGAACAGACCGCCATAGGCAAGTATCAAGGCGCCCAGTGCCGCGCCAATGACAAAAATAAACCAGGACAGTGCCAGTACGGCCCACTCGGACGCCGGAGCTTTGCCGCGTACAGCTTTGGCCAAGGCCTGACCGATACCAAAAAGCGTACCCGAAACAAAGCCTTTGCCTACATCTGCATGGGCAACCATCTGGTGCATTGTATTTTGCATGCCCATCGCCATGGCGATCGGGAATATAATATATTGCGTGTGGAACAGGAGCGACAACATGATTGCGAAAATAAACAATACACACTCCACGCTCAAAATAAGGGTGAGATGCCATTTTCCCCATGACTCTGTAATGAAAGTGCCGACAAACGCCCCTGCAATAAATAAAAGAACGACAGTCCCTGTCGTTGCCCATAACGCATAATCTGCCTCAAAAAGAGCGATGCCCAGCTTGGTGCTGTTGCCGCTCATGAAGGATAAATACACTTTACCCAGCCCCAAATATCCAATGGAATCGATGAAACCGGCAAGCAGTACAAGAACGGAAGATAACAAAAGCCGGGAAAATCCCGGCTCCAAACGTTCTATCGTGTGTCCGATACTCTCGTTGTTAACTTTCGGGGAAGACGAGCCATGTACGGAATGCATAGGCATTTGTCCTCCATTTTCAGGTAACCATCGGGTTCGCTTAATCTTTCTTAAGTTTAAGTTAAAGTTGTCATTCCCTTAACTGAGCTAATCTCCGGGAATGAACCTTGCAATACTTACTTATAGCCTTCTTTGTTATTTTCCCTTGTTCTGATCGGGTGCAATAAACAACGTATCGTCAGGGAGCTGTTCAGCTTCCTCACGGGAAATGCCCAGATTTGTGGAGAGTACGTCTACCGGATTGCCTGCGATCCATTCACTAAGATCAATGGCTTCATAATGTCCACTGTTGAATCCAATGAGTACACGGCAGACATCATCACCCGTATTTTTGATGTAATGGCCCGCACCCATTGGAGCATAACCAACGTCTCCAGCTTCAAACTGCTCGGTTACAGCCTGACCTTCGGCAAGAAATACCGTCATCTCTGCGCTGCCACTAATGTAATACTGCCACTCATCCGCATTGGGATGCCAGTGCAGTTCCCGTAGAGCGCCCGGTTGAAGCTCGATCAGAGAACCCGCCATCGTGGTGGAGATCGGAAAGTCTTCCACGGTTACCGTACGTTGCGTACCGCCGCCTGGGGCCCGCCGCGGCTGTTTGGCATGTAACGGATAACGGTGTGGGGTGGTCAGCTCAGAATTACGGCGATAAGTTGCTGAGGAGGAGCTGTCATCGGGTACCGGTCCTTTGGCAAAATAGGCTTCTCCCTGATTGAGCTTGGCTGCTTGCTCGAGGGAGATATCAAGGTTCTGGGCAACAATAGCGTCTGGCGTCTGAGTCAGAAAGTCGGTAATACTGAACGTATGATCCTCCGAGAAATCCCCATTATCAAAAATCAAAATGAAGTGGCACTCGTCTGGTCCGAGACCCTGAATGGAATGACCATATCCACGCGGGAAATACCATACATCTCCGGGTTCAAAGGTATCGGTATACGAATGTCCGTCCGGATGAATAACGGTTGTGCGGCAGGAACCGCTAATCACATATGCCCACTCGGCCGCATTCGCATGCCAGTGAAGTTCGCGCATGCCGCCTGGCTCAAGGCGCATGGATACTCCCGCAATACCGATGGATGCGGGGAAGTCATGAACCGAGGCTCCGCGAGTGATGCCGCCGGGCCCGGTCCGGGGTTCCTTTTGCTCAAGACGATACTTGAAAGATTTCATCTTCATTCCTCCTGCTTCAAATTTGAATTCACTAGACAATGTGTAAATAATTGAATAATAACTATGATATTATACCCATATTTTGAGAAATTATTCAGTTTTTAAGCGTTGTGCGGGCGTGTAATGAATAATTTTAAATAACTCTTCCGCCATGTACGTAGGACTGTGTTTGAAATCCTGTCTAATCCACTCCATAATCATGCCAAATATGGCGTGAGACTGATAACTTGCGAGTAGTTCCGGGTTAATATGGGGCGGGAAAGTATGAGTCAGATCCTGCAAAGACAGATCCCGTAGCACATCACAGATCATACGCTGAAAGCTGGATGAAGCTTCCGATTGCACAACGAGAGTGTAGAATTGGGCGTGCTGATGCACATGTTCAAAGATCATAATGGCGGAAGAGGGCATCTGCGCCACCTGGAATTCTTCCATCCCCTCGTACGGCTTGCGGAATGAGGACACCAGATCCTGAGTCACATCATGCAGGATTTCGTTGAACAGGTCTTCCTTGTATTGATAATGTCTGTAAAAGGTTCCCCGATTCAGGTCAGCTTGCTGCACAATATCCGAGATGGAGATTTCCTTGAAATTACGTTTCTGCATCAAGTGAAGGAGGGCTTCCTTCAGGGCAACTTTTGATTTGCGGATTCTTCGATCCATCGCGTCTGATGTTTCGGGCATTGTGATTCCTCCCTGATGATATTTATAAAAGATAACGTACAAACAGGTGAGAGCCTGTTGTTTAACGTACATTTCGACAGGTTTTTACTGATTGTATCGAAAAGCTATGACTTATTATACTAAGGATAAGAGATAATAAACATTTGTTTGTTATCTTTATGTAAGCGAATACATCAAAGGAGGCATAAACAAATGAAACTTCAAAATAAAGTGGCCATTGTCACAGGTGCAGGATCGGGAATGGGGAAAGCCATTGCGACATTGTATGCACAAGAAGGAGCCAAAGTCGTTGTTTCCGATATCAACGAGGAAGCTGCTCAAGCTGTTGTTCAAGAGATTCAGTCAAACGGTGGAGAAGCCTTCGTTCTTCTGGCTAATGTAGCGAAAGAGGAAGATGTCCAGCAACTTATTGATCAAACGGTGAGTAAATACGGTACAGTAGACATTCTGGTCAACAATGCGGGGATTATGGATGGGATGGAGCCGGCTGCGGATATTAGCGATGAGCGGTGGGAAAAGGTTTTTGCGGTGAACACAACAAGTGTGATGCGTACCACACGCAAAGTACTGCCAATTTTCCTGGAGAAACAGCAAGGTGTTATTGTCAATATTGCTTCAGCAGGTGGTTTGCACGGTGGACGGGCAGGAGCCGCATATACGGCATCCAAACACGCTGTGGTGGGCTTTACCAAAAATACAGGATACATGTATGCCGAGCAAGGCATTCGCTGTAATGCTATTGCACCAGGAGCTGTTGCAACCAACATCGGTGCATCCATGACAGGTATTAACCCATTCGGTGCAGGACGACAGCAACAGGGGATGGCTATCAACCCACGGGTAGGAACGAGCGAGGAGATTGCCAAAGTGGCTTTGTTCCTTGGATCGGACGAGTCCAGTTTTGTAAATGGCACCGTCATTACGGCTGACGCAGGCTGGAGTTCGTATTAATTTTGTTGGCAGATCGTGCCTTGGAGCAGAAAATAGTTCTGCCGCTTAACAAGGATAGGAAAAGAAAGTGAAGAAAATAAAGTGAAAACAGAAATGTAAGTCATAGAAAGCAAAGGAGAAGCCGCAGAAATGCGGCTTTTTTGACATCCTGTGTTCTGCATATGTTTTGCCCTAAATTAAAGAAAGGACAAACGTTTGCACTTCACAAAAGATGAGGTAGAGCGCTTAACTCAGGAAGGGCTTTGCCTTCATATATAGGGAGGACTCACGTACAATCAGGCGGTGCGGGATAATAACCGGGTTCTGAGCGAGAGGCTCGTTGCCAAGAATTTTGAGTAGAACCTGAACTGCGGTATACCCGAGCTGATAGGTTCCAATATCAATGGAACTGAGCGGAGGCGAAGCGAGTTCGGACAATGCGATATTGTTAAAACTTACTACACTGATATCCTCGGGCACTCGATATCCAAGCTCCGCGAGTGCTCTTAACACACCAAAAGCGACATTGTCATCGATAACTACAATGGCGGTAGGCCTGTCGGGCAGCGACATAAAAAGGGACATCGCCCGGAAGCCGCTTTCCTGCAGGAATTCACCCTCCACGATCCAGTCGTTAGTTGCCGTTAACCCGGATTCCTCAAGAGCTTTCCGATACCCACGCATGCGATCATGCGATAACGTAATATCCGGCGGGCCGCTCACAAAGCCGATGCGTGTGTGTCCCTGCGCAATAAGATGCTGTGTTGCATCATATGCGGTCTGAACATTATCGTTGTCGACCATAGGTGCATTCGGATGAGTCTCACTCCGACCAATCAGCACAAACGGGAATTTTTCCTCTTCGAGAAAAGAGATGATGGGATCGTCCCTCTTGGAACCGAGCAACAGAATGCCGTCGACCCTGCGACCATGCACGAGACGGGAAATGGCCTGTAATTCATCATCGGAGGATGTCTCGGTGGACAGCAGTAATTCATAGTTGTTACGAGTCGCGTAGGTAATAATGCCGCGCAATAACTCTCCAAAGAAATAATTTTGAAAAAGCTCCTCCGCAGGACGCGGTAGCATAATTCCAAGCGTCTGCGTTGTTTTGGATACAAGGCTTTTAGCCATCATATTGGGATGATAGTTAAGCTCTTTCATAATTTGTTTAACTTTAAGAGATGTTTCCGTACTTATTCTGGGATGGCCTGAAATCACCCGTGACACTGTAGAAGGGGAAACACCCGCCAATTTGGCAATATCCTTGATCGTAATCATGTAAAAAACCCCTTCTGATTCAATCATTTCAACATTCTCCTATGGTAATGCAAAGGGTACCAGAAATCAATTGTTAACACGTTAATCCAGAATGCAACTGGAGCAAAATAAAGGAAGAATGAGTTAGGTCAAGGAAACAGGAAATTACTGTGAACAAAATTCAGGATATGGTTAAATTTGAAGAAATACAGCTTGTGCAAACGTTTGTACAAAGAAAGTTTGATATTGTATGATGTGATGTATATTATAAGCGCTTACATCATTAGAATTACATACTTTTAACTTGTTTCCCCCTACATATCGGATACATCAGCGACAATGTATTTCATTTTGGGCAAACGTTTGTACAACGGTTCATATGGAACACAATCCTGACAATCTACGGCGTTTAAAGGGTGAAAAGCGCAAAATATTCTTGAACTACACAGAGGGAAAGGGGACATTTCACATGAAAAAATGGCAAGGCACAGTTCTGTCCATCGGAATGGCTTTTACACTGGCTGCATGCTCTACTGGAGGTGGTGGCAGTTCTTCTCCTGCAACACCAAGTGATAATCCGGAGGAGACGGTTCAGCTTACTGCAGAGAATCTCCAGCCGGAGGAGGGCGCAACACTGGTGATCTGGGAGGATAAAAACCAGAGCAGCTTTATTGAGCAGCGAGTCAAAAAATTCGAAGAGAAATATGGCGTCACGGTCAAAATGGAGGAACTGCCGCCAACGGATCAGGTAACCAAGTTAACGACGGATGGCCCTGCCGGGCTTGCCGCGGATGTCGTTGTGTTCCCGCATGACAAGATTGGCAGTGCCTCGGAAGCAGGACTTATTTTGCCTAATGATATCTTCGAAGCTGAAACTACAGCCAATATCAGCGAGAATGCGCTGAAAGCGGTGACGTTCAAAGACATTTTGTACGGATATCCGTACAGCGTCGAAACGTATGCCCTCTTTTACAACAAAGCCTTGTACCCCGAAGCACCGAAAAACTTTGATGAAATTATCGATTTTGCCAAAACGTTTAACAATACCAAATCCAATCAGTATGCGCTGATGTGGGAATTACAACAATTCTATTATAACTACGCCTTCCTAGCCTCTCAGGGTGGATATATCTTTGGGGACAACGGGATGGATAGCAGTGACCTCGGTTTGAACAATGAAGGAGCGCAGAAAGGGGGAGAGTTCCTCCAAAAGCTAAAGGCTGAAGTACTTCCGCTCAAGATGGGCGATGTGAACTACGATATCAAAAAAGGGCTGTTCTCAAGCGGCAAGCTGGCCATGGATATTAACGGACCTTGGACCATTGCCGACTATCGCAACGCGGGAATTGATTTTGGAGTTGCTCCTCTTCCAGCTATTGATGGCAAGCCAATGACTTCCTTCTCGGGAGTGAAAGCCTATTACGTCAATGCATTTACCCAGTATCCTAATGCTTCCAAGCTGCTGGCCGCATTCCTCTCGAACGAAGAAGCCCAGATGGAGAACTTTGAGATGAACGGTACGCTTCCAGCGAACAAAAATGTGGCGGCTGACGCGAAAGTACAGGAAGATCCGATCAACAAAGCCTTCCTTGAACAATTCAATAACTCGACACCGATGCCTTCCCTTCCAGCCATGGACAGTGTATGGGGACCGATTTCGTCAGCCATTACCGACATTTGGGATAGCGGCAAGGATGTGAAAGCCTCACTCGACAATGCTGTGAAACAGATCAAGGAGAGCCTGGCAACCACACAATAATGACGAAACAGCGACGAAACAGCGATGACACGAATGAACGATGAATGATACCAAACGGAGAGGAGAGAGCATATGCGACAACAGCATGTCCCGGTGTCTGCCCAGTCCAATAGGGAAAAGCAGCACCGGATGACAGCAGCCATATGCTCCATCATACTGCAAGGTCTCGGACAGTTATACAATCGGCAATGGATTAAAGGCATTGTTCTATTGCTACTGGAGGGAGCAGGGCTTGCATACCTGCTTCCTCGGCTGTCCCAAGCGGTATGGGGAATATGGACACTGGGGGAGAATACACAGCGTTTTGTGAAAGTGAATGGTTCAACAGTGCTTCAAAAGGGCGACCATTCCATCTTTTTGCTGCTTGACGGAATTATTGTGCTGCTGGTCTTTTTTGTGTTTGTGCTTGTTTATATCCTGAACATCCGGGATGCGTATATGACCGGACTTGCAAGAGAGCAGGGGAAACCGACGCTGGGAGCCGCGGCGACGATACGTAATGTGATGGACAAAAATTTTCCGTATCTGTTCCTGTCTATTCCGGCACTCGGTATTCTGTTTTTTACCATCATGCCGATTCTGTTCACTGTTACGATTGCGTTTACGAACTATGCTGCACCGGATCATATTCCACCAGCCAAACTGGTGGAATGGGTAGGGTTCAAAACATTTACGGATCTGATCCAGCTCAAATCTTGGAGCCAGACGTTCTATGGGGTGCTCACCTGGACAGTCATCTGGGCTGTCTTGGCAACAGTTACGACGTACTTCGGCGGGGTGCTTGTAGCTTTGTTAATTGAACAGAAAGGCATCCGCTTCAAAAAGTTGTGGCGTACCATTTTTATTTTGCCTTATGCCATTCCACAGATTATCTCGCTGCTACTGATGCGCAACCTGTTCAACGGTCAGTTTGGACCGATCAATACGTATATGCGGGCATTCGGACTGGAAGGGTTGCCTTGGCTGACGGACCCGTTCTGGGCCAAAGTTACTGTCATTGTAGTCAACATGTGGATTGGTATTCCGGTCAGCATGGTGCTCATTTTGGGTGTGCTTACCGCTATTCCGCGTGATCTGTATGAGGCAGCCGAAGTAGACGGCGCTTCTGCGTTCCAGAAGTTCAAGATTATTACGATGCCGTTCATTTTATTTGCCACGACACCGGTGCTGATTATGCAGTTTGCCGGAAACTTCAACAACTTCAACGTCATTTTCCTGTTAACGAATGGTAATCCGCTTCGCGGTGACTATCAGTATGCTGGGGCAACGGATTTGCTGGTGACCTGGCTCTACAAACTCACACTCGACAATAATAAATTCAATATGGCTTCTGCGGTAGGTATTATCATCTTCCTGATTGTCGCTACCTTCTCCATCTGGAATTTCCGCCGCTCCAAATCATTTAAGGAGGAGGACATGATCCAATGAAGAAACGCAACAATCCAATTCGTTTGACGCTCAGTTACGTGCTTTTAGTGATTATTGCCGTCGTATCCGTATATCCGGTTTTATGGATTTTTCTGTCTTCCCTGCGTCCCGGCGCGGCATTGTTCAGTGAACGCTTATGGCCGGAAAGCTTCACTCTTTCTCATTATGGAGAGTTGTTTAACAATCCGTCCTTTATGTACGGCAGATGGTATATGAATACGCTGAAGATCGCCTTCTTCACGATGATTTTCTCTACATTAATGGTGACGCTAGGGATGTACGCGTTGTCCCGGTTCCGTTTTCGGGGGCGCAAAACGATTCTGTCCACCATGCTCATTCTCGGCATGTTCCCAAGCTTCATGAGCATGATTGCCATCTATATTATTTTGCTGCAAATCAAACTGCTCGACACGCATGCTGCGCTTATTCTGGTCTATTCCTCTGGAGCAGTGCTGGGCGGATTTATCGTCAAAGGTTTCTTTGACACCATCCCGCGCAGTCTGGATGAAGCAGCTCGTATCGATGGTGCAAGCCATCTGCGTGTGTTCACGAGCATCATTTTGCCATTATCCAAGCCAATGCTGACATACGTCGCTTTAACCAGCTTTACGGGGGCATGGATGGATTTTATTTTTGCCCGGCTGGTGCTGCGTACCAAGGAAAACTGGACGCTGGCCGTAGGCATGTGGGATCTCGTAAACCGGTATCAGGACAGTAACTTTACGATGTTTGCAGCGGGAGCCGTACTGATTGCTATTCCAATTACCCTGCTGTTTGTATTCCTGCAGCGATTCCTCGTGCAGGGCCTGACGACAGGTGCATCGAAAGGTTAACATCACTTGTGGCATCATTAGAGTATAGTCACTCCGTGCTGTCAACAACATAGCCACTTGCAGTATGCGCAAGATAAGCCGCACATGCGGTAGTTTTAAGCAGGCACTTCCGCAACGTCATGTCTTTGTTGACTGGCAATGCTTCGGAAGTGCCTGCTTGTGCTTACAGGGTTAGGGCCTCTAATGAAGAAAAGGAGGAATGTATTGTAAGGGGATGAACCCTTCCACTGAGCCTGAGGCTGTAGCACATAGCAAAACCCGGAATATACGCTGGATTGCGTACTCCGGGTTAGTTTGTGTATCCATGTTATGAAGCTTTTACTGCCAGTTTACCGTAACGGTGGCTGTTCCGCTTGCCGGTGTGGTGAATGTATGGTTCGAACCGCTTTCCCATGTAATCGTTGATCCGTTTTTCTTGAAAAACTTGAACTCCAGCTGTTTGCCTGCCGGTACGCTGACATCATAGTACCAGGTTGGGTATTGATGAATGACCTGATTGAATGCTGGTCCAATGGCATTGGAACCGGTGCTCCAGTTGCCAAGTTCGGCTACGTTGCCTGTCAGATAGAGGTTCTGTCCAAGCGTTGTGGAAGCATTGTTTACGACGAAGCGAACCGTAACCTGATCGCCAGTCAGGATGGTGAAGTTGTCATATGCATTGCTGTTTACCCCATTTGCAGCGACTTTGACCGTATAGTTGCCAGCGGCAACAGATGGGATGGTTACTTTAATCTGTGTATCTTCCCACGATGTGATCGCTGCTCCAGTAACGGCTGTAGTGTCGAAGTAGACCGTGCCTTTCGTCGAGCCGAATCCACGGCCATCGATTGTCACCACATTACCGGGTTTCCCCATAACCGGCCCAACATGACCGATGGTAGGTGTCGTTTCGGCTGTTGTGTATTGCCATACTGCCGTTGCGCCCGCAGCAAGGGTGAAGTTGTTAATGCTGCCGTTCGTGGATGTGATATTGTTTCCATTCAACACGCCGCCAAGTACATCCGTGTATGAACCTGTAGGCAGCGAAGTGCTCAACCCTGCAATGCTTGCTGATGTGGAAAGATTGCGATTTACAGCAACAACGGCTACGCTCTTGCCGAATTTGCGCTCATAAACATATACATCATTGTTAATCCAGCGCTGCTGTGTGGAACCGTAGGCAATGGCCGGATTGGATTTGCGCAGAGGAGCCAGTTTGCTGATGACGTTAAATGCTGTAGTGGATTTGGAGAACGAAGGCATTTTGGCCCGGTTATCCGGATCGCCATTCCCGGTTAGATACTGTTCGGTACCATAGTAGATGGCAGGTACGCCACGTGAAGTCAGTGTGAAGGCCAAAGCCTGCTCCAGGCGGCGATTGTTAACTGCGTTTGTTTTGAAACGATCCATATCATGGTTGTCGATGAACGTCACCTGATCGCCCACTTGATTGTAATCGGTAGCGGTACTGTTAATCATGGAATCGAGTGCGTACATGTTGGATGTGTTATCGCGGAACACATTACGCACAGCAGAGTTAAAGCGGAAATCAAGCAGACTCATACCAGATTTGTTGGAAAATTCTGTGTTATCTGCATCGGAAGCAGCCGATCCCAGGAACCATTCACCAAAAGTGAATACCGGTTTGTGTGAGTAGATGGAGGACATCCAGCTCTTTTGCCAGCCGAGAGGCATATGTTTCACCGCATCCACCCGAATGCCGTCAACGCCCATATCGAGCCACAGTTTGATCGCATCTTTGAAGTATTTGTCGATGGTCGCATTATTGTGGTTGAAGTCGGCTAGGTCATACAGGTTTTTGTAGATGCCGTTCTCCAGGGAAGAGAAGTCGGAGCCGCCATTGTGATGGAAATACCCGTTGGTATCATTGGTATAACCGCCTACCAGTGTACCGTTATCGTACAGTTTGCCATTTTCGGCAAAAGAGGTGTCCGTTTCCATCGCTGGAGAGGTGTGGTTCGGTGCAAAGTCAATGACAATCTTGATGCCTTTGGCATGGGCCGTCGTAATTAGATTTTGGAAATCGGCCATCGTGCCGAAGTATGGATTGGTCTTTTTGAAGTCCCGAGCCCAGTAGCCGTGGTAGGCTGTATTGGTGACACCACTGTAGTTGATCGTAGCAAAAATATTTTCGACAGGCTGGGAGATCCACAACGCTGTGACACCCAGATCACTGAAATAGTTATCGTTGATTTTGTTGATTAACCCTTGCCAGTCTCCACCACAGTAGAGCTTCAAATTGCTGCATGTGGCATCATAAGCGGCTCCGGTAGGGTTATTTGAGGGATTGCCGTCCAAAAAGCGATCCGTAAACACTTGGTAGATCACATCTGTACTGAAACTCTGCTTGTTGGTTACAGCGGTGTCCGGATCGGCGTATACAGCAGAAGCTGGCAAGAACGGCAGGGCGCTGCCGGCAAGCAAGCCGAGGGTCAGTGTGGTGCTGAGGAATGCGCGTTTGGCCATTTGAAACATGGTAATCCACCCTTCGTGAATGTAGTAGTTTTTGATAAACAACCAACGGACTTTGAATTGTAGCGCTTACAATAGTACAGGTTGATTCACTGAATTGTTTGGATTCCTCCTTCCAGGCGTAAACGCAGGCAACCCCGGTATCTCCTTGGGGAGTTACCGGGGTTGTCCTAAACCGCTGGGGTTTAAAAGCATAGCCCTCGAGTTATGATTACATCGCTATTTTAAGAAAATTTGGGTTGTATGTAAATAACTTTTTTATATGCATTTTATTTCTATTTTTATATTTACAAAAGTATCCCGCTCGATTTAAACTATTTGCAGATTCATTCCAATTACGGGCTATACATTTTGGATCAGCTTGCAATTTCGGCTGACCTATCCGGAACACCCCCGTCTCTTCTGAGGCGGGGGTGTTTATTGTCACCTAAGGTGCACAGCAAGAATAATAACAGACATCGCAAAAGCCCTTTTACCAGGTTAGGCTTCCGCTGGCTGCTTCGCCTCACATTGCAACAAAGAGAAACCGTATGCAGCAAGATCCAGGGTCAACTTGTTCTGTCTTGCTTCCACTGGAGTAGAGGTAAACAAGTCGCGCCAGACGTTATGATCTACCCACCCAAGCTCCAGTTTACGAGGCTCATCACTGGCATTGATCACCAGTAACATGCGTTCTCCCGTCTCCGAATCCACACGTTCCATAGCAAGGCACGGGTCGCCGGCTTTGGCATACATAATCTTTAACTCCGCGCTACGCAAAGCAGGATGTTCCTTACGTAACTCAATGGTGCGGGTGAAAAATTCAAGCAGCTCCCGGTTCTGTTTGCCCACATCCCATTCCATACATTTACGGCAACCCGGGTCATATCCACCGTCTAGTCCAATCTCATCTCCATAATAGACGCAAGGTGCACCGGGATATGAGAAGAGCAACGTGACAGCCAATTTCATTTTGCGCATATCCCCATCACATAACGTCAACAACCTCGGAGTATCGTGGCTGCCCAGCAGATTAAACGCGGCTTCGGTAACCGGTTGGGAGTACGAAGCAAGCAGTTTGCCAATTTCGTTGGCGAATCCGAGTCCATCCAGCTTGCCATGCACCGCATAATCCAGTACGGAGTTGGTAAAAGGGTAGTTCATGACTGCATCGAACTGGTCGCCTTGCAGCCACATCAATGAATCATGCCAGATCTCACCGAGCAGGTAAGCATCAGGCTTGATGGCTTTGACTGTTTGCCGGAACTCACGCCAGAACTGGTGATCCACCTCATTGGCAACATCCAGTCGCCAGCCGTCAATATCCATCTCTTCGATCCAGTAGCGTGCAACCTCAAGCAGATAGGCTTTGACATCCGGGTGCTCCGTGTTGAGCTTCGGCATAAGCGGTTCGAAGGCAAAGGTTTCGTAGGTTGGAATGCCATCTTCAACCCGTGGCGGCCAATCCTTGATGTAGAACCAGTCTGCATAAGGAGAATTAGAGCCATTTTTCATTACGTCGACAAAAGGAGTGAACTCCCTTCCCGAATGGTTAAATACAGCATCCAGAATGACTCGTATACCACGAGCATGACATGCGTCCACTAGCATTCTCAATTGTTCATTCGTACCGAATTGAGGATCAACCTTCAAATAATCCGCGGTATTGTATTTATGGTTGGTCGTGGCCTCGAACAATGGACAGAAATAGATGGCTGTGATCCCGAGTTTACTAAGATGATCCAGATGATCCATCACACCTTGCAGGTCTCCGCCAAAGAAATTGGTAGGTGTAGGCGTACCACCCCAAGGTTCAGCATGTGCTGGCGTCAGAGAGGGGTCACCATTCGCAAAACGTTCGGGGAAAATTTGATAAAATACAGCATCTTTAACCCATGCAGGCGGTTCAAAAATATCGACCGGATTCATGAATGGAAAATCAAACATTTCCAGTGGATGCTCCGGTAGTGCCTGCTCAAATCCTCGCTCTGTCATCCACACGGAATCTTCCCCTTGGATAAGCTGGAAGGCATAACGTAGTCTGCGGTAGGGCGGGGATGTCTCGGCCTCCCAATAATCAAACATTTCGTCCCGGGCGAAAATCCGCATAGGAATATGCGTGATCGTCCGATCCCAGGCATATTTATCCCCTGTAATGGCAATGACGGCATCCAAATCGCCTCGTTTGGAGCGCAGACGTAGATGCATGGTTGTACGATTATACGCGTAAGACCAGTTCAGTTTCGGACGGTGATAAATCGCTTCTAAAATCATGTGAATCACTCCTTGGCACATGGTTAAATGCAAGATAAGGCTAGGGACTGCGTGGAAAACGCCGTAGAAAACGCAAAAAAGGCACAACCTCCAATGTTCACGAGGTTGTACCTTTCGGCAGCATAGCCTTTTGATTATACGGCTATTATACGAATTATCTTTGCAAAAGAAAATACTTTTTTTCCTTAATTATCAATTTTGATGTTCGTATAGGGAGGATTACATCTCGAATCCAAGCGTTTCACCGTAAGTATTTATTTCAGCCTGGTACTCTAGTATAAGTTTCAAGCCCGCTGCAACTTTTTCGTTGCCCTGTTTGAGTAAAGTTTTATTGATCTGAGTTTTGGAAACAGCTTTTTTGAACAATATACTTGCTTCCAGTTGGGTATAGCTGCCTTTGATTAACTTGTTATGAATTTTTTTTAGTTCCGGATTCTCTGGCTTAATCTGTTTCAACATAGAAACATACTTCGTGTAGTTTGGAACAGCAATATTGTTCAATTGTAAAAAGAAAGATTTGCGATTGGAAGGCGTAATATATGTTGTATCGCCTAGAACTTTCAGAGCCTTCTGTTCATAGACACTAGGTGCTTCCAGAGCCTCCAAATAATCGAGGAAGTCTTGATCATCTGCTGTAAGCTCCTGTTCTTCCTGGTTGATTGTCTCTTCCGTGTTTTCCTCATCCGAAATCACAGTGGAGTTGTCTGCCGCCGCAACATAATGCCCCGTTGGAAGAACTACGCCCCCGATCAACACCATACTCATCAGGATCGATAGAATCCAATGTTTTTTCATAATACCTGTCCCCTGTCTTTATATATGTGATTTTATTCCAAGGGATAATCTAACATAAGAAGAGTTTCTTTTACAGGAATAATTTAGGAATAAAATATGAGTTAAATGAGTCGACAGTGACTATGCAAGTACAGAGTATGATCGATATTCATAAATATATATCTATTTTGAATAAATATGAATGTATTTGAATATCGTCTGATCAAGAAATAGAAGAGTAGTTCAAGTAATGTTAGCCCAGAAGAAGCAGGGGGAATTGACATAAGCAGTTACACAACCGTTTGATAATATCGATTTATATTATATGCGTTTACCTCAAATATGCTTATACATCAGTATTTCTAGGATAGATGAAGTTGGATATGGATTGTGAAATTTTTTCCGAATAAGTGCTTGTCTAAATCACCCAACTCCATTACAATACAAATGATAATGAGATTCAATATCATTTAGAACAAAAAGGGGAGACGGTTTCCATGTTTCGATTCAGCAAAAAGTTATATATTTATGCAGCACTTATTCTTATGATTTCGCTGCTGGCTGGCTGTGCTTCAGGGGGAAGTGCGGGTACAACCAATACAGCAAGCTCGGCAACAAGCGGTAAAAGTGCTGAAGGTGGCACGGAAGGAGATAAAGCTGTCAAAGCTACAGACGAGACTCGGGTGATCAAACATGCCATGGGAGAAACCAAAATCACGGGAACTCCGCAACGAATCGTGACACTGTTCCAAGGTGCGAATGATGTTGTAGTAGCACTTGGCGTGAAACCAGCGGGTGTCGTTGAATCATGGGTTCAGCAGCCCGTTTATGAATATCTGCGTAAAGACTTGGACGGTGTACCTCAAGTGGGTCAAGAACCCCAGCCCAATCTGGAAGAAATCAACAAGCTGAAGCCGGACCTCATTATTGCAACCAAAATCAGGCACGAAGAAATCTATGATCAGTTGTCCCAGATCGCACCAACGATCGTGACCGAAACGCTGTTCGATTGGAAAGAAACGTTGAAGCTTGCAGGGGAAGCCATGAACAAAACAGATGAAGCGACTAAACTGCTCTCTGATTGGGAGACTCGTGTGGCGGATTTCAAACAGAAGATGGGTGACCGTCTGCCGATTGAAGCAACCATCACAAACTTTAGAGCGGATCAAGTCCGTATTTTCTACATGGGATATGCAGGTAAAATTCTGAAAGAACTTGGTTTTACAAGACCGGCAGGGCATGATGCAGATAAATGGGGTGTTGAATTGACATCCAAAGAAGCGATTCCAGATATGAATGCAGACATGATCTTTAACTTTAACTCGGGCACGGATACAGCTGCAATTGAGAAAAACTACAAAGATTGGACAAGCAGTCCACTCTGGAAAAACCTAAACGCTGTAAAAAACAACCAGTTGGTTCAGGTAGATGAAGTGGCCTGGAACATGGCAGGCGGATATACCTCAGCCAACATGATGCTGGACGATCTATACAAGCAGTTCAACTTGACTAAATAATAAGAGCAGGATCTGCCGTGTACCAGAACTTTCGTGAGCGAAGTGTATGGGCAGGCAGATCCTATTTCAATTTACAGATGAGAGAGTGAGCGTATGTTTCCCCTTTTTACCAAGGCAAGTGCGAAAATATACGGGTTAGTTGGTTTGTTCATTCTTATGGTGGTTGCTGCAACCGCCAGCATGATTCTGGGACGCACACCTATTACGTTCCATATGTTATGGGATGCTTACCATTCATATGATGAAACGTCGGTAGGACATGTGGTGCTTCTGACAGAACGATTGCCACGCACGGTTATTGCGGCTGTTGTAGGTGCGAGTCTGGCTGTTGCAGGTGGACTGATGCAGGCACTAACACGTAATCCGCTGGCATCCCCAAGTGTGTTCGGGATTAATGCGGGGGCGATTTTCTTTATTGTTATTGCTGTTGTTGTACTATCCGTATCTTCCTTGACTACGATGATGTGGTTTGGATTTGCCGGGGCGGCGATCTCGGCAGCGATTGTATATGGTTTGGGTTCGCTTGGGCGTGATGGTCTGACTCCAATCAAAATTGTACTAGCAGGTACCGCTATTTCGGCCTTGTTTGCTTCCTTTACCCAAGCGATTCTCGTCTTGGATGGAACAGGGTTGCAGGATGTATTGTTCTGGCTTGCCGGTTCGGTAAGTGGACGAACATTGGAGATGCTGTATCCGGTTCTACCTTATATGGCGGCAGCTGCACTGGTATCGCTATTCATGGGGAGAGCGATCAATTTGTTATTAACAGGGGATGACATTGCCAAAGGTATGGGTCAGAACGTGCTCCTGGTCAAAGGAATGATGGGAGTCGTTACGGTGCTACTGGCGGGCGGCTCTGTCGCTGTCGCTGGTTCTATCGGTTTGGTCGGACTCGTTGTACCGCATATCATGCGTGCTTTTGTAGGCAATGACTATCGCTGGCTCATCCCTTATTGCTTCGTGGGTGGGGCGATTCTGCTGGTGTCAGCCGATGTCGTAGCAAGGCTGGTGATTATGCCGCAGGAACTTCCGCTCGGTGTCATGACGGCCCTGATCGGCGGTCCATTCTTCATCTATATCGCCCGCAAGGGGGTGACAAAGATATGAAGAAGATGCTGACCTATCGAAACAAAAAAGACACCGTCTCCATGCAAGTCGAGCGCAAGTCCATGATGGTTATCGCCGTATGTGTCCTTCTGTTTCTGGTAGCAGGGGTAGTCGGAACAAGCTTAGGCAGTGACTTTATATCTCCACTGGATGTCCTTCGAACGATCTTTGGACTGAATGCAGGAGAGCATGATTTCGTTGTGCTGACACTTAGGCTTCCACGTGTGTTGTTATCTCTGCTTGTCGGAGCCGCACTTGGGATGTCGGGTGCACTGTTACAGGGCATTATCCGTAATCCACTTGCCTCACCCGATGTCATCGGCATAACGGGTGGTGCTGCGGTAGCTGCCGTAGGGTTTGTAACGTTGTTGGGTGGAACGGTTAGCATCAAACTGCTGCCACTTTTCGCTGTCATCGGTGCGATGGTAACGGCAATCATCATTTATATTCTTGCTTGGAAAAAAGGAGTCAGTCCAATCCGGCTTGTGCTGATTGGAATCGGCGTCTCGGCTATAACGGGTGCTGGCACTACCTTTATGTTGATTCTAAGCCCGTTCTATACGGCGAGTCAGGCCTATATCTGGCTAACAGGCAGCATTTACGGGGCAACATGGACGGATATCCGAACTATACTCCCCGTCATTGTCATTGTTGTGCCACTCGCCATGGGGTTTGCCCGCAGTCTGAATGCACAGGAGTTCGGAGATGACCTTGCTACAGGGCTTGGTGTTAAGGTGCAGTGGCATCGATCTGCCTTGCTATTATGCAGTGTGCTGCTTGCCGGGATTGCTGTCTCTGTAGCTGGCACAATTGGCTTTGTGGGTCTGATCGCTCCACATATTGCGCRAAAGCTGGTAGGGCGAATGTTCGGCAGCATGTTGCTGGTATCCGGATTCGTTGGTGCGTTACTGGTCTGTGTAGCTGATCTCATTGCCCGAACGGCGTTCCTGCCACTGGATGTACCGGCAGGTGTATTCACCGCAGGCATTGGTGCACCGTTTTTCCTGTATCTACTATTTAAGAATCGAAACCACTATTGAGGAGGAGAGCGCCGTGAGTATTCTGGAAGCCAAGCAGCTTACCGTCTCCTATGGAGCAGATCCGATCATTGAAAACCTGAATCTGACGATTCCCAAAGGAGAGATTACCGTCTTGATCGGCAGTAATGGCTGCGGCAAATCGACGTTGTTGCGTACGATGGCGAGACTGCTGAAGTCCAGTTCAGGCACCGTGTTGCTGGATGGGGAAGAGATTGCAAAGTTGCCCACTAAAGAAATCTCCAGACGCATGTCCATTTTGCCCCAAGGCCCAACGGCACCGGAGGGTTTGACCGTAAATCAACTAGTTCGCCAAGGACGATATCCTCACCAGACATGGCTCAAACAGTGGTCAGGTGAGGATGAACGTATGGTCGAGCTGGCTCTTGCGTCTACACATCTGACAGAACTTGCAGATCGTTCTGTTGATGCGCTATCTGGTGGTCAGCGTCAACGCGCCTGGATCGCCATGACCCTGGCACAAGGCACGGAGACATTGCTGCTCGACGAGCCTACGACGTATCTGGATATGACACATCAGATCGATATTCTGGATCTGTTGTTTGAATTAAATGAACGGGAAGGACGCACAATCGTGATGGTGCTTCACGACCTGAATCTGGCGTGTCGTTATGCACACCATATTGTGGCGGTGCACAACAAGTCGATCTATGCAGAGGGTAAACCAGAGGATATTATCACTCGCGACCTCGTGCGCAACGTCTTTCAGATGGAGTGTGATATTGCTGTAGATCCGTTATTCGGTACGCCGACTTGTATTCCGCACGGAAGAGGCAGGAAGCTGAACGGAGAACAGCAACGTTATACACAACTGGCTTAATGAATGCTTGATGGACGCTTGATGAAAGGTAGCTTTAGACTCCTGTTTGTAAAAGAAAGTAAGTGATCAATCCTCTAATTCACCCCTCAGTTACATTTCCATCTTCATGGGGATAACAAAACAGGCAAGCGGAAGGAGCTTTTGAAGATTCTACAGCTTGCCCGGTTTGTTATGCCTTGTAGTGACCTCTATGTTGATAACTAAAATAACTTACCTTCAGAGAAGAAAACTATTTTTACCTTAAAAGTTTTATATTGACAACAATTGAGTAATTACCATAAAATAGATTTTGTGTGATACTGATAATCATTATCAATAAAATCAACCGATAGGAAGGTCGGATATGAATTTACTTCGTTCCAAATGTTCCGTATTTCCAGAAGGTTTTGAGAATTTACAGAATCGGCTGATTCTAAACAAAGCTAAAGAGATGGGCATCGGTTGCGAGTTGCTGGTGGAGGGTTGTGAAGATTTTCTAAAACTGTCCATGGAGCACAAGCAGATCATCATTAACAAAACGAGAACCCATCGGTTACCGCTGATCGCTGGACTACTTGCCAAGAATAAACAGGCGTGTAATCTGATCCTGCATGAGCAGGGGATGCCAGTTCCGTCGCATATCGTTGTGGCAGCCATGGGAGAAGAGGCAGAAACTTTTCTAAAACAGCATGGCTCCATCGTAGTCAAACCGCTGGATTCCAGCAGCAGTCAGGGGGTTACGCTGGATGTACGCAACATTGCTGAATTGGAAAAAGCGATGGACCTCGCAGCCCAATATGGAAGTAGCATACTGCTGCAGCAATATGTCATTGGAACCGACTACCGGGTACTGGTTATCAATGATCAGGTAGCGGCGGTGAACCAATATCGTCCTGTATATGTGACTGGCGATGGTAGTTCGTCTATATGTGAACTTATTGAGAGGCTGAACGAGAGCCGAATGGAAGACACGGAGATCGGTATGTATGAATCTTTTCCTGCGATTGATCTCAAAAATGTTGATAACACACGTTTGCTGGATACGTTGCGTAAGCAAGGTTTTGGTTGGAGTGATATCCCTCTTGTGAACCAAGAGATTGAGCTGTATGACCTCCGTAATTCGGCAGCCGGGAAGATTAGTGAATTTTACCGGGATTGTACGGATGACATACACCCGGAGAATGCCCGCATGATGATACAGGCAGCCCAATCGCTCCAGATTGACGTCGCAGGTATAGATGTCCGTTGTAAGGACATTCGAGTACCTATTACAGCTGCACAGGGAGGTATTCTGGAAGTTAACGCATTGCCGGATCTGACTCACCACGTTTATCCGCATGGCGGGACGAGAAAGGATGTTGTACGTCAATATCTGGAGTATCTATGGGAGAGTTAATGTTAGCGTGAATAAGCCATTCTTCATAGGAGGTTGGAACACTGGCTTTTTTTCATACAGAGGGGATAAGCCTTTTTTAGGGGATTAAGAATTGCTGATTGTGGTCATTTGGGGAGTTTCAACAATACGAGTAGTTACAGAGTCATTAACGAATGTACAGGCATGATAGGCCTGAATCGAGGATAAGGGGCGTTAGAGAGTTATGTCAGTAGAGGTACAGACGGAATACCTGAAGCTACAGAACGAAAAGGAGTCCAACGCACGATCATACCCACGGCATTTCCCGCTCGTTATCAGCAAAGCTCAGGGTATCAAGATTACGGATACGGAAGGCCGTGAATTTTACGATTGTCTCGCAGGTGCGGGAACACTCGCGCTTGGACATAACCATGAGACGGTCGTTAGCGCCATTCGCGAGGCGCTTGATCAGCAAATTCCGTTACATACCCTGGATTTGGCTACACCGCTTAAGCTTTCGTTTATGCAGGAGCTACTCTCCTTACTGCCCGAAGAGATGCGGGATAGATCCAAAATTCAGTTCTGCGGACCAACCGGAGCCGATGCGGTCGAAGCAGCGATCAAACTGGTAAAACATGCAACAGGCGGCAAATCCATTTTGGCTTTCCAAGGTGGATACCACGGTTCAACCCAAGCGACGATGTCCATGAGTGGCAATCTGAGTAAAAAGGAACAGCTGCAAAGCCTGCTACCGGATGTGCATTTTCTGCCGTTTCCGTATGAATACCGCTGTCCGTTTGGGGTTGGTGAAGGCATGACTGCCCGTTTAAGTTCACAGTACATTGAAAACTTGCTGGATGATTGTGAGAGCGGAATAGCTGCGCCATGCGGTGTGATTGTGGAAACGGTACAAGGCGAGGGTGGTGCGATTCCAGCGGATATGGAGTGGTTGAAGGAGTTGCGCCGAATCACAGCGGAGCGAAACATTCCACTCATTATTGATGAAGTGCAGACGGGTATTGGTCGGACGGGGCGTATGTTTTCGTTTGAACACGCGGGCATTGTGCCCGATGTCATCATTTGCTCCAAAGCCGTAGGCGGCAGTCTTCCCATGTCTGTTGTGATCTATAAGGAAGAGCTGGATCAGTGGAAGCCGGGTGCGCATACAGGAACATTTCGTGGCAATCAACTAGCCATGGCTGCGGGTCTCGCCACGCTCCGTTATATCAAGGAGCATCATGTGATGCATAATGTGCATCTGCGCGGTGAGCAATTCATGACACGGCTCAACGCAATGAAAGAACGTTTTGCCGAAATTGGTGACGTTCGTGGCCGGGGACTGATGATCGGTGTTGAAGTGGTTAATCCGCAGGGAGGCAAGGATCGTCTTGGACATTATCTACAACATGGTGAACTGGCTTCCGTCATTCAGCAGCAATGTTTCCGGAATGGTCTCATTGTGGAAGTCGGTGGACGTCACTCCGCGGTTGTGCGTTTCCTGCCGCCACTGAATATTACGGAGAAGGAAGCGGGCGAAATACTGGCAATTTTTGAACAGTCGGTATCGGAAGCTATTGCATTAACGGAAGCGGTATGCTGAGTGTATCGCTGCTTCGGCGGCATGCGGTTTTACTTGCTATTCTACTGGGAGCCTTCACCCTTGTGCTTACTAACAGTGCGTTTAACCTGCTGCTTCCGTATTTCATCGAATATTATGACATTTCCACTACAGCGGGCGGCTGGATCATTGCCCTCTATATGCTCGCCATGACATTAACGATGCCGCTGGCTTCCCTGATCGTAGACAGGTTGGGACGCAAGCGGACATACATGCTGGGCATCTGCATTTACGGGGTATTTTCTGTGCTCGGTGCCTTGCTCCATTCTTTCATTGAAGTGCTGCTGCTTGTAAGGTTCATGCATGGTGTGGCCGCAGGCCTGATGATTCCTTTATCCCTTGTGCTGCTGTTTGATGTTTACGGTCCGGAGGTTCGGGGACGCATTACGGGCGCCTGGGGTTTGCTGCTGATGCTTGCTCCTGCGGCTGGGCCGACACTCGGCGGGTTTATCATTCAGTATGGACGGCTGGAGATGCTTTTCTGGCTGAACGTGCCGCTGGCTCTTTTTTCGCTAATGGGTTGTGGACGCGTGATTCAAGCCTACACCCCGGCTCGCAGGAAAACGTGGCATCCATCCAGTGTAATACGGCTTGTTGGTGCAGTTGGTGCACTTAGTCTGGGCGTACAGTTGTATGCCAGTCCTACAGTGGCTCCATGGATACCCTGGACCCTGATTGCTCTTGGCGTGGTGTTGCTTATTCGTTTTGTCCAGGTTGAAAATTCACGTGATGAGCCGCTCATCCGTTATTCGTTACTGCGGAGAAAAGGTGTTTTTTCCCTTACCGTTCTGATCTCCACGATTCAGGATTGCGTGATGTTCGGCGTGATTTTTGCGTTGCCACTGCTGTTTCAGGAAGTCTTTCAATGGTCTCCTGCACTTTCCGGTGCCCTGTTCATTCCGCTCTCCATCTCCACCAGTCTGTTCATGTGGATTGGAGGCAACCTGTTAGATCGGGGGCGCTCCCTTCAATTTATCGCTTGGGGAACACTGCTGGTATCGATATCTATTCTGTCCTTTGCATTTCTGCCTATGGGGGCGTCTGTATGGATCATCGGGGTGCTGATGGCGTGCCGGGGCATGGGTGTGGGTCTGTCCGGTATGAGTATTTCTGCTATAGGTCTGCAGGCGTTGCCTGATGAAGATATGCATGAAGGATCGGTACTGTCTACAACAATTGAACGACTGGCTTCATCGTTTGCAGTGATGGGCATGACGCTGTATTACGATATGCGCTGGCAATGGCTGGCTGGGCAAGGCAGCGCGGTTGAACTGGCGAAATGGGGAGCCATCAAAGAAATCTGTGTAGGTCTTGGCTGCGCTATTCTGCTAACGTTACCTCTGGTCTTACTTATAACTCGAAAGAAGGTTGGCTTCATTGTTCAAAATGGAAAACAAACTCCGGTCCAAGGCGGAGCAACAGGCCGATGAACATTCCTGCAAGCTACTGCTGAACTGTTATATCCGTGAGCTTGGGCCGGAGAGAGCAGAACAGATTCAGCTTAACCCGGATACGCTGACCTATACGATTACTTTTCCAACCAGCGGTGTAAGCGTAATGGGGCTGTTGTCTTACTACTCAGCTATGGGTGAGCATGAATATCTCAGTATGAATTATAATGGGCAAACTGTGCATTACCATGATCTGGTGCGCTGGATTTCGTCTGAAATTGGCGGAGATCCAGATCGGGGAGGCGAACGCGTTCGTGATTTTATTCAAAAAGTGGAGAACAGCGTTGCTAATCTCACATTGTATATAGAGCAAGCATCTGATCTAGAAGTGCATGACTATATTACCTCTGAGCAGTCCTTGTTGTATGGTCATCCGTTTCACCCTTTTCCGAAAAACTCCAGCGGTTTCACTGCCCAGGATGTGCAGCGATATAGTCCAGAACTTCGAACCTCGTTCCAGCTCTGTTATATCGCCGTAAGACAAGATGTATATGCAGAGGAATGGGTAGCGCACTCGGACAAAATAGACCTGCACCACCTTCTGGCAAGTCAGGACTGGCCTGTGTCAAAAGAGAAGATCAGCATGTATGGGCTCTTGCCCGTTCATCCATGGCAGTATGCGCACATCTCCCATCTGGATGAGGTGCAGTCGTATATCCGTGAAGAGAAGTTGTTACTGCTGGGCAGCGCAGGGCCGCTTGCCTATCCGACCTCTTCGGTACGCACGGTGTACGTTCCGACCTGGAACTGCAATATCAAGCTGTCGCTGAATATGCAAATTACCAACATGATCCGCACCAACAGTGCCGAGCAGATGAGGCGGACAATGGATGCATCCACGTATGTGTGGGAGCAGGGATGTTTTGATGCAGAGCCAAAGACTCAAATCGCGTATGAGACAGGTGTAGCGACATGTAGATTCGAGAATGAAGAGCTGACAAGCCTGTTCACGATCGCCTATCGGCCCATTGAATTCGACCCTGCGAATACATATGTATTGTCCAGTCTGGTCGAGTCGCCATGGCCTGGGGCACCGTCCCGGTTAGTGACAATGCTGCGAGGCAGACGTGATGGCGCCGAAGATGCAACAGACAAACCTGTGCATATGGTAAGTGGAAAACCCGAACCAGCAAAGGTTACCCGACATGCCTCTGGTGGACGGGAATACGCTAATCATGAACATAGCAAGGGTGCAGCGAATGGTCAGTGGAAGGCAGCTCATCCTGTTGCCATTGCCGAAAATAATATGGTGGATTGTGACAAGGTCAAGCAATGGTTGTCACGGTATCTAACCTGCTCGTTGTTACCGCTTGTGCGAGCAGCGGGAGAAAAAGGCATTCATTTTGAAGCCCATTTGCAGAATACATTGGTGACCTTGGAGCAGGGCATGCCGATAGCTTTTATCGTACGTGATCTGGAAGGGGTCAGTGTAGACGAGCAACTGGTCGATGGACTGTCCGGGTTGTTATTTTATCCGCGTGAGAAGGCATGGGCGCGAACCTCGTATTATTTTATCGTGAATCATCTGGGTTCGTTAATTCATGTACTGGCCCGGGATGTGAACGTGCCGGAGGAGTACTTCTGGGTGCAGGTGCGAGAGGTGCTTGAGGAAGAACGGGCACGAACAGGTAATGCTTATGTGGAGCATTTGCTGACCGCAGATGCTTTTCTGGCCAAACAAAATCTGGTGAGTTGTCTCACGGGCATTAGTCAGACCCCGGTTTATGTGCCGGTAGGTAACGTCATGAAACGTTTAGGGAGTGAAGCACGTGAGATCCGTGGAAATCAGCAATGAGGCAGAAGAAAAAAAGGGAAGTAAAGTAGCAGGCAGAATAGAAACAGACCCAACTGAAATAGGCGGAACAAGTGGAACAAATAAGATTAACAGCATTAGTGAACCAATCGAACAAAACGAACCTAATAATTCACACGAATCACATGAATCACCCCAATCAAACATAGCGGATGAAAGACGTAGAACGCCAAATGACAACGCAGTCCCTGTGTACGTGGAAGTTCAGGAAAGGATCATACGCCAGGTACTGGAAGCGATGTGGTTTGAAGATATTTTGGATCGTCGAGTGAACGGGAGTGAGTGGTCGACCTGCGGTGTTACTGCAAATGGTGAATCCGTGGTGTATACGTGTGACGCAGAGCAGAAGTTTTCGTTTGGAAGGGTGAAGGTGAAGGTTGGATCGATCAAGCGCGAAGGTGTTACCTGCACGGATCTGGATTTATTTTTGGAAGAGATGGTACTGAATCGTTTGCAGGGTGCGAAACTGACGGCATTTGTTCAGGAGTTGCAAGAAACGATGGCCAAAGACAGTCAGTGCCGGGCGTTGCTGCCTCTTCGTATTCCGGTAGAGGATCGTCACTACGATGCGCTCGAAAGTCACATGACGGACGGACATTTATACCATCCGAGTTACAAGTCCAGACTTGGGTTTTCGTTGCAAGACAATCTCGCTTATGGTCCAGAGTTTGATGCAGACGTTCTGCTTATCTGGGTTGCGGTGCGAAAAGAAATGGTTCAAACGGCTGTATCCGGTGGTTATGACTCGGCAGCACTGCTGGAACAGCATCTGACGGAGGAAGATTTGCAGCACTTCCGTCAGGTTATTAGGGACAAAACAACTTCATTGGACATGGATTCCTATGTATTGATCCCGATTCATCCATGGCAGTGGGAGCACTCGGTAGAATCCATATTTGCCAAGCAACTCATGGATGGAGACATCATTTATTTGGGTACTTCATCCTCAGTTTATCGTGCGCAGCAGTCCATTCGTTCCCTCTCGAATCGAAATAATCCTTTGGCTCCATACATCAAGCTGGCTCTGAGCATAACGAACACGTCAAGTACACGCATTCTTGCCCAGCATACGACGCAAAATGCACCTCTGATCAGTGATTGGCTGGATCAACTGGTGCGGGAGGATAAGCTGTTGCAGCGGGAGCAGTTTGTCATTTTAAAAGAAATCATGGGTCTCTCGTTCCGTTACGAACAATTGCCTGTTACGCAGTACGGCCGCGCTTACGGCACCCTGGGTGCAATCTGGCGTGAAAATGTATCCGTTCACCTGAAGGCTGGTGAAACGGCATGGCCGCTGAACGCACTCATGTTAGTGCAGCGGAACGGGGTTCCTTTTATACAAGAGGCCACCGAGCGGCATGGTGTTCAGCCATGGGCAGAGGCGCTGGTGCGTACACTCACGCTGCCCATTATTCATCTCTTGTATGCGCACGGAATCGCACTTGAATCGCATGCCCAGAATATCATTTTGGTGCTGGAAAATGATCTGCCCAAACGCATCATCATCAAAGATTTGCATGATGGCGTCCGTTACGTTCCGGATCAGCTGCTGCACCCCGAACGGGCACCGAAGCTGCACCCTGAACCGGAAACTCATCGCAAATTCAATCGGTATTCCTTCATCTATGCCGGGGATGTATCAGAGGTGCGCGACTATACGTATGATGCATTCTTTTTTATCTGCATGACGGATGTTGCCTTGTCACTGGAGCCGTTTGGCCTGTCCGAAGAAGCATTCTGGCGGCTCTGCGCTGGTGTAATTCTGGATTATCAGCGACAACATCCCGAGTATGCAGAGCGGTTTAAGATGTTTGATCTGCTGGCAGAGGATGCCTTGATCGAAGAGATGACAAAGCGGCGGCTGTATGGGGATGGGGAATTGTATTTCCGCAAGGCAAGCAATCCACTCAAGCTGGCGAAGGATGCGCTTGAACAGGATCATGAATATGAGCATGAATACGAGCATGAATATGAGCAGATAAAAAAACTTGAGCAGAGCGGTGAACACGAGCAGAAAGATGAAGTCGAACAGAAGGAAGCAAACCGATGAGGATGAACACACTGAAGGAAAAAATTGCCCGCAAACAGCAGGTATTTGGCCTATTTGTATCCATTCCGCATCCGATCATCATCGAAATGATTGGTCATGCAGACTATGACTTTGTCATCATTGATCTGGAGCATACCGCAACATCAATGGAGTCCGTAGAAGAGTTGATAAGAGCAGCCGAAGGGGCTGGCCTCACACCACTCGTACGGATTTCGAATATCGAACGGACAGAGATTCTGAAGGTGCTGGACTGCGGAGCACAGGGGATCGTCATTCCCCATGTGGAGACGCTCTCGCAAGTGAAGGAAGCCGCACATCATGCATATTATCATCCGTTAGGCATGCGTAGTTTGAACAGCGGACGACCAGGTGTATTCGGTAAATTCCCGCTGACTGAATACGTCTCGGAAGCCAATGCACAGGTAATGATCGTACCGATGATCGAAAGCATAAAGGGTGTAAGGCAAAGCCCGGAGATTTTATCTCATCCTCAGGTCAGCTTTGTACTTGAAGGTGCGGCGGACTTATCGCAATCGCTGGGTGTGCCTTGGCAGACGGATCACCCGGATGTGAGGGAGGCATTAAACGTATTGCATGAGACCGCGCAGCAGTCCGGTATACCCTATGCGACGGTCACAAGAGGAATTGAAGACATGACCGTCTGGCGTGAGCGTAATGTACACATCTATGTGCTTGGAGATGACCGCAATACGGCATTCCGAGCCTACGCGCAAAAGCGGAATGACTACAGAAATGCAGGTGGATTAATGTGAAAACCAGTGTACAGCTTATGTTAGAAGGGATTCAACGTGAAACACATGATCCGATTTGTGCATACATCTACGATCTCGCAGGGATTCAGGAGCAAGTCCGGGCAATGCTGCAAACGATGCCAGCATATACGCAGTTGTTCTATGCGATCAAAGCCAACCCCGATCCGCGCATTATTGAAGCGTTGCTTCCATTGGTGAAGGGGTTTGAGGTGGCGTCCATCGGCGAGCTGATGAAAGTGCGTGCGGTGAGCCGTGAAGTTCCGATCCTGTTCGGCGGACCGGGCAAGAAGGAAAGCGAGTTGAAGCTGGCAATAGATCATCACGTGAGTTATATCCATGTGGAGAGTCTGCTGGAATTGCGCCGTATCATTGCGATTGCCAAAGAGCGAGAGCAAGGAATAGAGGATGGAAGAGAACAAGGAAAAGTGCAAGGAAAAGTGCAAGGAAGAGGAACAGGGCAAGGTGGAGAGGGAGGGGAACAGGGACAAGCACAAGCGAAATCGCAAGTGGAGCAAGGGCAGTCAAGAGAGCGACAGAAGTCTGAGGTGCGTGTGTTGCTCCGTATCAACTTGCGGAGTAATACCTTGCCACAAACCAAAATTGTGATGGGCGGTGGCCCTAGTCCGTTTGGGATCGATGAGGAGACGGTGGAGGAAGCGATTGAGCTGATTCGTGTGGAAGGCGCGGATTCGGTTCGGTTATGCGGATTCCATTTCCACTCCCTGTCGAACAATATGGATGCCAGACTGCATGCCGAGATGATCGAACTTTATTTGCAAAAGGTGGAGGGCTGGCAACAGCAATATAACTTGCAGGTGGACGTAGTCAATGCAGGCGGAGGCTTTGGGGTGACGTATGACGGGAGTCCGGGCTTCGACTGGTCTTTATTTACCATGCTTTTGCAACAGAGTGAAGCCGTAAAACGCCTTGCTACCCGAGGTGGAGAGTTGTTTTTTGAATCAGGTCGCTTGTTAGTGGCAGATCACGGTTATTATGCAACCGAGGTAACGGATATTAAACGTTCGCACGGACAGATGTTTGTCATTTTAAGGGGAGGTACACATCATCATCGGTTGCCTGCGTCATGGGGACATAATCATCCCTTCCACATTGTATATACGGATCGATGGAAGCATGAGTTTACAAGACCCGAGGTGCGAGGAGAGCAAGCCCATATTGTAGGTGAATTATGTACGCCGAAGGATCGCATGCATTCCGGTGCAGAGATTGCGCGGTTAAGCGTGGGCGATTTGATTGTGTTTGAAAAATCAGGGGCGTACGCCTGGACGATCTCGCATCATGATTTCCTGGGGCATCCGCACCCGGCATTCCACTATTTGACGGAGGGCGATGAACATGTCAACGCTAATGCAACGTTCCAGTCGGCAAACTGCTGAACAGCAGGTGATGTCCGATCTGATGAATAGTCTGCTCGCTGAGCAGTTACTTCCACTGCAAGGTCATTCGTTTGTTGATTTTGCTACTGCACCTGCGGAGCTTCGACAGTTATATCAAGGGTATGAGGCCGGGTGGGAAAAGGGGAGTGCGAAGAAACATACACACAGTCACATTGTCGATGAGCGGAACCATAGTGAGGATAACTCCAATGAGCGTAACTCTACGCTGGATAATATCAGTGAGAGTAACTCTACTGATGAACATTCCGGTGAGAATAGCTTTATTGCGAGCAATGTCAGTGGCAATAATTACTATAACAATATTTTCAGCAACAATAACTTCAATAACAACAACTTTGGTAAGGTTTACTCTGCTCGGGATACGTCCGCAGTTACGCCGCCTTTCCGTTTGGGGTTGCATACCGACGGTATACTTTGTTTGGTAGAAAACGGGGTAAGGCAAGGCATTCAGTGGGTTCAGGGATCACCGATCTATCAGCAACATTCGGACGGGAGCTGGACAATGCTGGATACCCCGGCGTCGGTCGGGCGTGCATTGTTGCAACGTGCATTATCCGAAGAAGCCTATGCTCAGCCGGGGGTGGCAGATTTTCTGGCAAGTTTGGACCTGGCTGTAGAGCAGTATGAACTTGGCTGGAATCAGGTTCAGACGTTGTCTGCTTATGAGCCGAAGTCTGCATATGAATGGTTTGTGAAAAGTGAGCGCATTGCTGCACTTCGGGATCGGCCGTTCCATCCATCCTCCAAAGCAAAGATTGGATTCAGTGCTGAAGATGTCACGGAATACGCTGCCGAGTTCGGCAAAACGATTCGGTTGCGCTGGGTGGCGATCAGACGGAATGCTGTGCAACAGGGATGTGAGAATGGCTTGTCTATTCTCGATATGTTATATGATGCGCAGCGTGAGGAAGTGCAGGCAGAGTTCCATCGCAGAGGTCTGTCTATGGATGAATATTTGCCTATGCCGGTGCATCCGTGGCAGCTGGAGCACATCATTTTGCCACGGTTTACGAAAGAAATCGTAGAAGGCAGCATTGTGGTGCTGGATATGCAGATTGGAGATGTATTCGCTACGTCATCTCTGCGGTCGATGGCTCAAACTGCGGAGTCTGCACTCATGCTCAAGTTGCCCGTTAGTGTGCTGTCACTCGGTGCCGCTCGTTATCTTCCGGTTGTTAAGCTGCTGAATGGACTTGTCGGAGAGCAGATGTTAAGGCAGGCAGTAGCTTGTGACGAGATACTGAAAGAAAAAGTATACATGTGTGAGGAGCAGAACTGGTGGGGATTTATGCCGGGGTCGATGGGACTGTTCGATGATCACCCGCGGCATCTGGCAGCGCAGATCCGTGTCTATCCCGCCGAGTTGCTGGATGATGCTTACAAAATTGTTCCGATGGCTGCACTCGGCGTAAATCTGGACGGGCATCATTTGTTGACCGAGATTCTGGACGAGGATGTGAGTGCAGAAGATGTTCTGGCGTTCTACAGTCAGATTGCAGTTACGTTCTATGATATCGTGATGCGTCTGTTCAAGATGGGGGTTGTACCGGAGATCCATGGTCAGAACTGCTGTCTGGTATTAGAACATCAGCAGGTGAAGGGGTTATTGTTCCGGGATCATGATTCTGTGCGCTTGCATCAGCCGTATCTGGACAAGCATGGAATTGCCGATCCGGGTTATCATATTCGTCCTGGGTATTCGAATAGTTTGTACAATGAAACGATCGAAAAGTTGATCTTTTATGTACAGTCTCTTGGAACGCAGGTGAATCTGGCTGCGATCATGGAGGCGATGAGCGAAGTGTACAACATCCCGGAAACGAAGTTCTGGGAGATCACGGAGCAGACCTGGCGGGAAGCGCTGCACCAAGTGCAGCTTCCCGAGGCTGATCGGGCCACGCTGGAGCGCGTTATCTTCGAGAGCGAGGCGTGGCCTGTGAAGTTAGTTGTTCGTCCGCTGCTTGAGGCGGACGGTGTGCCAGGCGCGATGCCATCGGGCAAAGGCCAAGGGTGGAACCCTTTTTACAAGGCATAGGTTTGGGTGGGGAGTATAGGTTTGAAGTTTTTGAAGTTTGGTTTGAAAGGGTTAGTTTGAAGGGGTGGTTATAAGATTAGATTTGAAAGTTAGATTTGAAGTTTGGCCTAGGAGTTAAGGTTGATGCTTCGGCTTAAGAGTATTATTTCAAGGATGAGGTTGAGTGTTTAGGTTCATGTTTGGATTGAGGGTGTAGGTGTAAGTGTAGGTGTAAGTTTTTTCGTATAAAGTTTGGTCAAAAAGTGGGGCGTAAAGTGTTCCTCCGATATCTTGAACACGCTAACGATCTCAGATGAGCTTATTTGAGTGAAATGGGGTTCTCTGGAATTCTAACGATCACCAGGAACCTTATTTCGCCAAAAACAGAGGATTATCACTTGTTTTCGCTTCGTTCTATTAAAATAAGCTTCCCTGTGATCGTTAGAACATAAAACGGTGTAATTTTGCCCAAATAGCGTCTCTGGTGATCGTTAGAAAAATGTACAGGTATAATAGGAGAAGCTTAAAAAGTTAGGGTGATTTGAAGAGGATATTCCTTCTAGTGTTATACAAGTATTCTTAAGTGGTGACCCGATTGTCGGGTTGCCTTTTTTGATGTTGGTTTCGTTGTGGGGAGTGACCGTAGGTTAATGTGGAAATTAATTGCTTCTACTAATGAAAACGTTCACTTAACGTCTGAAAAATTAAATAAATTTTACGTTGGAATATGCGAGTGAATTAGTATAATAAGTGCATTAATTATATTATGTGATATACTTTCTACATTATAACGAAAAGGTTTTCGTAAAATGAATGAAACCAGCTGGAACGTAACAACTAATCAACCAGAAGAGAGTGAGAAATGGCATGAATGTGAAGAGACTTTTTAATGATGGATGGCAATTTGCCAAAAGTGACTTAAGCGTTACAAAGCTGATGGAGCCTAATATAGGTACTGAACTTACTGAAGATGCGGATGTTACTGAGCGAACGGGTCGTATTGACCCTACTGCTACTGATGTTATTGGCTCTATTGGTTCTGCTGATTCTACAGACGCTAATGACACTACCGAATTTACTGAAACTATCGGTGCTACTAACTTTACTGATCCTGCCAATCCTACCGAACTACCCAATTCTGCTGGCCTTACTGCTACTACTGATCTTACGAATGCTACTGAACTTATTGATTTTACTGACCTTTCCTTTGAGGCGGTGGAGTTTCCTCATGATTGGCTGATCTACAATACATTGGATTTATATGAGAACAGTATTGGATGGTATCGCAAGACGTTTGAATATACGAAGGATGAGCAACAGCAGGTGCTTTTGTGTTTTGACGGGGTGTATATGGATTCGTCTGTGTATGTGAATGGGCATTTCGTTGGGGAATGGAAGTATGGGTACTCTGCTTTTGAGCACGAAATTACGAATGCGCTGGTGGACGGGGATAATGAGATTTTGGTCAAAGTTGTGCATCAGAGTCCGAACAGCAGATGGTATTCTGGAGCAGGGATTTATCGGAATGTGTGGCTGAAAACAAGGAGTCGCAACCACATCGAAACCGATGGAATCTATGTCTCGATGCAGCAGCAGCAAGATGGTTGGCAAATCGAGGTGGATACAGAGCTGTGCCTGGAGCTGAATCAGCGTACGCAGTTGGTGCATACGATTTTGTACAATGGTGAGGTCATTGCATCTTCTCAAGCGGAGATTGTGGCGAACGGCACTAAGGGTGTAGATTATCAAAATATGAATAATACAAGCCTGAATACCAAGACCAATGCAGGTATAAATACAAGTACCAATTTAAGTACCAATACAGGCACGGATACTTGTACAAGTACAAGTACGAATATTAATGCCAAGGCAGATACAGATCCAGATGAGCTGCCGGAGTTAACTGCACATACACATGTACATCCACACGCAAAAGTAACTGCAAATAGTTACTCAAACAGCCAGCGGCTTAACGTTCTACATCCTCATCTTTGGAGCCCGGAAACACCCCATTTATATGATCTCGTAACAGAGCTACGTCTGATCTCGGATGATCGACATGAGCAGGTTATTGAGTCTGTTCAGCAACGAATCGGGTTCAAACAGGTTAGGCTGGACGCCCGTGAAGGCTTTTATCTGAATGGGGTAAAAATGAAGCTGAACGGTGTCTGCGAACACCATGATCTCGGCGCATTAGGAACTGCGTTTAATGTGACGGCGCTGAGAAGAAGGTTTGTTTTGCTGAAAGAGATGGGAGTCAACGCGATTCGAACCGCGCACAACATGCCGGCAAAAGAGTTCATGGAGCTTGCCGATGAGATGGGCATGCTGGTGGTGTCGGAAGCGTTTGATATGTGGGAACGGGCGAAGACGCCGTATGACTATGCACGATTTTTCCCAGAGTGGTCGTATAGAGATGTACGCAGTTGGGTGAGACGGGATCGGAATCGCGTTAGTCTGATCATGTGGAGTATCGGAAACGAAATCTATGATACCCATGCGGATGAGCGCGGCCAGGAAGTGACACGTATGCTGATGGCGTATGTGCAGGAATTCGATCCGAAAGGAAACGCACGTGTGACGATTGGTTCGAACTACATGCCTTGGGAGAATGCTCAGAAATGTGCAGATATCGTGAAGCTGGCCGGATACAACTACGCGGAAAAATATTATGACCAGCATCATGCCGAACACCCGGACTGGATCATCTATGGAAGCGAGACCTCTTCGGTTGTGCAGAGCCGTGGCATCTATCACTTTCCGTATGAACAGCCCGTTCTGGACGACGATGATGAGCAATGCTCAGCACTTGGGAACAGTACGACCAGTTGGGGAGCGAAATCGCCGGAGTATTGCATTATAGCTGAACGTGATCATCCGTATTCCTTGGGGCAATTCCTTTGGACAGGATTTGACTATATTGGTGAACCGACGCCATATCATACGAAGAATTCGTATTTTGGACAGCTGGACACAGCCACGTTCCCGAAAGACCCTTATTACATCTATCAAGCCGCTTGGACGGATTATAAAAAAAGTCCAATGGTGCATATATTCCCTTACTGGGATTTTAGCCCTGGTCAGATCATTGATGTTCGCGTGTGCAGCAACGCGCCGAAAATTGAGTTGCAGCTCAATGGCGAAACAGTCGGCACGTATGATATTGACCATGCCCATGGAACCCAGTTGTCCGGCTGGTGGAAAGTGCCATTTGAAGAGGGTGAGCTGAAGGCCATTGCTTATGATGAGCATGGTGCGGTGATTGCTACTGATGTACAGCGCTCTTTCAGCGATGCGAAGAAGGTTCTTCTCCAGGCGGATCGGCAGGAGTTGCAGACGGGCGGGAAAGACCTTATTTTTGTGGAAATTACAGTGGAAGATGAAGCAGGTCATCCAGTGCACAATGCCAATAACCGTGTGCATGTGAAGGTGACCGGACCCGGTCGCTTGCTTGGACTGGATAACGGTGACAGCACGGACTATGACCCGTATAAAGGACTAAGTAGAAGGTTGTTCAGCGGTAAGTTGATGGCGATTATTGGATCGACGAATGAGGCAGGAACGATCCAGATCGAGGTGTCTTCGGAGGGGGTAGAAGGAGTGACAGCGACATTTGAATCTACAGTAGCGGATGAGGGGCGAGAATCCGTAACAATGGATGCGAATGGGAAAGGAAGAGAACGAGGGGGGCAGTTTCATACCGATACCGCTTACGCCCTGAATTCAAAGCAACCTGTCTTCATGACAAATGAAGAGCTTCCGGTACTGACGGGCAACGCTAAGGAGATTCCTTTGCGGAAAATTGAGATCATCAGTGAATCAGGCCAGGTACTCGATCCTGTCAACCCGGAAGTGATTGTTACAGCCAAACTGTACCCGGAGAATACTTCATATCGGGATTTGGAATGGTCTGTAGTTAATGATGCTGGCATCGTGTCCAATATTGCCAAAGTGGAAGTAATCTCTCCTGGAACGGGTGACGTGCCAGGTTCTCAGGGGATAAATGTAGACGGAAAAATACATGTAGTTAGAGTATCAGCTATGGGCGACGGCGCTTTCCGCCTGCGTGCAACCAGCAAGAATGGTACGGACAAAACCAAACTCATCTCCCAACTCGAGTTCAAAGCAGAAGGTTTGGGTACAGCCTACAAAGATCCGTATGGATTTATCTCAGGTGGTCTGTATGACTATACCAAAGGTGATGTGGGCAACGGTAATGAACGTGGTGTAGCTACCAGCAGAGACAGCGAAACTCATGTTGGCTTCCACAATATCGACTTCGGTCCATATGGCTCGGATACGATCACCATTCCCATTTTTGCGCTGTCGAGTGAAACGTACTTCATTCAGATCTGGGAAGGCATACCGGGTGAAGAGGGCAGTGTGATGATTGCCGATGTTGTATATGACAAGGAATCGATATGGAACGTGTATCAGGAGGAGACGTACCGTCTATCCAAACGCTTGAGTGGAATTACGTCGATCTGCTTTGTTCTGAAACAGAAGATTCATATTAAAGGCTTCACGTTTGAGCGCCAAAGCAGGGCTTTTGAACAGAATGCGGCAGCATCCTGTGATCATCTGTACGGAGATACGTTCACAGTTGAGGGTCGGCGTGTGGAAGGCATTGGGAATAACGTTTCACTGGAGTTTGAGCAGATGGACTTCACGAGTGAAGGTGCACCCAAACTAGTGATCTATGGCGCTTCAGCAATAGATAAAAACACGATTCATATTCGCTTTTCGGGTGCGGACGGACAGAGCAACCAATTAGTGGAGTTCACCCAGTCTGAAGGATACGAGGAACGAACATTTGAATTGGAGCCGGTATACGGCGAGCAAAAAGTAACCTTTATCTTCCTGCCCGGTAGTCAGTTTGACTTTGGCTGGTTCCGGTTCGAGAAGTAATATGTTGATGTATTCGTATCACGAGTAATACAGGATGAATAGAGGTATAATCCTCCTCAAATCACGGTTGTCGTTCTAGACAGTGTTGATTTGAAGAGGATTTTTTGTGCATAGAAGAGCTGGAAATAGAGATCCGAAGGAGGAATACCTTCCATAAGTCTTCTGAAAAATGTAACCTATCCGGCTCTGGTCACGTTGTACATATGAGGTGATTACCATGAGAAAATACTTACTTATGTTATGTTTAGCAGCTGTACTTGCAACAGGCTGTAGTCCGAATGATCCGCAGCAGACTGCCGATCCGGTAGAGAAAAGAACTCCTTTTCCTGCCATAGTTGAGCCGCATAACGGGGAGCAAGCGGAAGAAAGTGGAGATGTTGTCTTTCTTTTGGGGGAGATGCGAAACCGAGATAAGTGGAAGTCTTTTATGCAAAATGTGAAAAAGAATCAACCGGATCACGTCCGGGTCACCATGTATACGATTGAAGGCGATCCCATCATCCATGAGCTAATCTATGACGGTACGCTGTTTCAATCCACCTATGATGCCACAAGAGATACGTATGGCTCCAGAGAAGAGATCACGTCGAATACGTGCAAGGGATTGGAACTGACCAAAGTCGAGCGAGGAGAATCAGTGTACGTTCTAACCGATTGTGAAAAGCAAAATGTATTCTACATTCCAAAGATGTAGAAGGAAGATAAGAGTTACGAATGATGAATTATGAAACAGGAAGCATGAATGATGAATGTTTAAGAATGAACACTGAAAGGCGCATCGATGAAAAAAGGGTGCTCTGGTGGGATTCTTTTGGGATATGAACAGGTTTATATAGAGTAGGGTAGATTACCGAAGTTTTATTTTTTCCTATGAAAGGGGTCATCACATGAGATATGTACTAACAGACGGGCAAGCTTCATCTCAGTTCAATCATTCGGTTCTTGTCCAGAGACAGCTGGCCCCGATCTTGCAGGAGGCATGGTTAAAGCAGCTTATGGAACTGATCATGTGGGTGCTTCTGGGCATCATTATCGTTCAGTTGCTGCTCTGGGTGAAGGCTCGCATGAGCAAGGGACCGTTCACAGACGAAGAGGTGGAGCAAGCAGATCCATTGTTTCTCGCCTATTTGCGAAGCAAGGGCCAACTGAAGTTGAAGGACACGCAGGCGACCATGTTCCAGTTAACTCGTAAAGGCATATTGTCGATGCGAATTGTGAAAACCAAAGGGCGATACCGCAATGATCCGGAGGAAAGCAATCCTCAACTTAGACCCAAAACAACACTGGAATACAGTGTGGATTCCTCGGTTGCTAACGCCTCGCCGGATGAACAGGGGCTTCTGCAATGGTTGTTCTCTACTTATGGTTTCGGTAAACAACGGCTGAGGCTCGATGCTTTGGCTGGACCAAGCGAAGCGGAAAGTAAGCGGAGAGAAGCCATGAAGTACTATCAGCTTAAAGAAAAGGCGCTGAGCGAAGGCGTTCAGACGTGGAAGGAACAAGTCGTCGAGACGAGAGACTGGGAACAGTTGATTCGAACGCCGATGCTTTTGCGATTACTTGTCTATGTCATATTTCCTATTCTGCTGCTTCTGACAAGTATCGTGTGCTTTGTAGAGCGTGTGTCTGTGCCAGGTGTGATAGGTCTGGCAGTTATAGTCGTGATCTGGTCCTTGGTTATTCGGAAAATTCATGTGCGTTTGCTCTATCAAGCAGCTTGCGTAGGGTTAATTATCAGCCTCACCTTGGCGATCGACGGCAATTCAGCGTTTACTTCATCGCTATACAGTATGATATTTCTTTCCATTTTTGTTCGTCTGTTCTTACCTGCTAGAGAAGTTACTCCGTTTGCGAGAGATTGGGAGGCCTCTATGCGTCACTGGCGAAGAAAATATAGAAAAGGCCTTCCAGTCGAGCGCCTGAGTGAGTCGGCAGAAGTGTTGGAACAGATCATTCAGACCGCTCTGGTGCTGGGCATTGGATCACGATGTGTACGCAAAACAGATTGGTCTGTGTTACAGCAACATCAAGATCCAGAGCTCAGACGCCTTGCAGATCGTGAACCTGCATCAGATAACAGTGAACCTGGATCAACAACATTAAAACATACACCTCTATTGGTGCTAGCTTTGCATTTGCGAGGCATATTCAGGCCGATGTTTGCAGCAGAGTTTCCGTTTGAACGCGCCAATTATGTCTTCGCCACGATATTCCCTGATTCGGGTGGAAGCAGCGGTCACACTTCGGTCAATACGGATAGCTATAGCGGGAGTGGTCATCATCACGGATCAGACAGCGGAGATTCCGGGGGCGGAGGAGACTCGGGCGGTGGTGGTGATTAAGGTGTTTCTATACAAAGAAGTCGCTAGAATTCATGAATTCGCGACAGAAAGATAAAGAATGATTGGAAGCATTGATATGATAAAGCCGATTATGATAGCAATCATGATAACGATTACTTTTTTGTTCAAGTGGGATGCTCCTTTCAGATGGAAGCTTGTTATACATCACAGAAATTAAGTCAGAATATGCATAGTTATGTATTGTACCATATTTTGGAGGTTTGCATTAATGAAGAAGTTTTTACTGTTATGTATTTGTATTCTCCTAATCTCGGGATGCGGGCAGAACAATAAAGAGAAAGCGATCGAACAACTGACTAAACATGAGAGCAATGGTGCTTCGTTGATTGTATTTACCGATCGGATTGCAGAACGGCCGTTTATTGTAGATTTACAAACGCAATTAAATGAAGTAAATGACAACCATTGGAGAGCCGAGGGGCCTATCACCAACGTTGGGTTTTATAATGTCCGAGATAAACATAAGTACGATTATGAGAACATTTTTGATCTGCACACGTATCCGTACATGATCCTGTTTGAGAATGGTCAGATCACTTTAGAGGCGCAGCAGCCCGAAGAAATCATGCAGTATTTTAAACAAAAAAAGAAGGATTAAAAGTTATATTGACTGGATGTAATATACGCAAATGTGTAAATTTCGCTGCCTGGAGTAGTTACCTATATACCGAATAGATGAAGCGAAAAATGCTTCTTCTGTTCAATTCCAATCATATTTCGGGTTTGTTAAAATTTAGGGATAACGACTATGATCAGGTTGGCGGTGAGATGGCATGACACGGATTCAGGTGCACCCGGATGAAATGGAAAAAAACGTACGTCTGCTTCAGCAGAGTAAACAACAGCTTGGCAAAATTGTGTATGAATT
>NZ_JBFRFN010000030.1:0-64207 GCF_052114825.1 Paenibacillus sp. 2TAF8
GTCCCAAGCTTGAGGGCAGGTTGCCTACGTGTTACTCACCCGTCCGCCGCTAACCGTCAGAGAAGCAAGCTTCTCTTCAAGTCCGCTCGACTTGCATGTATTAGGCATGCCGCCAGCGTTCGTCCTGAGCCAGGATCAAACTCTCCAATAAAAATGAATTTCGCAGCGTGGTTAAACGCTGTGCAACTCATCGGGGTATTGAAAAGAGCGATAAGCTCATTTTGAATCTGACGAGATTAAAAATCTCATTTGTGTTCCAGTTTTCATACAGCCAGATGGCATGTACCAAAACCTTCACGTTCATTCTGCAAGCAGAATGTTTCACTCACTCGTTGTTCAGTTTTCAAAGATCAAACATTCAATTAATGCGTTGTTTTTCTTGTTGTCGTCGTTTCAGCGGCGACTTTTATAATGTATCATAACCACATTGTCTTTGCAAGCATTATTTTTAGATTATTTTAATCATGTTAACAAATATGCTTGTCCAATCAAACTAGCTCCTTAAAATGGAACGAAAATTAATTTACCATATAGAATTGGAAAGGTCAACCCTATTTCGACAAAAAGCTTAATTGATTAGTCTCTTTCAGAGCAAGTCGATGAATCAGAGGTACAAAACTCACAAAACCCTGTAGATAGAGTTGCACCTCTCCCCACCTTATACAGATTTATATATTTCAGCCCCACTCACGGTTTGGACTTCTTTAACTTACCGCCTCTTGCATATTTGGATAACTCCTTAGGCGGTGCGAACCGCGCATACATGCGGAATACCGTTTTGTACCGACTCGCTATAGCATATTTAATCTCCTGATCAAGACGATGGTCACTCAGATCGAACAGCATTTCATCCAATTCTTTGCGCAATACATAGTCCAGTTCCTTGCATTCCTTCTCGTTAAATAGCATACCCAGCATTAAGAGTTCTCCTTTTTGTGCATATCCTCTATAGTCACACTGCAGTATTCCAGCAACACACTTTCTTTCATTTTGTCTGCACTGCTGAAACCCGTTTTATTGTTATGGTCAAATTCTTGGAAATTTATGAATGCCGGGTATCACAAAATTTCTACAAGGAATTTCAACCTCTTACGAGCGCATATGTGAGTGTGCTCTCAATAACTGCGGCAACGAGGAGTAAGACGACGATCCAAAAGCTTGCTGTTAACGTCATGCTCATAAACTCTTTCCATCGTGATCCAATCAATCCACGTTTGTCGCCCCCCAGTTGTGCAAGACTGCGTACCGTTAGACCACCGAACTTCAATCCAAATGCACAGGCAATAATAATGACCGGAATCTCGATAATCCCGTGAGGCAGTAGCCCCTTAACGACGATATCGAAAAAGCTGGCTCCATAATTCATCGAGGTATGAACAACAAACCCCAGCACCATGCCGTTAATTAGCAGAAAGATGATGGGTAAGATGCCGAAGAAAACACCTGCATAGATGACCAGCACACTTTTGATAGCATTATTGAAAAAAATGAGCAAAAAGAAATTCCATTGCACATTCCCTCCCTGCTGCAACTGTTGACTGATTTGGCGAAGCCCTTCAATCTGATTTAACAACAACTGCTCCAGTGGCCCTGTACTTACCCATCCAGCTCCAATCCCCACAGCAAATAACAGAAATGACCAGATTAAAGCTCCCCTGATCTTGCCCATGTCTCTCATAAAGGTACTGAATTTTAACATAACAACCTCCTAATAATTGAAATGATGGACAAACAACGATGTAAAACGAATAACTGGTCAGTACGAGCATACATTGAAAAGTAAACAAGCATTTCTTTATTGGGAGAGGGGCGCTTAGCGAAATGAACTCGTTCTATGTATTTAGCGGCAAAAAAATCAAACGTAACCTGATTGTGCTCGTTGCTGCCATCTTTGCGATTGGTATTATTTATCTGGAAAGCGGAAACGTATCTGTATTCTCGGAAGAAGCACCTTCCGCCGTCTACAGTGTTCCAACCGACAAAAAGGTCATTGCACTTACCTTTGACATCAGCTGGGGGGATAAACGCACCGAGCCGATTCTAAAAGTTCTTCAGGAGAACAAAGTGCAGAAGGCCACCTTCTTCCTCTCTTCACCCTGGAGCAAAACGCACCCCGAGATTGTTACTGCCATCAAAGATGCAGGATATGAGATTGGCAGTCATGGACACCGGCACGAAAACTACAGCAGTTTAACTGAAGAGCAAATCCGTAAGGAAATTTCGACAGCTCACAGCATTTTAACCGATTTAACGGGAAAAGAACCGAATTTACTGCGATTGCCTAATGGAGATTTTGATAAACGTGTGCTTCAGGTTGCGAACAGTCTAAACTATCAGGTTGTTCAGTGGGATACCGATTCGCTGGATTGGAAAAATCCAGGAGTACAGACGATTGTTGATCGTGTCGTCAGCAAAGCCCATCCAGGTGATATCGTCCTGCTGCATGCCAGCGATTCTTCTAAACAAACTCATGAAGCACTGCCTGTCATCATTGATAAATTGAAAAATCAGGGATACGAATTCGTGACCGTTTCGGAGTTACTTAATCACTCCAGTGTAGAAGGTAAAGAAGTGCGTGATCAAGCCAGCGGCCAATAATAAAACACGGATTAACAATTGGGAACGAGTCAAAAATAAGTAGTTACATTCCACAACTGATGATGCTGTAAATACCTGCAATAGACGACTATACAACAAAGTGGCTACACAAATTCGTATAAAGTTGAAAAAGAGCTAACTTGGTTAGCTCTTTTGGTATTTTTCGTAATATGACACCTTATTGAGGTTCATGACCTTTTACGCCCCGCAATCAATCAACGGCTTACCACAGTTTCCACAGCCCGTTCTTTTGCACCATCGACCAGTTTGTGCAGGATCAACATCTGATATGCATTACATAACAGCAAAGGGATTACAATAAAGATGGTAGCTGCATTAACATCAATCCGCAAAACACCAATTGTCTCCACAGCTGTTACGGCTATCATGAAAAAGAGCGTGGGTACTAAAGCGGAGATATGCGTCTGTTTAATTTTCACGTAAGCGGTAACAATTGCCGTTGCCAAAATAATCAGCCCTAGCACAATATCCGAGAGGCGCTCCCGCCCTCCACCTACAAAAAGACGCAAAAACATGATATCCAGCAACGCCAGCACAGTCAGCACAATCTGCACAATTTGCCATCCGCGTCTTGGGAATACACCTTTCCCCATATAGTTTAATATGAGATATGCAAAGAAACCCATTTGTGAATATACACTAATCATCACTCCGGAGCCAAACAGAATCAGCAGATACAGCATAAAGTCGGCGATTCCATTCGTTTTTTCTCCGTTTACCAGCATCATAATCAATCCTGTACCTAATGCTCCTGCGGCGCCAATAAGCAAGGCTGTCCAAAACAGGAAAAACCATCTACGCAAATTCAAATGTTTTCCACCCCCGAGAGTTTATTTTACCAACCTTCACAGCAAAAAACCATCATTGCTCAACATATTTCCCCCTTTCCCATCACATACTACATCCAGTATCTAATCAAGGAGGGATTCTACACATGAAACGGCCTATGTGGCAGCTATGCTGTGTTGTATTCGGGCTATCCGTCATGCTTGCCGGCTGCGGTTCAGATCAGAGTTCTTCGCCTCCTCAGGGCAGCTATAAAGAGATGAAAACGATGGTCGTCGATATTTTGAAAAGTGATGAAGGTAAAAAGGCCGTTGAAGAGGCTCTAACGGGACAAAGCTCCTCTGGCGGCAGTGGTGGAGGCGGTGGCTCTGAAGATGGGGGCGCCTCTGGCGGTGGCTCGGGAACGGTGGGTATGAAAATGTTAATGCCTATGCAATCTTCAGAACAAATACGTATTGCCGTAAAAGATACCATAACCGCTCCTGAATACCAGAAGGAATTCGAGAAAATCATGACCGATCCGCAATTTGCCGGTGAATTCGCTAAGGCGATCAACGGACAAAGCAAACAACTTCACATGCAACTGATCAAAGATCCAACGTACCAAAAATCGATTGGGGATATCATGAAATCACCTGAGGTATCCAAGATGTTTATGGATATGACCAAAACCCCGGAATATCGAAAACAAACGATGACCGTTATGCAGGAAGTGATGCAAAATCCTTTGTTTCGTATGGAAGTTCTTACTTTGCTGAAAAAAGTGGTACAAGAAGAACTCCAGCCTAAAACGGAAAGCGGTGGTGGGCAAAAGGGGCAGGACGGGGGAGATGGTGGCAATGGTGATTCTGGAGGTGGAGACTCCGGTGGTGGTGGTGGTGGAAGCTCATAACGAAAAGATTAATTCAGAGTCAGAAAAAAATTTAACGATTACGGACGCCCATCCTCAAACTTGAGATAATGCCAAAAAGCCTGCATCCAAAGCAAAGGACGCAGGCTTTTACTTTTACTCCTATTACAATGCTTATTGAAATTTAGAATCGATCGATCGGGCGACTTCGTCATATATAGCCCCGATTGTCGTCTCTGCCTTGTACACAGACGGTGAGAAATCTGGTTCAGAAGGATGGTTGTCCGGAGCACCTAATGGAATCTGGGCCAGGAGCACCGTGTGCAGGCTTTCCGCAAGACGTCCGCCCCCTCCACGACCAAATACATATTCTTTCTCTCCACATTTGCCACATTCGTAGTACGCCATGTTTTCAACTACACCCAGCAACTCGTGTTCCGTTTGAATGGCCATCGCTCCGGCACGTGCCGCTACAAAGGCTGCAGTGGCATGTGGAGTCGTAACAATGATCTCTTTGCTCTGTGGTAACATCTGATGCACATCCAGCGCAACGTCACCCGTACCTGGTGGCAGATCCAGAAGCATATAATCGAGCTCGCCCCACTGAACATCGGTGAAGAACTGACGAAGCATCCGACCAAGCATTGGCCCGCGCCAAATCACCGGGTTATTTTCCCGAATAAAGAACCCCATCGACATCACTTTGACGCCAAAACGTTCGACCGGTTGAATCACACCATCCTCAACGACCGGATATTCCTCGATCCCCATCATATCTGGCACACTGAAACCATAAATATCAGCATCAATGAGTCCGACTTTCTTTCCTTGACGGGCCAAGGCTGCAGCCAGATTAACGGTGACGGTTGATTTACCTACGCCACCCTTACCACTGGCAACGGCGATAAAACGAACTCCCGACTCAGGACTTAATAGCTCATGTCCATCCAGACCCGCTGCATGGCCTTTAACAAGCACTTCATCCTGGTCTGGATCTTGCTCGGCTTGTCCCAGGTTAAGACTCTGACGGTCATGCTCAGATGCTACACGTGTGCGGATATGTACATCCTTCACTCCATGCTGGGACAGCAAGTTACGTGCAGCATCCGTTAAAGCGGTTGCATCTTCTGGCCTATTCTCCAGTGTAACCATGCTTAACGCCACATGATGTTCTTTCACCATAATGTCACGAATCCATCCCAGTTCCGTCAAGCTTTGTCCAAGCTGCGGTTCCTGTAATGGCTGTAAAAGTTCAAGTATCTGTTCTTTGGATAACATCAGACAGCACCTCGGTTTTATCTATTGGCATGTGTTAGGTATGCTGTTCCAATTATAGCACTACCTTTCTTCTTATGACTAACTTTTCGGACGTTCACCTGCGGAATATCGGAGAATGCCATTGTAAATAGACGCAGCTACTTTCCGTTGATACAATTCATCAGCAAGCATCTTTGCCTCTTCTGGATGGGACAAAAAGCCAACCTCAACGAGTGCTGATGGAATTTTCAGAGCCTGTAACAAGTAAACGGTACTCACCGTTTTTGCTATACGATCTGTATTTTCCAGGTTCCGAATCATCTCAGCTTGTAGCAGATTCGCAAGACCTTCGTTATCAGGATGATTAGGCGTGTAGAAAACTTGTGCGCCACTCCAGCGGTTAGATGGAACGCTGTTCATATGGATGCTGATAAATAAATCTGCCTGTTTATCTTCAATCTGTCTCACTCTCTGTTTGAGATCCTCTGTCTTGCGTCTGGAGTATCCTCTTGTTCCCTCGTCAGCCAAATCCTTATCGATTTCACGAGTCATCACAACAAGAGCTCCTGCCTGCTGCAAATAGTCTCTAACATACAGCGCAATGGACAAATTGATATCCTTCTCAATAACCCCCTGTCTACTCACTGCTCCACCATCTGGCCCTCCATGACCTGCATCAATAGCGATCACCTTACCAGCCAGAGGCAGGCTCCAATATCCTGACGTTTTGGCTGAGGGCATCTCATACGAAACTACTGCTACAAACATAGCCAACAAACATAGGCTCAGCATAACCCTCTTCACTGTTTTTAACCGGATCCAGACTACCAGATGTTTCCCCATGTTTTTGCGCATAAAAAAACCACCTCGTCCCTATAAATGACTCTAATCATCTATATGGGACAAGATGGACAAATATACCCTTAGGAATGGACTTGCTCTGCCATACCCTCAATCAGCACCTCAGCGACCTCAGGGCGTGTAAATTGAGGCGGCGGACATTCACCATTACGCAGCAATCCACGGACCTTAGTTCCGGACAGCGTCAGGTGGTGTTCCTTGTCATGAGGACATGTTTTGCTGGAAGCCATGTTTCCGCACTTGGTGCAAAAGAAGCTATGTTCGAAGAACAGCGGTGTAATGCCAAGCTCCTCAGCGGTAAAATTAGAGAAGATCTCTTGTGCTTCATAGGTTCCGTAGTAATCACCTACACCTGCATGATCACGACCGACGATAAAGTGGGTGCAGCCATAATTTTTACGCACCATCGCATGGAAAATGGCTTCACGAGGTCCAGCATATCGCATGGCGGCCGGGAATACACCTAGAAACGCACGATCCGCCGGATAATAGTTTTCCAGTAGTACCAAATAACTCTTCATGCGCACATCCGCAGGAACATCATCCGATTTGGTTTCGCCCACAAGCGGATTCAGGAAAAGTGCATCAACGATCTCCATCGCACTTTTCTGGATATATTCATGCGCCCGATGAACCGGGTTACGCGTCTGAAAACCGACAACAGTTCTCCAGCCTTTCTCCTTAAAAATGTTGCGTGTCTCTGCCGGATCATAATAGAAATCTTCGAACTTGGCAGGTTGCGGACGATTCAACACCTGAATTGGCCCTCCTACATATGTTGCAGGACGCTCCAGCAGTTTTTTCACACCAGGATGCTCTGGATCATCCGTCTTGAATACACGGCGTGCTTCCTCACCCTGATCCACCTTATAGATGCTTTGAACTTCAAGCAGACCATAAGTTATCCCATCCGCTTCACCAATGAGAGCAACAACCTCACCTTTACGAAGAGAAGATGCCTGTTGATCATCTACAGCAAGGGTGATTGGTATGCTCCATACGGTACCGTCAGCCAAACGCATCCCAGATACGACGGAAAGATAATCTTCCTCATTCATAAACCCTTGCAGCGGTGAAAACGCGCCTACGCCAATCAAATCCAAATCTGAGATCGTCCAGGTATTAATCTGCAATGAGTTCAAGTTTTTACTTTCCTGCAGTAATTGCTCACGTTCTTCTCCTTGTACGACACGCTGTACCAGCGCACCTCCATGAGGCAGAATCGAAGTCATCTTGTCAGCTCCTTATTTTATACATCCGTTTTTTGGTGATAACCGCTTATGATCAATAAAGTATATAGGCACAAAGACAGGATCGCTCACAATAAAACTCTTATTTATGCAGCCCACATTCCGTTTTATCATTGCCCGACCAGCGTCCCGCACGAGGATCTTCTCCAGGCATAACTTGCCGTGTACAGTATTCACAGCCGATACTTGGGTAATTCTGATCATGAAGTGGATTATATGTCACGTTATTAGCGCGAATGTATTCCCACACATCCTCACTTGTCCAATGAGCAATGGGGTTAAATTTCATCAGCCCAAACTTCGTATCATATTCAACCTTCTTGGAGTTTGCCCGCGTTGGCGCCTGATCTCTACGAATACCTGTAATCCATGCATCATACTGCGATAGAATACGTGTCAGAGGCTCCACCTTACGAATGTTGCAACAAGCATTAGGATCTGATTTCCACAATTCTTCCCCATGCTGGGCAGCCTGTTCTTCCGGTGTGATTTTTGGCGATACTTTCACAAAATCAAGATTATACTTTTCTTGCATCCGATCACGCGTATCATAGGTTTCTTGGAAATGAAAGTCTGTATCCAGATAAAAAATATCTGTGGATGGACTGATTTTTTGCAGCATATCTACAAGTACAACATCTTCTGCCCCGAAGCTACATGCAAAAGTGATATTAGGAAATGTTTCAATCGCATAACGAATAATATCTTCCGGACTTGAATTCTCCAGTTCCTCTGCTTTTGTACGTGCCAGTTCTTCCTTCTCTAACAAGTTCATTATTCAATTTCCCCCATTCATGATCTTAAAACCAAATAAAGCCGACTAATCTAATATGAATTATGTATAGTATAAATCTTTCACTCGGGATGTCAATGCCTGCCATCTGGTAAATTACATCAGTTCATTCCTCAAAAAAACGATCTAGCTAGGCTCAGTTTTAGTGTTATTTAGCCTTTTACTTCATTTGAAGATAAAATCAGACCAAGAACTCAGTAAAGCAACTTCAAGGTCCTTCCTACCTGATTACCTAAAAACCTTTGCCACAGTTGACTTTATAGCGTGCTCAGATTAACTAGAATACATTCCCATATGACATAGACGAGCTGAAGTCGATTCTCGTTGAGCATATAGATCACTTCATGCTGTGATTCCGTCTATTAGCAAAAGTAAGAACCCTTTATCGTATTTATAAAAAAAACTGATAACATGAAATCAGAATTGGGGAGTAACATGAGGTAGCAGTATGGTGAAGTAAACCTCTAGGAGATGTGTACTGAAAAGTAAGTTAAAAGGCTCAGGGAGAATGTGTCTTAAGAAAATTTGATACGAAACCTGAACGATACAGTATCTTCAAAATACTTTAGATTAGTACAATGTATCAAATTCCGTATAAAAAATAAAAAAAGTCCTTGGCCGAAGCCAAGGACTTTGAAAAAATTAACGTTTGGAGAACTGAGGTGCGCGACGAGCCGCTTTAAGACCGTATTTTTTACGTTCTTTCATACGTGGGTCACGAGTCAGGAATCCTGCTTTTTTCAGGGATGCACGGTATTCTGGATCTGCTTTGAGCAGAGCGCGGGAGATACCGTGACGGATTGCGCCGGCTTGACCGGAGATTCCGCCACCATGAGCGATAACCAAAACGTCATAGTTAGAGAGCGTTTCAGTCAAATTCAGTGGTTGTTTTACGATCAGTTTGAGTGTTTCCAAACCGAAGTATTCATTAATATCACGTTTATTGATGACAATGCGTCCTTCACCCGGTACAAGGCGAACACGTGCTACCGAATGTTTACGACGACCTGTCCCATAGTATTGTACTTGTGCCATGAAACTGTCCTCCTTTTAATTAACCGCGAAGTTCGTAAACTTCTGGTTTTTGTGCTGCGTGTGGATGCTCAGTGCCTCTGTACGCTTTAAGTCTCAGCTTCATTTTCTCGCCCATGCGAGTTTTAGGAAGCATACCGCGAACAGCCAATTCCAACATACGCTCAGGTTTGTTTTTAACCATCTCTTCTGCAGTAGTTACTTTTAAACCACCTGGGTGCATCGAGTGACGGTAGTATTTTTTGCCTTGCATTTTTTTACCAGTCAATACAATTTTCTCTGCATTGATGATAACAACGAAATCGCCAGTGTCCACATGTGGAGTGAATTGTGGCTTATGTTTGCCGCGGATCAAAGCAGCTGCTTCGCTCGCCAAACGTCCGAGGGTTTTGCCTTCAGCATCAATGATGTGCCATTGGCGCTCAACTTCGTTAGGCTTCGCCATGTACGTAGTACGCATGAAAAGTTCCTCCTTAAATGTTCAAAATCATCATTTTTCATTTATCTTCGTTCGTTAAGTGATAACTTTAGGTGTTGATGGATAGTTGTTGCGATGTGAACATCTTAATTGGGGCTGTGGGAAAGCCATTAAGAAAACACAACTTTTATATTACATGATAGGAGACCAAATCGCAAGTATAATTTAAGCTTTTTACTCACCAAATTTAATCTTTTTTGTATTCAAGATCCCAGAGCATTAAACCGCAACTCACTGCAGTAGGTCCTGCAGCAGAACGGTTGCATGCAGCAATCATATTCGGCACATCAGAGGCTTTCCGTTTGCCCTCTCCGATCTCCAGCAACGTCCCGACAATGATTCGCACCATATGCTGCAAAAAGCCGTTACCACTCACATAAATGTGAATGACACCCTGATCGCGAGGATGGTCCCTGCACATTGAACGGTCCACTTCTATCCATGCTTCGTATACCGAACGTACATGATTCTCTTTCTGAGACTTGCGTGAAGCAAAGGAAGTAAAATCATATGTGCCTATGAAATGACGCAGGCCTTCCTCCATAGCAACGATGTCCAGCTTGGCATGGTGATGATGTTGCAGTCTTCGGTTGAAGACATCCGGAAATTGGTTTGCATTGACCGTATATCGATAGGTTTTCTTTTTCGCTGCATAACGAGAATGAAAATCTAGCGGTACCTCCATTGCATCAATAACAACAATGTCAGATGGCAATCTGGAGTTGAGTGCAATACACCAACGTTCCACTGGAATCTGGGACGCTGTAGGAAAATTGAAGATTTGTCTGCGGGCATGAACGCCTGCATCCGTTCGGCCTGAACCCGTGATTTTCACCGTTTCACCAGTCAACGCACGAATAGCATCCTCTAGGTGGTCCTGAATGGTATTACCTCCTGGCTGTACTTGAAAGCCATAGTAGGCTGTTCCATCGTAAGTTACCGTCATACATAAGTTGCGCATATTACCACACCTTTGTTCCATACTATACATAACCCTATCCCGAACAGCAAAAGAAGCCCCTTACGGAGCTTCATTTACAGCACGAATTCCGAAATGAAGAGAAAAAAAGGGTTTACCCAGAATCTTGGACTCTGTCCCCTTTCCTCATCTCACATTCTGTATTACGCGCGGTCTACCAGTTCCAAGTAAACCATAGGCGCTGCGTCACCACGACGAGGTCCCAGTTTCAGGATACGTGTGTATCCGCCTGGACGCTCAGCGTAACGACCGGACAATTCGCTAAACAGTTTTTGGATTGCATCTTGCTCACCATCGATTGTTTCACGGCGAACATAAGCTGCCACTTGGCGACGGGCATGAAGATCTCCCTTTTTCGCTTTAGTGATCAGTTTTTCAGCAATAGAGCGAACCTCTTTTGCTTTCGCTTCAGTTGTCTGAATGCGCTCGTATAAGAACAGGTCGGTTACCAGGTCACGGAACAAAGCCTTACGTGCGCTGGAATTACGGCCCAACTTTTGGTATGCCATTGTTTTCCCTCCTTCACTTCAAGCACTCAGCTGTCTATTCTTCTGTACGTAGTCCTAAACCAAGTTCCTCAAGCTTCTCTTGAACTTCTTCCAAAGACTTGCGTCCGAGGTTACGGACTTTCATCATGTCTTCTTCCGTTTTCGTGGTCAGCTCTTGTACGGTATTAATACCGGCACGTTTGAGGCAGTTGTAGGAACGAACAGAGAGATCCAGCTCTTCGATCGTCATTTCGAGTACTTTTTCTTTTTTGTCTTCTTCTTTTTCAACCATGATCTCTGCATCTTTCGCTTCGTCTGTAAGACCCACGAAGAGCATCAGATGCTCGGTCAAAATTTTAGCGCCAAGGCTTACAGCCTCTTCAGGACGAATACTTCCGTCAGTCCAAACTTCCAACGTGAGCTTGTCATAGTTGGTTACTTGGCCTACACGCGTATTTTCCACAGCGTAGTTTACGCGGCTAATCGGGGTGAAGATGGAATCGACAGGGATGACGCCGATCGGCTGGTCATCGCGTTTATTCCGATCTGCCTGGACGTAGCCGCGACCGCGATTGGCAAAAATACGCATGTGAAGTCTCGAACCTGGTCCAAGCGTAGCAATGTGAAGATCCGGATTAAGGATTTCCACATCGGAATCAGCACGAATGTCTCCAGCCGTGATTGCTCCTTCGCCTTCAGCATCAATCTCGAGCACTTTCTCCTCGTCAGAATGAATTTTGAGCGACAAAGCTTTCAGGTTAAGGATAATCTCTGTAACGTCTTCCATTACGCCAGGAACTGTAGCAAATTCATGCAGAACGCCATCGATTTGAACCGAAGACACTGCCGCACCCGGCAGTGATGAGAGCAGGATTCGGCGAAGCGAGTTTCCAAGCGTCGTACCGTATCCGCGCTCCAGCGGTTCTACTACGAATTTCCCATAGGTGCCATCATCGTTGACGTCTACCGTCTCAATTTTCGGCTTTTCGATTTCTATCACTGCAATACCCCTCCTTCAAAACGTCGGTCCTTTATGAAACATTTACCTTCTCTTGCGAAAACATGTAGTAGTATGCCTAAACAACCATTATTAGCAGATTGTGCCGGAAGTATACCACACGCAGGGGCAAATCTCATTAGACACGACGACGTTTTGGAGGACGGCATCCGTTATGCGGGACTGGAGTTACATCTTTGATCAGGTTAACTTCAAGACCAGCAGCTTGCAAAGAGCGGATCGCTGCTTCACGGCCTGCGCCTGGTCCTTTAACCATAACCTCGACGGATTTCATCCCATGCTCCATTGCAGCTTTGGCAGCAGCCTCAGCAGCCATTTGTGCAGCAAACGGAGTCGACTTACGGGAACCTCTGTACCCGAGTCCGCCGGAGCTTGCCCACGAAATTGCATTTCCGTGAGGATCCGTAATAGTAACGATAGTGTTATTGAAAGTGGAACGGATATGTGCCACGCCAGATTCAATATTTTTACGGTCACGACGTTTAGTACGTACGACTTTTTTCGGTTTAGCCATTTTCTCTTATCCCCCCTTATTATTTCTTCTTGTTCGCTACAGTACGACGAGGACCTTTACGAGTACGAGCATTCGTTTTCGTACGTTGTCCACGAACAGGCAGACCACGACGATGACGAACTCCACGGTAACAACCGATCTCCGTCAAACGTTTAATATTCAAAGAGATTTCACGACGCAGGTCACCTTCTACTTTGACCTCTTTGTCGATACTTTCACGCAATTTGCTGACTTCATCTTCCGTCAAATCACGAACACGAGTGTTCTGATTGATGCCTGTAGAGCTCAGGATTTTCTGGGAAGTCGTTTTACCGATTCCGAAAATATAAGTCAAGGCGATCTCAACGCGCTTATCACGTGGCAAATCCACACCAGCTATACGTGCCATTTTACGCTACACCCCCTTCATTAACCTTGTTTTTGTTTGTGTTTTGGATTTTCACAGATAACCATTACATTCCCTTTGCGGCGAATGACTTTGCATTTTTCGCAAATCGGCTTGACCGAAGGTCTTACCTTCATGTGAATTACCTCCTCAAAGTTCTGCTTAGCAAAACCCTCTTCGTAAGCATTGACCTAGTTCTACTATTGTAAAACTGGCTTCGAAGCTTTCGCAAGTTTTGCCGGGCAAAACCCGCTTCATAAGCCTCACAGTTCATTGCAACTGTCTACTACTATTTACGGTAAGTTATACGTCCTTTTGTTAGATCATAAGGCGATAACTGAACAACTACTTTGTCTCCAGTCAGGATACGGATGAAGTGCATCCGTAATTTTCCGGAAACGTGAGCGAGAATTTGATGACCATTCTCAAGCTCAACCTTGAACGTTGCATTCGGCAGCGGTTCAAGAACCGTGCCTTCCACTTCAATGACATCTTCCTTGGCCATTAGTCAGTCTCCTTTCTCTTCAGCTTGAATGTTGGTGGATTCCAGAAACGAATGAACCGCATAGCGGAGCTTTCCGTTTGTCACCCGACCACTCTCGTTTAAACTGTTTACAACCTCACTGCTAATCATCGGTTGAAGTTCAAGATGAAGAACGTTCTTCTTCTTGGGTTGGTCAAACTTTCGTTTGTCTCCATCCGCGATATATACGAACCTATTGTCTACTATAGAAACAATTACTGCGGCTTGGTCCGCATTGCGGCCTTTACGGATCTTCACAAGTTGACCGAGCTGCGGATTCGACTGATTGTTCATGCCTAATCACCTACGCATCCAGTTTTGTGAAAATTTCCATACCCTCAGGTGTAACTGCTACGGTGTGTTCAAAGTGGGCACATAACGATCCATCTACTGTGACGACAGTCCAGTTATCCTCCAACGTTTTCACATACCGTCTACCTGCGTTAACCATTGGCTCAATGGCTAGCACCATTCCAGCCTTTAACCTTGGTCCACGATCAGGAAGACCATAGTTCGGAATCGATGGTTCCTCGTGCAAATTCGCTCCAATGCCGTGACCGACATATTCACGAACGACGGAAAACCCTTCATCTTCAATATATTTCTGAATTGCATGAGATATTGTAAACAAGCGAACGTCTGGTTTTACCAGCGCTAGTCCTGCGTATAATGAAGCCTCAGTAACGTCCAGAAGACGACGAGCTTCTTCGGAAATACGGCCGACTGGATAGGTCCAGGCAGAATCTCCATGATACCCTTGGTACTGCGCGCCAATGTCAAACGTAACGATATCGCCCTCGTTCAACTTGCGTTTGCCGGGAAATCCATGTACCAACTCTTCATTCACTGAAGCGCACACACTGGCAGGGAAACCGTTATAACCTTTGAAAGACGGCACAGCTCCTTGACTGCAGATAAATTGATCAGCCATATGGTCAAGTTCACCAGTCGTAATACCGGGAACAATGTGCTCTGCCAAGAGACGATGCGTTTCCGCAACAATTCTCCCTGCTTCCCTCATCAACCCCAGTTCCGTTTCGGACTTACCAATGATCATCAATTAACCTCTCAACAAGGACACGATTTCTTGAGAAACTTTATCGATATCCTGTTCTCCGTCGATTTGACGAAGAAGGTCTTTAGTTTCGTAGAACGTGAGGAGTGGTGCTGTTTTGTTGATATATTCGTCCAAACGAGTGCCTACACTCTCTTCGTTATCATCAGAGCGCTGGTACAACTCGCCGCCGCATTTATCACAAGTACCATCCTGCTTCGGTGGATTAAATACGACATGATAAGTCGAACCACAGTTTTTACAAATACGACGACCCGTCAAACGAGCCAGCAATTTGTTGCGATCCACTTTCAGGTTGATCACATGATCAAGACCTGAGTTCAGTCGTTCCAGGATGCCATCCAGCGCTTCTGCTTGAGACAGGGTTCTTGGAAAGCCATCCAAGAGGAATCCTTCTCTGCAGTCCGACTGCTGCAAACGTTCTTCAACGATGCCGATGGTTACATCATCTGGTACAAGTAATCCTTGATCCATATATTCCTTGGCTTTCAGGCCAATGGGAGTTCCCTGTTTAATCGCAAGACGAAATGCATCGCCTGTTGAAATATGGGGAATACCGAACTCTTTCACAATGACGTCTGCTTGCGTACCTTTTCCTGCCCCCGGAGGGCCCATGAATAGGATGTTCACGTTATGTCACTCCCTCCAAGACTACCCTACATCAACAAACAGCACAATAGGTGCCGGCAAGTAAATCTTTACTCAACCGGAACCTATTGCCTATTTATTGATAAAACCTTTGTAGTGGCGTTTGATCAATTGGCTTTCGATTTGCTTCATCGTATCCAGCGCAACACCGATAACGATCAGGAGGGAAGTTCCTCCAATTTGCGCTGATTGAGGCAAACCAGAAAGTGCCCCTAAGAATACAGGCAGAACGGAAATGACAGCCAAGAAGATGGCTCCGGCCATTGTCAAACGAGTCATGACACGGGTCAGATATTTCTCGGTTGCTTTACCTGGGCGAATACCCGGGATATAACCGCCGTTCTTTTTCATATTATCAGCCATCTGCTGTGGATTCATCTGTACAAAAGTATAGAAGAATGTGAATCCGAAGATCATCACGACATACAGCACCATACCAAGTGGTTTGTGTGTAGTCAAGTTTTGACCGATCCACTGTGCCCAACCATGATTAGCCCAGAAGTTGGCAATAATCGTTGGGAACATCAACAGCGATGATGCGAAGATGACAGGGATAACACCAGCTGCATTAATCTTCAGCGGGATATGTGTATTCTGTCCACCGTACATTTTGTTGCCTACGACGCGTTTTGCGTACTGCACAGGAATTTTCCGAATCGCCTGTTGAATGTAAATGACACCGATGATAATCAATACGATCACAATCGCGATGATTACACCTTTAAGGATGTTCATAAACAACTGATCAGGTTGGATGAAGTCGGACTCGATCGTTTGTTTGATAATGTTAGGCACTGTTGACAGTATACCCGCAAAGATCAAAATCGAGATTCCGTTTCCGATGCCCTTCTCGGTGATCTGCTCACCAAGCCACATCAGGAATGAAGTACCGGCCGTAAGTACAATCGCGATCAAGATATAATCTGCAAACGTAGCGTTAGGAATCATGTCTGTATTGTACAAACGGTTAAATCCGATCGACGTACCAAACGCTTGAATCAATGCCAGCCCGATCGTTAAATAACGAGTCAGTTGTGCAGATTTCTTCTTACCTTGCTCACCTTGCTTTGCCCACTCCGCTAATTTAGGAATAACATCCATGGAAAGCAACTGTACTATGATAGACGCAGTGATGTAAGGAACGATCCCGAGTGCAAATATCGAGAACTGGAACAGTGCTCCACCCGAGAACGTATTGAGAAGTCCAAAAACTTCTTTACCCGCAGAATTTGTCGCTTCGAACACATCTTTGTTAACACCTGGAACGGGAACAAAGGAGCCGATGCGGTAAATGATCAGTACAAAAAGGGTAAATAATACCCTTTTGCGCAGATCCTCAACCCGCCAGATATTCTTTAGGGTCTTGAACATTAAATCACCTCGGTTGTACCGCCGGCAGCTTCAATTTTCTCCACCGCAGATTGAGAAAACTTGTTAGCTTTAACAGTCAGCTTCACAGTGACTTCACCGTTACCCAGGACTTTGATTCCGGATTTAGCGTTTTTAACAACGCCATTCGTCATCAAGAATTCTGGAGTTACTTCTGTACCCGCAGGCAAACTATTCAGGTCTTCGATATTAACAACTGCATATTCTTTGCGAGTTGGGTTTACGAAACCGCGTTTTGGCAAGCGACGATACAATGGATTTTGTCCACCTTCGAAGCCTGGACGAACACCACCGCCAGAACGAGCGTTTTGTCCTTTATGACCGCGACCTGATGTTTTACCTGTACCACTACTTGGACCGCGACCAACACGCTTACGCTCTTTGCGGGATCCAGGTGATGGAGAAAGCTCATGTAACTTCATCGTTCGTTGCACCTCCTTAAAGATTTGTGGGATTAACCCGTTCTTATGCTTCTACTTCTTTAACAGCTACCAAGTGGCTTACTTTGTTAATCATACCACGGATGGCAGGATTATCGTTTTGAACCACTTTGCTGTTGATTTTGCGCAAGCCCAATGTTTTCACAGTTGTTCTTTGCGTCTCCGGACGTCCGATCAAGCTACGGACGAGGGTAATTTCTAATTTAGCCATGAGAATTCCCTCCTAACCCAGAAGCTCTTCGACGGATTTTCCGCGCAGTTTAGCCACGTCTTCAGCACGCTTCAAACGGGACAAACCTTCCAAAGTCGCATTGACCATGTTCATGGAATTCGAAGAACCCAGAGATTTTGTCAAAATGTCACCTACACCAGCAAGTTCGAGAACCGCACGTACAGGACCACCAGCGATAACACCAGTACCTTCAGATGCTGGTTTCAACAGAACGCGTCCTGCGCCGAACTTACCTGTTACCAAGTGAGGAATCGAAGTTCCTACGAGTGGAACGTGTACAAGGTTTTTCTTAGCATCTTCAATACCTTTGCGAATTGCATCAGGTACTTCGCCCGCTTTACCGATACCCGCTCCAACCCAGCCGTTGCCGTCGCCGACTACAACCAGTGCGCTAAAGCTGAAACGGCGTCCGCCTTTTACTACTTTAGCTACGCGATTAATGTTTACTACTCTTTCAGACAGTTCCAAAGTATTCGGATCTACACGCAAGTCGTTAACCTCCTTTTGAAAAATATCTTAAAACTCAAGTCCTGCTTCACGAGCCGCTTCAGCCAAAGCTGCGATACGACCATGGTACAGATATCCGCTACGGTCAAATACGATATTGGAAACACCTTTGTCTTTTGCACGTTTAGCAACGAGTTCGCCAACTTTACGAGCAGATTCAACAGATGCACCATTTTTGATGTCAGTGCTCAATTCTTTGTCTACAGTAGACGCGGAAGCGATTGTTACACCAGCTACATCATCGATGATTTGAGCGTACATATGTTTACCAGAACGGAAAACGTTCAAACGAGGACGTGCAGCCGTTCCTTGGATTTTCTTACGAACACGAAGGTGTCTTTTCAGACGAGCCTTGTTTTTATCTGGTTTCGTAATCATCTCAGGGATTCACTCCTTTCAGGTTACCTCGCTGGCTTCAAAGCAGAAGCCACGGGGTATATTAGAAACACACGAAGCAAGCAAGCCGAAAGCCGCGCAAAGGCGGTAAGAGAAATCTTATTTCTTCTTACCGGCTTTACCTTCCTTACGGATGATACGCTCGCCTTCATATTTAATACCTTTACCTTTGTACGGCTCAGGTTCACGAACGGAACGAATCTTAGCAGCGTAAGCACCTACGCGCTCTTTATCGATACCGCGAACAATGATTTTCGTATTCGAAGGTACTTCGAATTCGATTCCCGCTTCCGGTGTAATTTCAACCGGGTGAGAGTAACCAACGTTCAGAACAATTTTATCTCCGGATTTGCTTGCACGATATCCGACCCCAACCAACTCCAGAGATTTAGCGAATCCTTCAGTTACGCCGCTCACCATGTTGTTGACAACGCTACGCGTTGTGCCGTGCAAAGAACGGTGAGTTTTGTTATCGGAAGGACGCACAACTGTAATTTCGTTGTTTTCAACTGTAACCTTCATGTCTTTGTGAAGTTCACGAGTCAAAGTTCCTTTAGGTCCTTTTACCGTGATAACGGTATTGTCCAAAGTGATGTCTACACCACTTGGTACTGTAATTGGTTTGCGACCAATACGAGACATATGTTGCACCTCCTATCTTGTGACGTTATATTACCAAACGTAGCAGACGACTTCTCCGCCGGATTTCGATTGACGAGCTTCTTTGTCCGTCATAACACCTTTGGATGTCGAGATAATCGCGATTCCAAGGCCACCAAGTACGCGAGGTACTTCATTGCTTTTCGTGTAAACACGAAGACCTGGTTTACTGATTCTTTTCAGACCAGTGATAACGCGCTCGTTATTTTGACCGTATTTCAAGAAAACACGGATAATCCCTTGTTTGTTATCTTCGATAAATTCAGCGTCACGGATGAAACCTTCACGCTTCAGGATATCGGCGATTTGTTTTTTCATTGTCGAAGCAGGCATTTCTACCGTTTCGTGACGAACAGTGTTCGCGTTACGAATACGAGTAAGCATATCTGCAATTGGATCAGACATAGTCATTGTGAGTTAACCTCCTTCCCGTTCAGGACTTTTTACCAGCTTGCTTTTTTCACGCCAGGGATCTGGCCTTTATAAGCTAATTCACGGAAGCAAATTCTGCAAATTTTGAACTTTTGCAGTACCGAATGTGGACGACCGCAACGCTCGCAGCGTGTATAAGCACGTACTTTAAACTTTGGTGTACGTTGTTGTTTAACTTTCATCGAAGTTTTTGCCACTTTAGCCTGACACCTCCTAAATAATTTCGGAGAAAAGGGAGTCTTTCCAGACACCCGGAACGTTTATGCCAACATTATTTAACGAAAGGCATTCCCATTTGCGTGAGCAATTCGCGGGACTCTTCGTCTGTTTTCGCCGTTGTTACGATGACAATATCCATACCGCGGACTTTGTCTACTTTATCATACTCGATCTCTGGGAAGATCAATTGCTCTTTCAGACCCAGAGTATAGTTACCACGACCATCGAACGCTTTGCTCGATACACCGCGGAAGTCACGTACACGTGGAAGTGTTACGTTGAACAATTTATCGAGGAAGTAGTACATACGCTCGCCGCGCAATGTTACTTTCACACCGATAGGCATGTTCTCACGCAGTTTGAAACCTGCGATTGATTTTTTCGCACGAGTGATTACAGGTTTTTGACCTGCGATCAGTTGCAAATCGTTTACTGCGGAATCCAACACTTTGGAGTTTTGGACAGCGTCGCCCACACCCATGTTGATAACGATTTTCTCGATTTTCGGCACTTGCATTACCGTTGTATAGTTAAACTTCTGCATCAAAGCAGGAGCGATTTCTTGCAGGTAACGTTCTTTCATTCTTGATGCCATGAATCATAGCCCTCCTTTCTCATTCGGTTCAATTAGTCGATAATTTCTCCGGAACGTTTTGCAACGCGCACTTTTTTACCGTTATCCAACACTTTGTAACCAACACGGGTTACTTTTCCGCTCTTTGGATCGATGTGCATCACGTTGGAAACGTGAATCGGAGCTTCCTTCTCGATAATGCCGCCTTGCGGGTTTTGCTGGTTAGGCTTCTGGTGTTTTTTCACCATGTTAACACCTTCCACAAGGACGCGGTTTTCACGAGGATAAGCAGCGATGACACGGCCTTTTTTACCTTTGTCTTTACCGCTGATCACCATAACCGTATCTTCCTTTTTAACGTGAAGTTTGTTGTTATGGGATTCCAGAACTTTTTTCACTCTTGGCATTTCGTACACCTCCTGTTTCTAAACATCACGAGCTTACTCTATTAGATAACCTCTGGGGCCAAGGAAACGATTTTCATGAAATCTTTCTCGCGAAGTTCACGAGCAACAGGTCCGAAAATACGTGTTCCACGCGGGCTTCTGTCGTCTTTTACAACAACAGCTGCATTTTCATCAAAACCGATGTAGGAACCGTCTTTACGACGCACAGAACGTTTCGTACGAACGACAACCGCTCTAACTACATCACCTTTTTTGACAACGCCGCCTGGTGTTGCTTGTTTTACAGAACAAACGATCAGATCACCGATTTGAGCTGTACGACGTCCCGTACCGCCGAGTACGCGGATACACATCAGTTCCTTCGCACCGGAGTTGTCGGCTACAGTCAAACGTGTAAATGGTTGAATCATTTAGTATTCCTCCTTCCAGCTATGCTGATCATGCAATTAGATAATAACCGCTTTTTCAACGACTTCAGTAAGTCTCCAGCGTTTATCTTTCGAAAGCGGACGAGTCTCCATGATTTTCACCGTGTCACCGATTTTCGCAGTGTTTTCTTCGTCATGCGCTTTGAACTTTTTAGTAACCTTAATGCGTTTATGATACAATTTGTGGTTTTTGTAGGTTTCTACAGCAACAACAATCGTTTTGTCCATTTTATCACTGACAACTTTACCAGTTTGAACTTTACGTGCATTACGCTCTTCGCTCATTGTTGGCCTCCTTCCTGATTACAGACGGAATGTACATCCGACCTCTAATTAACCGATTCCCAATTCTCTTTCACGGATGATGGTTTTAGCACGAGCTATTTCTTTCCGCACATCACGGATTCGAGTCGGGTTATCCAGCTGACCGGTAGCGAGTTGAAAGCGGAGATTAAAGAGTTCTTCTTTAAATCCGGCAATCTTTTGCTCGATTTCAGCAGAGGTTAGGTTGCGAAATTCACTAGCTTTCATTTGCTTCACCACCCAATTCTTCACGTTTCACGAACTTCGTTTTGATTGGCAGTTTGTGAGCGGCAAGACGCATCGCTTCGCGAGCAATATCCTCCGGTACACCAGCAAGTTCAAACATGATCTTACCTGGTTTCACTACTGCAACCCATTTTTCTACGTTACCTTTACCGCTACCCATCCGAACCTCGAGAGGCTTTTGAGTGATTGGTTTGTCAGGAAAAATTTTAATCCAGACTTTACCACCACGTTTGATGTAACGAGTCATCGCAATACGAGCCGCTTCGATCTGACGGTTCGTAATCCAAGCCGGTTCCGTAGCTTGCAGACCGTATTCGCCAAAGTTCAGCGTAGTTCCGCCTTTTGCTTGGCCTTTCATATGTCCACGTTGTTGCTTACGGTGTTTTACACGTTTTGGTACCAACATGATTAGTTGCCTCCTTCCTTAGCAGCTTGTTTCTTAGCCGTAGGAAGAACCTCTCCACGATAGATCCATACTTTTACGCCGATACGTCCGTAAGTAGTATGAGCCTCTGCAGTACCATAGTCAATGTCAGCACGCAGTGTGTGCAGTGGAACAGTTCCTTCGCTGTAGCCTTCAGAACGTGCAATCTCAGCACCGCCAAGACGTCCGCCTACTTGAGTTTTAATACCTTTAGCACCGGAGCGCATAGTTCTTTGAATAGCTTGTTTCAGAGCACGACGGAAAGAAACACGACGTTCCAATTGTTGTGCAATGCTTTCTGCTACCAGGATAGCGTCCAGGTCTTGGTTCTTAATTTCAGAAATATTGATGTGTACTTTTTTACCGCCAGCAATTTTCGTAATTTGGTTACGAAGATTTTCAACTTCAGATCCACCTTTACCGATTACCATACCTGGTTTCGCTGTGTGAATCGTTACGTTTACGCGGTTAGCCGCTCTCTCGATCTCAACACGAGACATAGCGGAGTCTTTCAATTTATTTTTCAGGAATTCACGAATTTTCACGTCTTCCATCAAAAGATCGCCGAAGTCTTTGCCTGCATACCACTTAGATTCCCAGTCACGGATAACTCCGACACGAAGTCCGACTGGATTTACCTTTTGGCCCACACGTTTTCCCTCCTTCTACTTTTCAGATACCACCAAAGTAATGTGGCTAGTACGTTTGTTAATACGACTTGCACGTCCCATTGCACGAGGGCGGAAACGTTTCATCGTTGGTCCTTGGTTTACGTAAGCTTGCGAGATCACCAAGTTATTAACATCCAAAGAATAATTGTGTTCCGCATTCGCAATAGCGGAGTTAAGCAACTTCTCAACAACTGGAGAAGCGGATTTCGGAGTGTGACGGAGAATGGCAACCGCCTCACCTACTTGCTTGCCGCGAATCAAGTCAACAACGAGTTGAACTTTACGAGGAGCAATCCGGATAAACTTAGCATGTGCTTTTGCTTCCATTGTGTAACCTCCTCTCAAACATTAGAGATGTTCATTTATCTTCTTGTTTTCTTATCATCATCAGTATGGCCTTTGTACGTACGGGTTGGAGCGAACTCACCCAGTTTGTGTCCGACCATGTCCTCAGTTACATACACTGGCACGTGTTTACGACCGTCGTAAACGCCAAATGTGTGTCCGATGAATTGTGGGAAAATTGTAGAGCGACGGGACCAGGTTTTGATAACGTTCTTCTTGCCTGATGCTTCCATCTCTTCTACCTTCTTGAGCATGTAGCCATCAATGAATGGCCCTTTTTTCAAACTGCGACTCATGTGGAGATCCTCCCTTCAAACATAGCTTTTATGCATCCGTAGATGCCTCACGAAGTTATGCACAGTGTGTATTACTTCGTGCGGCGACGGATGATGTATTTATCAGAAGCTTTATTTTTCTTACGCGTTTTGAAACCAAGAGTAGGTTTACCCCATGGTGACATTGGCGATTTACGTCCGATTGGAGCACGACCTTCACCACCACCGTGAGGGTGATCGTTAGGGTTCATTACCACACCACGAACCTCAGGACGTTGTCCCAACCAACGGCTACGACCGGCTTTACCGATTTTGATGAGCTCGTGATCTTGGTTACCAACGGATCCGATTGTTGCGCGGCAAACTTTCAAAACACGACGAACTTCTCCGGAAGAGAGACGAACAGAAACGTATTTTTCTTCTTTACCAAGCAATTGAGCTTCTGTACCAGCAGCACGAACCAATTGTCCGCCTTTACCTGGTTTCAACTCGATGTTGTGGATAACGGTACCTACTGGAATATTTTCGAGCGGCAGTGCGTTACCGATTTTGATATCTGCGTCAGGACCAGAGAATACTTGATCTCCAACTTTCAGACCTTTAGGAGCGATGATGTAACGTTTCTCACCATCAGCATAGTGAATCAATGCAATGTTGGAAGTACGGTTCGGGTCATACTCGATTGTAGCAACGCGGCCCGGTATTCCATCTTTAGTACGTTTGAAGTCGATGATACGGTATTTACGTTTGTGTCCACCACCGTGGTGACGAACTGTAATTTTACCTTGGTTGTTGCGGCCTGCTTGTTTGCTCAGTGGGGCCAACAACGATTTCTCCGGCTTATCTGTGGTAATTTCCTCAAATGTAGAAACGGACATGTTCCGTCTTGCCGGGGATGTTGGTTTATACTTTTTGATTGGCACTAGTTTTCCCTCCTTACTTCAAAGATTTCAATTATACAGTTTCAAAGAACTCAAGCGATTTGCTATCTTGCGTCAGTGTTACAAACGCTTTTTTCCATTCGCTTGTATATCCGGAATAACGTCCGTACCGTTTCGGTTTAGCTGGAACACGAAGTGTGTTCACGTTTTTCACTTTTACGCCAAAAATAGCTTCTACCGCTTTTTTGATCTCGGTTTTGTTTGCACGGATATCGACTTCAAATACATATTTCAAGTCGTTCATCATGTCAGCAGTACGTTCCGTAATAATCGGACGTTTTACAATATCACGAGGATCCTTCATTACGCGAGCACCTCCTCTACCTTCTGAACTGCTTCTTTCGTAATGATCAGTTTGTCGTGCCCAAGCACGTCAAGAACATTAATGCCGTCAGCAGCTACGAATTTCACGCCAGGAATATTCCGTGCGGAAAGAGCTACATTATCATCATAGCTAGGTGCTACGATCAAAGCTTTGCGGCCTACTTTAAGGTTATTCAAAATAGCTGCAAATTCTTTAGTTTTAGGCGAGCTCAGAGTAAGAGCATCCAAAACGATAATGTCATTGTCTTGCACTTTGGATGAAAGGGCTGATTTGATCGCCAGACGGCGAACTTTCTTAGGCAGTTTATACGCATAGCTCCGTGGAGTCGGACCAAATACGATACCGCCGCCTTTCCATTGTGGAGAACGAATCGAACCTTGACGAGCGCGACCTGTACCTTTTTGTTTCCAAGGTTTACGTCCACCGCCACGTACTTCAGAACGTCCTTTTACTTTGTGGGTACCTTGACGAAGGGAAGCGCGTTGCATAAGAACTGCATCGTACAGAACGTGTTGATTCGGCTCAATACCGAATACCGCATCATTCAGTTCAACTTCACCTACTTGGCTACCATCTACATTGTAAACTGATACTTTTGGCATTTTGTGTTCCTCCTTTCTTCAGTGGTTATTTTTTCACCGTTTCTTTAACTTTTACAAGACTGTTCTTCGGTCCAGGAATGGAACCTTTCACGAGGATCACATTACGTTCAGCGTCCACTTTAACAACTTCAAGACGTTGGATTGTAACAGAATCATGTCCCATGTGTCCTGGCAGGCGTTTGCCTTTAGGAACGCGGTTAGCTTGGATCGAACCCATCGAACCTGGGCCGCGGTGGTAACGCGAACCGTGTGACATAGGTCCAGTGCTTTGTCCCCAACGTTTGATAACGCCGGCAAAACCTTTACCTTTAGAAATACCTGTTACGTCAACGAACTCGCCTTCAGCGAAAATGTCAGCTTTCAATTCTTGGCCAACTTCATATTCCGCGATGTTGATGCCGCGAAGCTCACGAACGTAGCGCTTAGGTGCAGTATTCGCTTTTTTAGCGTGTCCTGCTTCTGGCTTGTTAGCATTTTTCTCTTTCTTATCGGAGAAACCGATTTGAACTGCTTCGTAGCCATCGTTCTCAATATCTTTCTTTTGTAAAACAACACAAGGACCTGCTTCGATAACCGTTACTGGAACTACGTTACCTTCAGCGGTAAACACTTGAGTCATTCCAAGTTTTTTTCCTAAGATACCTTTCATGTTGACACCTCTTTTCCTTTATACGTGGTCTTGTTTGTTGCTATATATTACAATTTAATTTCGATATCTACACCGGACGGTAGATCCAAGCGCATCAAGGCATCCACAGTTTGTGGAGTCGGGTTAACGATATCGATCAAACGCTTATGAGTGCGTTGTTCGAATTGCTCCCGAGAATCCTTGTACTTGTGCACCGCACGAAGAATAGTAATGATTTGTTTTTCAGTAGGAAGCGGAATCGGACCGGATACACCAGCACCCGAACGTTTTGCTGTTTCAACGATTTTCTCCGCGGATTGATCAAGAATTCTGTGGTCGTAAGCTTTCAAACGAATACGAATTTTTTGCTTTGCCATTTTAGTCCCTCCTTCTATCGCCCAATTTTTTATCGGACATACTCCGTGAAAATTTTCTAACCACTCTCCCATGGCAAAGGGGCCGGGTGTGTCAGTAACCTCTCACATCATCGCAACGTCACAAGAACAACATTCATTATTATATAGAAAAGATGGGCGTATTGCAAGCATATTTAAAAAAAACATTTAAACTGGTCACTTCAAAAGAATTGACGCTGTTTAGTACAATGTTTTCCCCAATATCCAGGCTGCCTAACCTATCAATCTATAAGATGAAATTCGTTCATTTTACATGACGCAGGTTCCGAAACGTTGACATAATAAAAGAGTTCTTTATCCGATGTCGGATAAAGAACTCTTCCGAAGCTTCGTTACAATACAATGTTACTCGTTACAGTACACTGTTGCTTATGCTCATTTGGCAAAAGCCAAATTATTTTTGAATCGATGCTACGGAACCCGCACCAACTGTACGTCCACCTTCACGAATAGAGAACTTAGTTCCTTCTTCGATCGCGATTRGAGAGATCAGTTGAACAGTAACCGTGATGTTGTCACCAGGCATTACCATTTCAGCGCCTTCTGGCAAGTTGATGATACCAGTTACGTCAGTTGTACGGAAGTAGAACTGTGGACGGTATCCAGTGAAGAAAGGCTTGTGACGGCCACCCTCTTCTTTAGTCAAAACGTAGATTTGTGCAGTGAATTCTGTGTGTGGTTTAACAGATGCTGGTTTAGCAAGTACTTGACCACGCTCGATTTGAGTACGGTCAACACCACGCAACAACGCACCGATGTTGTCACCCGCTTGTGCGGAATCCAACAATTTACGGAACATCTCAACGCCCGTAACTACGGATTTTTTAGTTTCTTCAGTGATACCAACAATCTCGATCTCTTCGCCGACTTTAACAGTACCACGCTCTACACGACCTGTAGCAACGGTACCACGACCAGTGATGGAGAATACGTCCTCGACAGGCATCAAGAAAGGCTTGTCAGTTTGACGCTCAGGCAGTGGGATGTAAGTGTCGATTTCTTTGAACATTTCAACGATTTTTTGAGCCCACTCGCCATCTGGGTTAGCCAATGCTTCACGAGCAGATCCACGAGTGATTGGAGTATCGTCACCTGGGAACTCATATTCGTTAAGAAGGTCGCGAACTTCCATCTCAACCAGTTCCAACAACTCTTCGTCTTCGACCATGTCACATTTGTTCAAGAAAACAACAATGTAAGGCACGCCTACTTGACGGGAGAGCAAGATATGCTCACGAGTTTGTGGCATTGGGCCGTCAGCTGCGGATACTACCAAGATAGCTCCGTCCATTTGTGCCGCGCCTGTGATCATGTTTTTAACATAGTCGGCGTGACCTGGGCAGTCTACGTGAGCGTAGTGACGAGTATCAGTTTCATACTCAACGTGTGAAGTTGAGATTGTGATACCGCGCTCGCGCTCTTCTGGAGCTTTATCGATTTGATCAAAAGCAATTGCCGCACCACCGTAAGTTTTAGACAATACAGTTGTGATTGCAGCAGTCAGAGTTGTTTTACCATGATCGACGTGACCAATAGTACCAATGTTAACGTGTGGTTTATTACGTTCGTATTTAGCCTTTGCCATTTGAACGTGGCCTCCTTAAAATTTATAATTTTATGTTTTCACTGAATGCAGTGCTTCAAACCAGGTTTCAAGCACAAGCATTCAGTGTGAGAAAACTACTCGGTGCCTTTTGTTTTGGCAACGATCTCTTCAGCGATGCTCTTAGGAACTTCTTCATAGTGAGAGAGTTCCATGGAGAAAACGCCGCGTCCTTGAGTACCGGAACGAAGAGTTGTAGAGTAACCAAACATCTCAGAGAGAGGTACCTTAGCACGGATGATTTGAGCTCCACTACGGGAATCCATACCTTCGATGCGGCCACGACGGGAGTTCAACATACCCATTACGTCACCCATGTACTCTTCTGGAACAGTTACTTCTACTTTCATGATAGGCTCAAGCAGAACTGGACTACATTTGTCTTTCGCTGCTTTCAGCGCCATTGATCCGGCAATTTTAAATGCCATCTCATTGGAATCGACATCATGGTAAGATCCGTCTACAATAGTAGCCTTAACGTCTACAAGCGGGAAGCCTGCGATAACGCCGTTTTTCATTTGCTCTTCAATCCCTGCCAGTGCAGGTTGAATGTATTCTCTTGGTACGGAACCACCGACAACCTTACTTTCGAACTGGCTGCCTGTACCCGGCTCGAGAGGTTCGAATTCAACCCATACGTGACCGTATTGACCACGACCACCGGATTGACGTACGAATTTACCTTCAACGCGCGCTGGAGCACGGAATGTTTCGCGGTAAGCTACTTGTGGTTTACCCACAGTAGTGTCCACCTTGAACTCACGACGCATACGGTCGATGATGATATCAAGGTGAAGCTCACCCATACCCGCCAAGATTGTTTGGCCTGTTTCTTCGTCAGTATGAGCGCGAAGAGTTGGATCCTCTTCCGTCAACTTACCGAGAGCTACACCCATTTTATCTTGGTCAGCTTTGGTTTTAGGTTCAACAGCGATTTCGATTACCGGATCAGGGAAATTCATCGATTCCAGGATAACCGGGTGTTTCTCATCACATAGTGTATCACCTGTACCTGTATCTTTCAAACCAACCGCTGCTGCGATATCACCAGAGTAAACTTCAGTGATTTCTTGACGGCTGTTTGCGTGCATTTGAAGGATACGACCGATACGCTCACGTTTGTTTTTAGTTGCATTCAATACATAAGATCCGGATTGAAGTACGCCGGAGTATACGCGGAAGAATGTCAATTTACCAACGTAAGGGTCAGTCATAATTTTGAAGGCCAATGCAGAGAACGGCTCTTCATCAGAGGACTGACGAACTGCTTCTGTTCCATCTTCAAGATGACCAGTGATTGATGGCACATCCGTAGGAGCAGGCAAGTAGTCGATAACAGCATCCAACATCAGTTGAACACCTTTGTTACGGTATGAGGAACCACAGATAACTGGGAAGATTTTAACCTCTACTACACCCTTACGGAGAGCGGCTTTGATCTCATCAATAGAGATCTCTTCGCCTTCCAGGTATTTCATTGTCAAATCTTCGTCAAGTTCTGCAACACGCTCAATCAATTCGTTGCGAAGTTCTTCAACTTTTTCAACGAATTCCGCAGGAATATCGGTTTCTTCAATATCTTGTCCCAGGTCATCTTTGTACATATGAGCCCGTTGTGCAACGATATCAATGATACCTTTGAAATCATTTTCAGCACCGATCGGAAGTTGAATCGCAACTGCGTTCGCTTGAAGGCGATCACGCATGTCAGATACAACGTTCAAGAAGTCAGCACCGATGATATCCATTTTGTTTACATATGCGATACGAGGTACGCCGTACTTGTCAGCCTGTCTCCATACAGTTTCAGACTGAGGCTCAACGCCTTCTTTCGCACTGAATACACCTACTGCCCCGTCCAATACACGAAGGGAACGTTCAACTTCAACAGTGAAGTCAACGTGTCCCGGGGTATCAATGATATTTACGCGGTGACCTTTCCAAGCAGCGGTAGTCGCAGCGGAAGTAATCGTAATTCCGCGCTCCTGTTCCTGTTCCATCCAGTCCATTGTCGCAGCGCCTTCGTGAACTTCACCGATTTTGTGCGTACGTCCTGTGTAAAACAAGATCCGCTCAGTTGTCGTGGTTTTACCCGCATCAATATGAGCCATGATCCCGATATTACGTGTATTTTTTAAGGAGAACTCTCTAGCCATGAAATGGGTCTCCCTTCAAAATTGAAGTTTATTTTTGTGAACTGAATCCTACCAACGGTAGTGAGCAAACGCTTTGTTCGCTTCAGCCATTTTGTGCGTGTCTTCACGTTTCTTAACAGAAGCGCCTGTGTTGTTGGAAGCGTCGATGATCTCAGCCGCCAAACGCTCTTCCATTGTTTTCTCACCGCGGTTGCGGGAGTAGTTCACGAGCCAACGTAATCCCAAAGCAGTACGTCTCTCTGGTTTTACCTCGATTGGTACTTGGTAGTTGGAACCGCCGACACGGCGAGCTTTAACTTCCAGGACTGGCATGATATTTTTGATTGCTGCTTCAAATACTTCCATCGGGTCATTACCCGTACGTTCTTGAATCAACTTGAACGCATTATACAGAATGCTTTGAGCAACACCGCGTTTTCCGTCGAGCATGATGCGGTTGATCAAACGAGTAACCAACTTGGAGTTGTATACCGGATCTGGCAACACGTCTCTTTTCGTAACTGGACCTTTGCGTGGCATGGATATCCCCCTTTCTTTCTTCTTCAGCAGTCCCTGTACCTTCCAGACCTAAGCCAGAAGGCTTTCAGGCAACCTGCTTATCATAATTTAGGCTTTTTTAGCTTTTGGACGTTTCGCGCCGTATTTAGAACGAGCTTGCATACGGTTGTTCACGCCTGCAGTATCGAGAGCTCCACGAACGATGTGATAACGAACCCCTGCAAGGTCTTTTACTTTACCTCCACGGATCAATACCACACTGTGCTCTTGAAGGTTATGTCCGATCCCTGGGATATAAGCAGTTACCTCGAGACGGTTCGTCAAACGAACACGAGCATATTTACGAAGTGCAGAGTTCGGTTTACGTGGAGTCATTGTACCTACACGAGTGCAGACACCACGTTTTTGTGGGGCACTGATGTTAGTGGATTCACGTTTCAAAGCGTTGAACCCTTTTTGCAAAGCTGGTGATTTTGACTTCTCAACTTTAGCTTGACGTCCTTTACGAACCAGTTGGTTAATAGTTGGCATGTGATTGCCACCCCCTTCCTCAATTATTCATGTTTCTTTATAAACCTTTATCTAAGCCCACAGACCCAGGCGGTTCATAAAAAGACAAATGAAAAGTTTTTGCCTTGGAGAATCCTTAAATATTCTCGGACAAAAACGTTCCTTACCGTATCATTTTACGACAGCAGCCATAGCTGCTCCCACTCCAATCCCGCACGCTTTGCCGAGATTTTTCATTGTGTCCACTTTCGTGCACTTCACATTGTGTTGTTCACACAAGGCAATGATTTTGGAAGTGAGCTGCGGATCACTATCTTCTGCGACATAGACTTCAGAAGCCATCCCTGTCTGCACTGTCCGCATGGTCTGTTTGGTACCAATCTTGACATGAGCATCTTGCAAGCCTTTTTCATTAGACATCATACATTCCTCCGAATAGGACCAATTACAATCAACTGCCCACGCACCTTTGATATATTATCATCTAGCGCAAGCATTGTCAATGCTATTCTAAAAAGATTTTATAAAGTTTGTGTATATCAGGCTCCGTCCACCTTATAATACAAGCGTCGTTTCCTGACATACACATACTTTAATTCCTCAGAAAGAGGAAATCTATATTAGTCTACCGAAACTGGTTCCAGTTCTTCTACTGAAGATTGGCCGTCTTCCGGCTCAGCAAATTTGATGCTGCGGTAACGGTTCATACCTGTACCTGCAGGAATCAGCTTACCGATGATAACATTTTCCTTCAGACCGAGCAACTGATCGACTTTACCTTTGATCGCCGCATCTGTCAGTACACGTGTAGTTTCTTGGAACGATGCTGCTGAGAGGAAGGAGTCTGTTTCCAGTGATGCCTTCGTAATACCGAGCAAGATTGGTTTTGCAACCGCTGGCTCTTTATCACCAAGAATCGCTATTTTGTTAGCTCTTTCGTACTCATGCATATCCACGAATGACCCTGGCAACAGCGTTGTATCCCCTGCATCTACGATACGGATTTTACGCAGCATTTGACGGATCATAACCTCAACGTGTTTATCATTGATTTCTACACCTTGGTTACGATATACGCGTTGTACTTCCTGCAAGATGTAGTTTTGTACGCCACGTATACCTTTAATACGCAACATTTCTTTCGGATCGATGGAACCATCTGTCAACTCATCACCTGCTTCAATTTCCATGCCTTCGCTTACGCGCACACGGGAACCGTAGGTAACGGCGTATACTTTGGATTCCGCTTCACCTTGAATTTCGATCTCACGGCGATCTTTGGTCTCGCGAATCTCTTTAACCACACCATCAATCTCACTGATCGTTGCTTGACCTTTAGGATTACGAGCCTCGAACAACTCCTGGATACGCGGCAAACCTTGCGTGATGTCGTCTCCGGCTACACCGCCGGTATGGAACGTACGCATTGTAAGCTGTGTTCCTGGCTCACCAATGGATTGTGCAGCAATAATACCAACCGCTTCACCAATTTCCACGTGTTTACCTGTCGCAAGGTTGCGACCATAACACTTCTTGCAGACACCATGACTCGCACGGCAACTGAGTACGGAGCGGATTTGCAGTTTGGTGATACCCGCTTTGATGATAGCCTCTGCTTTATCAGAGTCAATCAATTCATTGCGACCTACAATGATTTCTCTCGTTTCCGGATGACGTAATGTTTCGAAGCAGTACCTGCCTTCAATACGGTCGTAGAGATCTTCAATAACCTCTTTACCATCCTGAATACGACTTACCGTAAAGCCTTTATCTGTACCACAATCGTCTTCGCGCACGATAACGTCTTGGGCTACGTCTACGAGACGACGAGTCAGGTAACCTGAGTCGGCTGTACGCAGAGCTGTATCCGCGAGACCTTTACGCGCACCGTGAGTGGAGATAAAGTACTCGAGTACTGTCAAACCTTCACGGAAGTTCGATTTGATTGGGAGTTCGATAATTCGACCAGATGGGTTGGCCATCAGACCACGCATACCGCCCAATTGGGTGATTTGCGATTTGTTACCCCGTGCTTTGGAGTCAACCATCATCATGATGGAGTTATAACGATCCATGGATTTCATCAAAATCTCAGTGATATCATCCTTGGATTTTGACCAAATATCAATGATACGGTCATAACGCTCTTCATTCGTAATCAGACCACGACGGTACTGGTTCGTAACGATTTGCGCTTTATCTTCGGACTGTCTGAGAATTTCAAATTTCTCAGGTGGAACGATTACATCAGACACGGCTACAGTAATACCTGCACGTGTAGAGTATGTGAATCCGAGTTGTTTAATTTTATCCAAAATAACCGCAGTTTCGGTTGTGTGATAAATTTCAAAACAACGCGCGATGATGGAACCCAAATATTCTTTGCCGACACCGCCAGCTTGAGGAGCATTCATAATAGCTTCTCTCAAGTCAGCACCTTTCTCATAAACAAATGAATGATCCGCTGTACCTTGATACAGGTTTGCGCGAGTCGCATCATTGATATAAGGGAAGCTTGCCGGGAAAATTTCATTAAAGATAATTTTGCCGACCGTTGTCAACAACATACCTTTTTGTTGCTCTTCCGTGAAGCTTGTTTTACCAAGTGCTCTAACCGGAATAGCGACACGCGCATGCAGTCCAGCAGTACCCCGTTGGTATGCAGATACAGCCTCATTGACTGTACGCAGAACCATACCTGTACCCTTCTCTTCTTTGTTGTCCATCGTTAGATAGTACGAACCAAGAACCATATCCTGGGAAGGAGTTACAACCGGTTTGCCGTCTTTCGGGTTCAAAATGTTACCTGATGCAAGCATCAGAATACGTGCTTCCGCTTGAGCTTCAGCGGACAATGGAACGTGCACGGCCATTTGGTCACCGTCAAAGTCGGCATTGTATGCCGTACATACGAGCGGGTGAAGACGAATCGCTTTACCTTCAACCAGAATCGGTTCAAACGCTTGAATACCGAGACGGTGAAGCGTAGGGGCACGGTTCAAGAGAACCGGATGCTCCTTGATTACTTCTTCAAGAACATCCCATACTTCAGGACTTACACGCTCAACTTTACGTTTTGCGCTCTTGATGTTGTGGGCAAGCCCTTTATTGACAAGCTCTTTCATGACAAAAGGCTTGAACAGTTCGAGTGCCATATCTTTAGGCAGACCACACTGATACATTTTCAGATAAGGTCCGACAACAATAACGGAACGACCGGAATAGTCAACACGTTTACCGAGCAAGTTCTGACGGAAACGACCTTGTTTACCTTTCAGCATGTGGCTGAGAGATTTCAAAGGACGGTTACCCGGACCTGTAACAGGACGTCCGCGACGACCATTGTCGATCAAAGCATCAACGGCTTCTTGCAGCATCCGTTTTTCATTTTGCACGATGATATCTGGAGCGCCCAGGTCAAGTAGACGCTTCAAACGGTTGTTCCGGTTAATAACACGGCGATACAGGTCATTCAAGTCAGACGTAGCAAAACGTCCACCATCCAGCTGTACCATCGGACGAAGTTCCGGCGGAATGACAGGAAGTACATCCATGATCATCCACTCTGGGTTGTTACCAGAGTTACGGAAAGCTTCAATAACTTCCAAACGTTTGATCGCACGATTGCGGCGTTGTCCTTGTGCAGTGCGGAGCTCTTCCTTCAGGAACTCAAGCTCTTTGTCTATATCAAGGTCTTGAAGCAATTTTTTAACTGCTTCTGCGCCCATGCCAGCCTGGAAGCCGTACCCGTACTTTTCACGGTAGCTACGATATTCCTTTTCGGACAACAGCTGTTTTTTCTCCAGTGGAGTTTCTCCTGGATCGGTTACTACATATGATGCAAAATAAATGATCTCTTCCAGAGATCTTGGAGACATATCCAATGCGAGACCCATACGGCTCGGAATACCTTTGAAATACCAGATATGAGATACCGGAGCAGCAAGCTCAATATGGCCCATCCGTTCACGACGGACTTTCGCACGAGTTACTTCAACACCACAGCGGTCACAAACAACGCCTTTATAACGAACGCGTTTGTATTTACCGCAATGACATTCCCAGTCTTTTGTAGGGCCAAAAATCTTTTCGCAGAACAGCCCTTCTTTTTCCGGTTTCAACGTACGATAGTTGATCGTTTCCGGTTTTTTCACTTCTCCGCGGGACCAAGAACGAATTTTCTCTGGGGAAGCAAGCCCGATCTTCATATATTCGAAATTGTTGACGTCCAACAAGGAGCAACCCTCCTTACCAAGTCCTGTAATCTAGGTTACGCTCACTCCGGCTAAGCCGGAGTGAGACGTGAGCCTGATGAAAAACGCCGGTCATCATGCGCCCGAAGCGATTATTCCGCTCCGACCTCTGTCCCCTCAAGGTTGAGGCTGAGCTTATCGCTCGCAGCGTCATCTTCATCGTCTATTTCTTTCATTTCAATCTCTTGCTCATCTTCACTCAAAATCTTAACGTCCATACCCAAGCTTTGCAGCTCTTTGATCAATACTTTGAACGACTCAGGAACACCTGGTTCCGGTACATTCTCACCTTTGACAATGGACTCGTACGTTTTTACCCGACCAACAACGTCATCGGATTTAACGGTCAAAATCTCTTGCAGGGTATAAGCAGCACCATACGCTTCAAGCGCCCAAACTTCCATCTCCCCGAAACGCTGTCCACCGAATTGGGCTTTACCACCCAGCGGCTGTTGCGTAACGAGTGAGTAAGGACCTGTGGAACGGGCATGGATTTTATCATCAACCATGTGTGCCAATTTGATCATGTGCATGACACCAACGGTAACTTCACGTTCAAACTCTTCACCTGTACGACCATCATACAGCACCGTTTTACCGTTACGCTGCATACCTGCCTCTTCCATTGTATCGAAGACGTCATACTCCTTCGCTCCATCGAATACAGGTGTTGCTACGTGGATACCAAGCTGCATTGCTGCCATACCCAAGTGAACCTCAAGTACTTGACCGATGTTCATACGGGAAGGTACGCCCAGTGGGTTAAGAACGATCTGAACAGGTGTACCGTCTGGCAGGAAAGGCATATCTTCTTCCGGCAAGATGCGGGCCACGACCCCTTTGTTACCGTGACGTCCGGCCATTTTATCACCCTCGGAGATTTTCCGTTTTTGGGCAATATAAACACGAACGAGCTGGTTAACACCTGGTGGCAGTTCATCTCCGTTTTCACGGGTAAATACTTTCACGTCAACTACGATACCATCGGTACCGTGAGGTACACGCAAGGATGTATCACGTACTTCACGTGCTTTTTCACCAAAGATTGCATGCAATAGACGTTCTTCTGCTGTCAGTTCTGTTACCCCTTTTGGTGTAACTTTACCAACAAGAATGTCACCAGCAGCAATTTCGGCGCCGATGCGGATAATACCGCGCTCATCCAGATTACGCAACGCTTCTTCCCCAACGTTAGGGATATCACGTGTAATCTCTTCAGGTCCGAGCTTAGTATCACGAGCTTCCGACTCATATTCCTCGATGTGGATGGATGTGTACACATCTTCCTTAACGAGTTTTTCGCTGAGCAGAATCGCATCCTCGTAGTTGTAACCTTCCCATGTCATGAAGGCAACAACAACGTTGCGTCCAAGAGCAAGTTCACCCATTTCCGTCGAAGGACCGTCAGCTAGGATATCGCCAGCTTTGACAGCAGCGCCTCTTTTCACGATCGGACGTTGGTTGATGCATGTTCCTTGGTTCGAACGCATAAATTTGTGTAATTTATATTTAACGATATCGCCTTTGACTTCCTGACCATCTACCTCTTCTACACGACGAAGCCATATCTCGTTCGCAGAGGAACGTTCAATAATTCCGTCATAATCGGCAACAATACATACACCGGAGTCTTTCGCAGCTTTGTGCTCCATACCCGTTCCTACAAGCGGAGCTTTAGGAATCAAGAGTGGAACCGCCTGCCGTTGCATGTTTGATCCCATTAAGGCACGGTTGGAGTCATCGTTCTCAAGGAACGGAATGAGCGCTGTAGCTACCGATACAACCTGCTTAGGAGATACGTCCATGTAGTCAACTCGTTCACTCGGCATCGTAAGGATGTTATCCGACTGTTTGTTGTAACGTACAATGATCGCATCTTCTGCAAATGTGCTATCTTCATTCAGCTTTGCATTCGCCTGAGCGATAACATAGTTGTCCTCTTCGTCTGCTGTGAGGTAATCAATTTGTTCGGTTACCACGCCAGTCTTCGGATCAACCCAGCGGTATGGAGCTTCGATAAAGCCATATTCGTTCACACGCGCAAACGTCGACAAAGAGTTGATCAAACCGATGTTTGGTCCCTCTGGTGTCTCGATCGGACACATCCGGCCATAGTGGGATGGATGGACGTCACGGACTTCCATGCCGGCACGCTCACGAGTCAAACCGCCTGGTCCGAGTGCGGACAGACGACGTTTATGCGTCAATTCACCCAGCGGGTTCGTTTGATCCATAAACTGTGACAACTGAGAGCTTCCGAAGAACTCTTTAATTGATGCAATAACAGGACGAATGTTGATCAAAGCCTGCGGTGTAATGACATTCGCATCCTGAATGGACATTCTCTCACGAACCACACGCTCCATACGGGACAATCCAATACGGAACTGATTTTGTAAAAGTTCGCCAACAGAGCGCAGACGACGATTACCCAGGTGATCGATATCATCCGTGCTTCCAATACCGTGCAAAAGGTTAAGGAAGTAACTGATGGAAGAGATGATATCTGCTGGCGTGATGTTTTTCACGGACTTGTCAATGTCACCATTGGCAATCAGCTTAACCACTTTACCATCTTCAATTGGTGAAAACACATCAATGGTTTGCATCGGGATATCATTGGCATCCAAAACGCCGTTCCCCACGTGATATGTGCGGAAGCCAACGCTTTTCTCCAGATAAGGCATGATTTCGTCGAGCAAACGACGGTCAACCATCTGACCTGCTTCTGCAATGATTTCACCTGTTTCAGCGTCGATAAGTGATTCTGCCAAACGCTGATTGAACAAACGATTTTTGATGTGAAGCTTTTTGTTGATTTTGTAACGACCTACGTTTGCGAGATCATAACGTTTTGGATCAAAGAAACGTGCAACGAGCAAGCTCTTCGCATTATCCAGCGTTGGCGGCTCGCCCGGACGAAGACGCTCATAAATCTCGATGAGAGCTTTCTCCGTAGAATCGGTGTTGTCTTTGTCGAGCGTATTGCGGATATATTCGTCATTACCGAGCAAATCCAGAATCTCAGCATCTGTGCCAAAACCAAGGGAACGCAAGAGAACCGTAACCGGTATTTTACGCGTACGGTCGATCCGGACGTAAACAACGTCCTTTGCGTCCATCTCTAGCTCCAGCCAAGCGCCGCGGTTAGGAATTACAGTAGCGGTATACGTTTTTTTGGCGTTCTTATCTACTTTAGTACTGAAGTAAACGCTAGGAGAGCGAACCAACTGGCTGACAATAACCCGTTCAGCACCATTAATAATAAATGTGCCCGTGTTGGTCATCAGCGGGAAATCTCCCATGAACACTTCCTGCTCTTTGACTTCTCCGGTTTCCTTATTAATGAGCCGGACTTTGACCCGAAGTGGTGCTGCATACGTAACGTCACGCTCTTTCGCGTCGTCTACCGTATACTTCGGTTCTCCGAGACTGTAATCGATAAATTCCAAAATCAAGTTACCCGTGAAATCCTGGATCGGCGAGATATCCTGGAACATTTCGCGCAACCCTTCCTCCAAAAACCAATCGTATGATTTTTGTTGGATTTCAATCAGGTTCGGAACTTCGAGTATCTCGTTAATTCGTGCATAACTGCGCCGAGTGCGTCGACCATATTGAACAAGATGTCCTGCCAACTTAAACTCACCCCTCAATGTCTACTCACTTTAAAAATTTCGTTGCGAACCTCTGTTTGTAACCTTATAATGGTACACATACAGAGCAAAACAATGCACCCGCAAATAAAGAAAAGCCCTTATTCGAAATGTCGTTCGATAAAGGAGCAACTTTGATCGGCGGATGTCTTTCCAAATCATTCTTATCCCCAGTTTGCCCAAAATGTACATATTATACGCCAAACATAGGCATAATAAGCCCGGTTCGGCGTAAAAAAAGCTTGACATTTTTAGTTAGCTAAAGCCAAGTAGGGCATCTTAATACTGACATTTTACAACTATACCACGGCTTGAATTTCAAGTCAATAGTCCTATTGCAAAAGAAATGATCCCCTGCTCACTTTACAAATTCGAATGAATCTCGTACTGATCCTCTACTCTTCTTTCACCGCTTTGAAGATTCGGTAGCCTTTATCCTTTGTCACTTCTTCCACTCGTTTAAACAGCGATTCCAACTTTGCCTTCGCAGAAGGTGCCCCCTGTTTCTTTTGAATGACAATCCATAATGATCCGCCCACCTTCAAATGATGATACGCCTGCTCAAAAATCAGATGAACTGTTTCTTTGCCAGCTCGTATAGGAGGATTAGTCAAGATCACGTCGAAATCCCGCTTCTTTACTTCAGTCAGTAGATTACTCTGCATTACCGTAACATTAACAATGCCATTTCCTTTGGCATTCTCTCTGGAAAGCTCAACCGCTCTTTCGTTGATATCGATCATGGTGACATGCCCATCCGGTACAAGTTTTGCTGCTGTAAGCCCGATTGGCCCGTAACCACATCCTACATCGAGAATATGAGCGCCTGACGGCAGTTCCATCGCATCAATCAACACTCTGCTGCCATAATCGATTCCATTCTTGGAAAAAACACCAGCATCCGTCACCAGTCGCAAACTAACTCCGCGAAGCACCGCTTCCGCGGCCTTGCGATCATGTGCTACTTCCGGTTTGTCCGAATAATAATGATTGGACATGCCCTCACTCACTTTCCATAGTTACATTTACAGCAACAAACCCCTTGATATAAGTCAAGGGGTTTGTTGTTTTGTTCATTCAGCTTGGATAAGCTAAATTATTTAACTTCGATTGTAGCGCCAGCTTCTTCAAGCTTAGCTTTGATTGTTTCTGCTTCTTCTTTAGAAACTTTTTCTTTCAGTGCTTTTGGAGCGTTGTCAACTACTTCTTTAGCTTCTTTCAAGCCAAGACCAGTGATTTCACGAACTGCTTTGATAACGTTGATTTTGGAAGCGCCAGCGCTTGCCAAGATTACGTCGAACTCGGATTGCTCAGCTTCAGCTGAAGCTGCGCCGCCACCTACAGCAGCTACTGGAGCTGCAGCAGTTACGCCGAATTCTTCTTCGATTGCTTTAACAAGATCGTTCAGTTCCAGTACAGTCATGCCTTTGATTGCTTCCAAGATTTGCTCTTTACTCATGATTGAACCTCCATATATAATTTTTTTTTTATTTCATTACTGCTAGGCAGTATTCAGATCAAGTAGCTTACGCGCCTTGTTCTTCTTTGTCTGCAACAGCTTTAACCGCAAGCGCGAAGTTGCGCACTGGCGCTTGAAGCACGCTGAGGAGCATGGAGAGGAGACCTTCGCGGGATGGCAGTTCTGCCAACGCTTTAACTTCTTCTTCTCCAATTACACGACCTTCTACGACAGCACCTTTCAATTTCAGTGCATCGTTCTTCTTAGCGAAGTCGTTCAGAATTTTGGCTGGAGCTACAGCATCTTCTCCGCTGAATGCAATCGCAGTAGGGCCTGTCAGAACGCTATCGAGTTCTGTCAATTCTGCTGCTGCAGTTGCACGGCGAAGCAATGAGTTTTTCAGCACTTGGAATTCGATTCCGGCTTCACGAAGCTGCTTGCGCAGTTCAGTAGCTTGGGCAACGTTCAATCCGCGATAGTCGACAACAACTGATGTCACGCTTTCGCGCAATTTTGCTGTTACAACATCAACGGACTCTTGTTTTGCTTGAATCACTTTTGCGTTTGCCAATCTGTACACCTCCTGATCAAATTTATCCCATTAAGAAAAGCCTCCGTAGAATCACGAAGGCTTGATATATACTCGCATCCGATTTGCATCGTTCAAGTTGTATAATCACACCTCGGTAGGAAATTAAGCAACAAGGCACCTACTGTCTAYGGCAAGCATATTCAAATGTCAACGGTCAGTCACTCGGACTCACAACTCTTATAGATTATCAGAACAGGGTGAACCTGTCAAGAATAATTTATTTAAAAGCTGCTGCGTTCACGCGTGCGCCAGGGCCCATCGTAGAAGAAAGACTTACGTTCTTCAGATAAACACCTTTAGCTGCCGCCGGTTTAGCACGGTTCAGAGCGTCCATGAGAGCTTTGAGGTTCTCATTCAGTTGCTCGGAAGAGAAAGAAGCTTTACCGATCGGTGCATGAATTTGACCTGCACGATCCAGACGATATTCGATTTTACCGGCTTTGATTTCTTGAACAGCCTTAGTTACATCGAAAGTTACCGTTCCGGCTTTAGGGTTAGGCATCAGGCCTTTACCGCCGAGCAGACGGCCCAATTTACCTACTTCACTCATCATATCTGGTGTCGCTACGCAGACGTCGAACTCGAACCAGCCTTGTTGGATTTTGTTGATCATGTCTGCATCACCAACATAGTCCGCGCCAGCCGCTTCCGCTTCTTTCGCTTTGTCACCTTTTGCAAATACCAATACGCGTTGTGTTTTACCTGTACCGTGTGGCAAGACAACAACACCACGTACCGCCTGGTCTTGCTTACGAGGGTCTACGCCCAAACGAACTGCTGCTTCGATAGTTTCATCGAATTTTGCAGTAGCTGCCTTTTTCACAAGCTCTACAGCTTCTGAAGGCTCGTAAGTCGCTTCGCTGTCGATCAGCTTAGCAGCTTCCAGGTATTTTTTACCGTGTTTAGCCATGTTTTATTCCTCCTTTGTGGTTTTAGCGGATATACCTCCCACATTGACCGGCCGCGAATCGGCCGGCTTTACGAAGCCATGTTTCGTGTGAAAATTAGTCTTCGATGGTGATACCCATGCTGCGGGCAGTACCTTCGACCATACGCATTGCGGACTCAACGTCTGCTGCATTCAGGTCAGGCATTTTTGTTTCCGCGATTTGACGTACCGCATCACGTTTAACGGTAGCAACTTTTTTCTTGTTCGGCTCGCCAGATCCTTTTTCAACTTTCGCTGCCACTTTCAACAGAACTGCTGCAGGTGGAGTTTTAGTGATGAATGTAAAGGAACGGTCCTCGAATACAGAAATTTCAACTGGAATAATCAATCCCGCTTGATCAGCTGTACGAGCGTTGAATTCTTTACAGAATGCCATGATGTTGACACCCGCTTGACCCAATGCCGGACCTACTGGTGGTGCTGGATTTGCTTTACCTGCTGGAATCTGCAGTTTTACCATTTTGATTACCTTTTTTGCCATGATTGACACCTCCTTGCAAAATAGTGGTTAACGGGCCTCACAGCCCTCCCACAAGAAACTTGAAGAAACTATATCTTCTCCACTTGTGTATATTCCAACTCAAGCGGTGTTTCCCGTCCAAACATGTTAACGTGTACCTTGAGCTTACTCTTGTCTACCAAAATCTCTTCCACGGAGCCCACAAAATTCGCAAAAGGACCGACTTTAATGCGTACGGATTCCTTAATTTCGAATTCAATTTTAGGCTTAGGTTCAACCATACCCATGTGCTTCAGAATTTGTTCCACTTCTTCTGGCAACAAGGCTGTTGGTTTGGAACCGGAACCTGTCGAACCGACAAAGCCGGTAACACCCGGTGTGTTGCGAACAACATACCAAGAATCATCCGTCTGAACCATTTCGACCAAGACATAACCGGGATAAACTTTACGCATAACGGTTTTTTTCTTACCGTCTTTGTTCACCACTTCTTCTTCCATCGGAACAAGAACGCGGAAAATCTTGTCTTCCATACCCATGGACTCTACGCGTTTTTCCAAATTGGCTTTGACCTTATTTTCATACCCTGAATAGGTATGAACGACGTACCATCTTTTTTCCATATCAAGCCACCTGGGACCCTTCTTAAATAATCGCTTCGATCACAGCGGAGATGCCGATATCTACGACCCAAAAAAACAGCGTCATAACCACAACAGTACCAAGTACGATTAACGTGTAGTTCGTCAGCTCTTTACGATTAGGCCAGCGAACCTTTTTAAGTTCAGCCCAGCTTTCAGAGAAAAAGGAAATCAGAGATTTGAAACTACGTTTCACGCCGACTACACCTCCAAAAACTATCTGGTTTCGCGATGAGAAGTCTGCTCGTTACAAAACTTGCAAAATTTCTTCATCTCCATGCGGTCGGGGTGATTACGCTTGTTTTTTGTCGTAGTGTAATTTCTTTGTTTGCAGTTAGTACAAGCCAAAGTAATAATTACCCGCATGATGTACACCTCCCGAAGACTTCCACATTGAAGCAGAGTCTCTAAATTGATCCTAAAAAAAAGCCGTAAAATAGGCCTACCTAAAACACTTTATCACAAGGGTATAAGCATGTCAATGAAAGAATAACCTTTCATCGTTGGGTATTAATTCCGTACAAAACGCAACGTATCTCTCATCTCTGATTTTTTCTCTGCTCCGGCACGAACCGAGCGATTACTAGTATTTATCAAACCTTGACAATATAAACTTCAGACAATAAAAAAAGACTCAAACACCGAGCCTTTTCCTTCAACGACAACAACCTATGTTCAATTATCTCGAACTTCCAGGTACTTTTCAAGTTTGCGCTTTACACGCTGCAATGCATTATCGATAGACTTGACATGACGATCCAAATCCACTGCAATCTCTTGATAAGATCTCCCGTCCAGGTACAACATTAACACTTTACGTTCCAGGTCACTCAAAATCTCAGACATTTTATCTTCCAGGCCCACAAATTCTTCCTGGTTAATAACCAATTCTTCTGGATCGCTGACCTGAGTTCCACAAATCACATCGAGTAACGTACGATCAGACTCTTCATCATAAATGGGCTTGTCCAGAGATACATAAGAATTAAGCGGAATATGCTTCTGACGTGTGGCTGTCTTGATCGCCGTAATAATCTGTCTCGTGATGCACAGTTCGGCAAATGCCTTGAACGAAGCAAGCTTGTCCCCTTTGAAATCACGAATGGATTTGTAAAGGCCAATCATTCCTTCTTGAATAATATCTTCCCGGTCAGCTCCGATCAAAAAATAAGATCTTGCCTTGGCGCGTACAAAGTTGCGATACTTGTTGATCAAAAACTCCAGCGCTTCGCTTTCGCCTTCACGGACCGCTTCGACAATGTCTTCGTCACTTTGGTAATCATACTTGGATAACATGATATCTTTGAGGTCGACACTCACAGACAATCCCTCCGGCTGCAACGCAAGGTACCCCGTTACTCTACTCTATGAAATATACGATCAGTATATATGATGGTACCTCCAACCGTCAACCACGCTATCCCTAAAAAAGAACACCTATAACATAATTGTCAATAGTTTCAATATTGTAAAATTTGTAAAAAACCCGCTATCAGCCTCGTCTCCAGCGTTCAAACTGCTGCAATACATCCGGGCTTAATTTGCCTCCGATCGTGTTACGAGTTAATTTAGCCTGATCTTCGGCAAGTCGCTGCTGTAACTCTTTTTCATTCTGCTCTACTTCAATCAGCAACTCTCTGGCAGATATTCGCAGAGCCCCCTGTCCAAAGATGACATGTTGCTCAACCATATCGCTGGTAGCTACATAGATTTGGCGTCTTCGCATGCTTAGTTCCCGAACGAGCCTTTCGATGCATTCGTCTGCCGTCTCTTTTTCCTTTGTAAAATAAATCTGAACTTTGCTCTGGGTAAAGGATTTGCCGAGTCCTGGCACAAGGTAAGCGTCAAACACAACAATGACACGGCGGCCGGAAAAAGCCTGATAATCTGCTAGCCGAAAGAGCAGTCTGTTGCGAGCCTCTTCAAGCCCACTCTCCGCCAGCTTGGATAATTCCGGCCAGTCACCGATCATATTATACCCGTCTACAAGAAGCACATCACGGGAATCAGCCATAACATCTATTCCTGCGCTTGGCGGGAGCGAAGCACCTCGTACATGACAACACCCGCTGCCACGGAGGCATTCAGGGAATTAATCTGACCTTGCATAGGCAGTTTAACCAGCACATCACATTTCTCACGAATAAGACGCCCCATACCTTTGTTCTCATTCCCGATGACAAGTGCTACCGGACCTGTAAACACACCATTACCGAACACACCTTCACGTGCGGTGACATCTGTACCTACAACCCATACTCCATCTTCTTTGAGACGATCGATCGTTTGCGCCAAATTGCTTACGCGGGCAACCGGAACATACTCTGCTGCACCTGCTGATGTTTTGGACACCGTTGCTGTTACAGATGCCGAGCGCCGTTTAGGAACAATAACCCCGTGAGCTCCTGTGCAGTCTGCTGTACGCAAGATGGAACCAAGATTGTGAGGATCTTCAACCTCATCCAGCAAAATTAAAAATGGTTGCTCGTTTTTGGATTTAGCCTTTTCCAGAATATCTTCAACCTCCACATAGGCATATGGCGCTGCCTGAGCAACTACACCCTGATGCTGAATACCGGGGACAGTCTGATCCAGCTTACGCTTGTCCACATGCTGAATGACAATCCCCTGTTTTTTTGCCTCCACAATGATCGGTTGTGTCAAATGTTTCTGCGCCGTATCGGCAATCCATATTTTATTAATGGTCCGGCCTGATCGCAGCGCCTCCGTTACGGAATGTTTACCGGCAATCCATTCTTCTTCCATCCTTGTTCGTTCCTCTCTGTATTGCTTGTTATATATTTCAATCCTGAAGCTATTTCGTTGTTGATGCAGACGCTTGCTCCGCGAGCTCAATACCAAGCCCAATCAGTTGAATCATTCGTTCGTGCTGACTGCTGCTGTATAAATAGCCGATCAGACACTCAAACGCCGTTGCATGTCTGTACTCCAGCACATCAGCATTTTTCGGAACACTGCCCGATTTGGCATTCCGCCCTGACCGTACAACATCCTGCTCTTCTTCTGTCAGTTCAGTCTCAATACTTGTCAGTATGCGGCTTTGTGCTTTGGCAGATACCAGTTTAGTTGCGCTACGATGCAAATGATTGGGACGCATATTCGCTTTGGATAACAGGTATTGCCTTACTGCAACCTCATATACCGCATCGCCAATGTAAGCCAGAGCGATCGGCGGAATCAGCTTTGCAGGTCTGGAAGGGGGATAAGGAAACCATCCACCTTCTGAAACCTTTGCCTGATTCTTCGCCTCAGTCCCCTCAGCCTGTTCAACCCACTCGACAGATTTAGATAAAATATTCTTTTTCTCTTCGCTCATTTACGCCGCCATCTCATACCCTGCGCAGTATCTTCAAGCAGGATTCCCTGAGCCGACAGTTCATTACGAATTCCGTCTGCACGAGCCCAGTTTTTGGATTTGCGTGCCTCCACGCGATCTTGGATAAGACGTTCGATGTCCTCATCAAGAAGCTCTGGCTCAACGTCCGTATAAATTCGAAGCACAGCATTCAGTTCAGTGAATAGTTCCAGCAACGCATGAATCTCAGCGGCATTCACTACATCCTGCTGTAATAACTGATTCGCTTCAGCAGCCCATTCGAACAATGCCGTGATTGCATCTGGTGTATTAAAATCATCCTGCATTTTTTCATGATACTGCTGTCGAATCTGGTCTAGTCTTGCAGAAAATTCAGATGTGACCTCCTGATTGACAGACACAGCACCCAAGCGATGTTTCAGGTTACCCACTGCATTGGCAATCCGATCCACACTGTTCTGAGCCTGTTCCATCGTGTCTTCCGTGAAATTGAGCGGGTTACGATAGTGAGTAGACAACATAAAGTAACGAATTGCTTCACGTTTGTACTGATCACGCAGGTCTTTTACCAGAACGCCGTTACCGAGCGATTTCGACATTTTCTCGTTATCGATGCGAATAAAACCGTTATGCATCCAGTAATTCGCCAAAGGCGCACCTGTGATTGCCTCGGACTGTGCGCATTCGCATTCATGGTGAGGGAACTGCAAATCCTGTCCACCCCCATGAATATCCAGCGTGTCACCAAGGTACTCTCTCGCCATAGCAGAGCACTCGATATGCCATCCAGGACGGCCATCTCCCCATGGGCTAGACCAGAAGATTTCGCCTGGTTTTGCTGCTTTCCAGAGCACAAAATCTTCCGGATGTTCCTTCCGCTCGTCTACGCCGATCCGGATGCCGAATTGCAACTCCTGCAGGTTCTGTTTCGACAATTGGCCGTATTTTTCGAATTTTCCTGTTCGATAATATACGTCACCGCCATTTTCATATGCGAAACCTTTTTCAACCAATTCACGGATAAAATCAATAATTAGCGGCATGTTCTCCGTTACCCGTGGATTACTGCTGGCTTTAGGAATACCGAGCCCTTCCAGGTCCGCGTAATAAGCGGAAATAAACTTCTCAGCCACATGCGGTACGTCCGTGCCAAGCTGCTCCGCTTTGCGAATCAGTTTGTCATCCACATCGGTGAAGTTCACGACATAATTCACTTCATGTCCGATCTGCTCCAGATATCCACGAACCGTGTCGAAAAAGATCACTGGACGTGCATTACCGATATGAATATAGTCATAAACCGTTGGTCCGCATACATACATTTTCACTTTGCCGGGCTCTTGTGGAACAAACTCCTCTTTGGTGCGACTCATCGTATTATAAATCTGAAGTGTCATAGTCACTTTCCTTTCATCCTAAACTGCTTTTACTTGATTTCATGGTTTATGTTGATCGATGGAGTTATGTGCACTTCTCCGATTCACGTGTATTTTGCAAAGTACGCACTTCCTCCTGCAGTCGTTCAATCTCACGCTGCATACTGCGTAAAGAGTCGATGACCGGATCGGGCAATTGTTGATTGAGACGATCCACACGCCGTCCATCCTGTTTGACGATTCTGCCTGGAATTCCCACCACCGTACTATTTGCAGGAACTTCTTTCAATACAACGGAGTTCGCCCCGATGTTGCTCTGATCCCCAACACGAAAGGATCCCAGTACCTTTGCGCCAGATGAGATAACCACATTATTACCAATCGTGGGATGTCTCTTTCCTTTTTCTTTCCCTGTTCCCCCAAGAGTTACTCCTTGATAGATCACGACATCGTCGCCAATCTCACAGGTTTCTCCAATAACAACACCCATACCGTGGTCAATGAACAAACGATCTCCAATCGTAGCTCCGGGATGAATCTCTATCCCTGTCATAAACCGGCTAACCTGTGATATGAACCGGGCGAAAGAATACCATCTTCGTTTGTATAGATTGTGAGCAAATCGATGGGCCCATATGGCATGCAGCCCCGAATACGTAAATACGACTTCAAACCAACTCCGGGCGGCCGGATCATTTTCAAAGACCGTCTGAATATCGGATCTGATCTTTTTGAACATGCTCGTTCCCCTCTTGTTCCGGTTCTCGTCCTCCGGGTTCGCCGGACGGCGTGTTCCTTGGTATTATACTTGCGCACTCGCCTAAACAAAAAACGCCCCTGCAGCACGAAGCTGCAGAGGCGTTAGTCGCGGTCCCACTCTGCTTGGCACATTCTTGAAAAAAATGAGCCCTCTGGCGGTTCGGTAACGAGAACCAGTCGTCGCCATCTATCCTGACGTTTTCCTCTATCCTGTGGACAGAAGCGGGGCCGGATTCGACAGTGCAGCTCACGGGTGCATTTCAGACTGCTGGACAGTGGACGGCTCGCAGCCACCACATGCGGAGAGATCTATTCTCTGCTCGCATGTGGGGCCGTCCTCTCTGGATCTGTCCGGATCAGCTTACTTCTCCCGGTCTTTGCTGTTCTATATGAACGTATTATGACAATTCTACTCTTGTGTTGCTATTATAGCGAAAAGCCTTGGGACTGACAACCGGCAGAATCCATTTACATAAGTTGAACAATGAAAACTTACACAAGCACTCCGATGACAGAATAACCTGGAGAGTAGCGGTTATCCCCAGATTTTTTTGATTCCCTTTTCCAAAGGGAAAAATCCGGTGATAAAGGCGAAGTGTATGCTTCCGATGCAGCTTTCTTTCAGAAAGCTTTCAGCTTCGCTTTTTCAGGTTTTTTCTGTCCTCTCCGTTAATGTGTAATTCATAGTCTCCACTTATGAGGTTTCAGGAATATAGGCGATTCACGCGCCTGTCACCTGTGCCAGCAAACGCTGGGTGACCGTGTCACGGCCCAGTAACACTATGGTCTGATTGAGATCACGTCCATGTGTCTGTCCAGTCAAAGCAACGCGGATAGGCATAAAGAGCTGTTTGCCCTTAAAGCCTGTTTCCTTCTGTACTTCCTTGATCAGCGCAGCCATTTTACTTGGCGTAAATTCGTCACTTGCCTGTACTTTATCCGCAAATGCCTTCAGTACAGTTGGAACCTGCTCTTCAGCAAGCACCGCAGCACCTTCACTTTCCAGTTCAACCTCTGGACGGAAGAATACTTCGGACAGTTCCACGATATCGGATGCTGCATTCATCTGTTCCTGATAGAGATGCACTAGTGTATATGCCCATTCTCTCTGCTCAGTGGACAGATCCGCAGGAAGACATCCTGCTTTTTGCAGATGCGGAATGGCCATCTCGGCAATCCGTGCAGGGTCCGCATTTTTGATGTAATGGTTATTCAAATGCGCCAGCTTGTGTGTATCAAATACAGCCGGGCTCTTGGATAAACGCTTCGTATCAAAGATGGAGATCAACTGCTCTTGTGAAAAGATTTCTTCTTCCCCTTCCGGCGACCAGCCAAGCAGGGAGATGAAGTTAAACATCGCTTCCGGCAGATAGCCGAGCTGATCATATTGCTCAATGAACTGAATCACGGATTCATCGCGTTTACTCAGTTTTTTGTGATTTTCATTCACAATCAGCGTCATATGACCGAATTGCGGCGGCTCCCAGCCAAGCGCTTCATAGATCATCAACTGACGCGGTGTGTTGGAGATATGATCCTCCCCACGCAGTACGTGGGAGATCTTCATCAAGTGATCATCCACGGCAACGGCATAGTTGTACGTGGGAATGCCATCCTTTTTCACAATGACAAAGTCGCCTGATTCCTTGCTATTGAAAGAGATTGTGCCTTTGACCATATCGTTGAATGTATATGTGCGGTCTGCTGGTACACGGAAACGAATGCTCGCCACGCGGCCTTCCGCCTCAAACGCCTCGATCTGCTCTGGTGTCAGGTCACGGTGTTTCCCGGAATAACGCGGAGTCTCTCCACGAGCCGACTGTTCTTCGCGCTCCTGCTCCAGCTCTTCTTCCGTACAGTAACAACGATAAGCCAGACCTTTGTCCAGCAGTTCTTGCGTGTATTTGCGATACAGGTCCAGACGCTCAGTCTGACGGTACGGCCCGTATTCTCCGCCTACATCAATACTCTCATCCCACTCAATCCCGAGCCATTTCAAGTATTTCAGCTGGCTTTCTTCTCCGCCTGCAATGTTCCGCTTCACGTCCGTATCTTCAATACGAATGATAAATTTCCCGTTGTTATGTTTGGCATACAAGTAGTTAAACAGCGCCGTACGAGCGTTCCCGATATGCAGGTGTCCCGTTGGGCTTGGTGCGTAGCGCACCCGAATTTCTGTGCTCATATGATCCCCTCCGTCTCTAATTGATTGATAATATCACACACGTACTAGGCATACAACGGATTGGGCTGCAATTCCTTCTCCACGTCCAGGGAACCCCAGTTGCTCGGTTGTCGTTGCCTTCACGTTCACTTGTGTTACATCCGCTTCCAGTGCTTTGGCAACCACCTCGGCCATCTGCGGAATATACGGTGCCATCTTAGGCTTCTGGGCAATAATCGTTGAATCGATATTCCCAAGCTTATAGCCACGATCCTTCACAAGTTGCCATACGTGTTCGAGTAATTTCAAGCTGTCGGCATCCTTGAATTCCGGATCGGTGTCCGGGAAATGCTTTCCGATATCCCCAAGTGCCAGCGCGCCAAGAATAGCATCGCTGATTGCATGCAGCAGCACATCTGCGTCCGAGTGACCCAGCAGCCCTTTTTCATAAGGAATGGTTACCCCGCCAATAATACACGGTCTACCTTCAACCAACTGGTGCACATCAAATCCTTGTCCTACACGTATCATCGCTTCTTCTCTCCCTCAAGCCAAAACGCGGCATACTGTAAATCTTCCGGTGTCGTTAGTTTGATGTTGGTATAACTGCCTTCCACAACCTTAACCGACATTCCCTGGCGTTCAGCCAGCATGGCATCATCCGTCCCCAGAAACCCGTCACGTTCCGCGGATTCATAAGCCTCCAGCAGGGAAGAAAGACGAAAAGCCTGCGGGGTTTGAATGCTCCACAGACTGCTGCGATCAGGTGTCGCTGTAACTACACCTTCCGCATTCACTTGTTTGATCGTATCCTTCACCGGCACAGCCAGCACAGCACCTCCGCCTGATTCGGTGGCAGCGATACATTCTCTAATCTGCTCACGGGTCACAAAAGGACGCACCCCGTCGTGAACGAGGACCCAATCCGTGCCGAGCGCCCGAAGGCCCTCATGAACCGAATGCTGTCTCTCTTTCCCTCCGGGGATCACGCGGACACGCGTTTCCAGTTGGTATTCTTTTACCCATTCCAGGCATCGTTCAACATCTGCAGCGCCTGTAACCAGAATGACCTCACGGATCTCGTCCAAAGCCGCAAATACTTCAAGCGTATGTATGAAAACGGGCTTGTCCTGTAGCAGCAAAAATTGTTTGCTCTCGGTCGTTCCCATTCGGGTTCCCCGGCCTGCCGCCACAATGACAACGCCCCACCCTTTATCCATGCCGCAATCCCTGCCTTGTCTGTCAGTTTATCGCTGGCAACAATTCATATCTGCTTCGATATCCATCATCGTACAACGATACACTACCCATCATACCGCTTTTATTGGGCTTTTTCCAACAGTTTCGGCTTGGCAAAAATCATTCGTCCCGCAGATGTCTGCAGCACGCTGGTCACCAGCACTTCCATCATCATGCCGATATACTCACGTCCACCTTCTACCACGATCATCGTTCCATCATCCAGATAGGCTACGCCTTGCCCGTGTTCCTTGCCGTCCTTGATAATCTGCACCATGATCTCTTCTCCTGGCAGCACAACTGGCTTCACCGCATTTGCCAGATCATTGATATTGAGCACCGATACCCCTTGAAGTTCACAGACTTTGTTCAGGTTAAAATCATTGGTGACAACCTTGCCCTGAAGCACTTTGGCGAGTTTCACCAGTTTGCTATCCACCTCGGAAATTTCCTCGAAATCTCCTTCATAGATCAATACCTGCACATCAAGCTCCTTCTGGATTTTGTTCAAAATGTCCAGCCCACGGCGACCGCGGTTACGCTTGAGCAGATCCGATGAGTCTGCAATATGCTGCAGCTCTTCCAATACAAATTCCGGGATAACAATCGTGCCCTCGATGAATCCGGTTTTGCAAATATCTGCGATTCTGCCGTCAATAATGACGCTGGTGTCCAAGATCTTATGTTCTTCCAATCTTCGCTGCTCTTCAGGCTCAGGGTGCCCCCATCGTCCTGACTTCCAGAATGCTCCCAGATCGTCTTTCTTGGCCATAGCCAAACTATACCCGGAATATGCCGCAATCACAGTCAGGGCTATCTGGAGCACCTCTCCTGCGCTTCCAAGCCAAGTCAAGCAAGGATACAGCAGTAATGCAACCAGTAGTCCAGCTACGATACCTGCCGCGCCAGCAGCAAGTTCATTCATGGGAATTCTGGCTAAGGAATCGATACCACTGTTTAATCTGTTGGCCAGCATGGTACCGCCGATCGTGCATACGGACATAAAAAGTACTGCTCCCAGCAATGTTGATACGCCAGCTCCCAGCAATCCCGCGGACTGAATCCATTCAGCCATCCAGGGAATAGACTTTCCTGCCAGATGATAAGCCGTGTACCCGAACCATGCGCCGCACAATCCAGTAAAAGTTAAAATGCCTTTTCTCCACATGAGTTCCTGCACCTCCTCAATCATTCTTCATCTTCATATCCAGTATGATCCAATTTTTGAAATGCTAATCGCGCCAGCATGAAGTTTTTGGAAATGTTGCATTCGTCAGTTGAAAGTAAGACTTTTATTGGCATATAATGAATTCAATTCATATCCCGAGGTGAGTGGCAAAATGAGTACGCTAAGTTTACAGGCTTTTCAGGATCAAGTTTCCGAATTGTTGCTGCGCCATCGCAGCCTGATTGATGTACTGTCCAAAACAGGACAAGCCGGAGCCTCTGTTAATCGCGCAGTGTCCAAAGCCATTACCGAATGCGGCTGCATTGAGCTGCACGCCACCAAACAGCAGTACGCCCCCGAGAGTGGTATTTCTCAAGCCAAAGGCCTGCTGGAAACCCATGTGGAAGGTGAGTTGTGTGAGAATTGCAAAGAGGTGATTAGCGCCGAGTTGGGCCGAAATCTGTTCTATATGTCTGCACTTTGCAATCTGCTGGGCATCAATATGGAAGAGGTCGTGAATCACGAATCACAGAAATGTTCGACGCTTGGGATGTTTAATCTGTCTTAGTTAATCCGTCTTTCGTTACTTGGTCATAGATCAAAGAATACAAACAAAAAAGCACGTACACTCCTTGTTAGGAAATGTACATGCTTTTTTAATTTTTATCACTTTGGCTCTCGGGAGTCTTACCGAGCGGGTACGTATGCAAGAACCCCACCCTTTTAATTGTCAGAAGATCGCGATGATTTTCTGTCTTTTCGTTTTTTGGCACGATTGCGAGAAGCTGCAGTTCTTACACTGTATCTCATGCCATATAAGGCATATAACACTAACGGAATAAATATCAGCTTGGAGAGTTGATCCGGGAAAAGAACAGCCAGTGCTACAGCCAGCAATATAACCCATGGGGCGATCCAGATCGCCTTACGAGGCAGTCCGACTTTTTTGAAATTGGGATATTTCAGCGAGCTGACCATCAGGTAAGACAACAGCAGTGTAGCAATCATCATGCTGATTGGCCCGATATCCTTGTGAAATAGGGAAAGTGTAGCTAGTACACCACCCGCAGCCGGAATGGGCAAACCTGTAAAATATCCCGGGATTCCCGGGCGCACGTTAAATCTCGCTAAACGAATTGCACCGCAGATCGGAAAGGCCGCTGTAGCGATCCAAGCAAAAATCGGCATAGTATCTTGGAACGATACCATAAAAATGATTAATGCAGGCGCTGCACCAAAGGATACCATATCAGATAATGAATCCAGCTCCTTGCCAAATTCACTTTGTGCATTCAGTGCTCTTGCTACCCGCCCATCCAGACCGTCGAGCAGCATTGCAATGATAACCATAATCGCGGCTGAGCTATATTTTCCGTTAATCGCCAGCAAAATAGCCAGCATACCAAGAAACAAATTTCCTAACGTAAAAAGATTTGGAATGAATCTGGTTAACATGTTGCTTCACCTCATCCATTAGAAGCCTTTATAAACGAATCCTACATCTGTCTGTCAATAAACATCTGCTCTTGCAGACGTTTGAGACCTTCCTTGATGGTACGGGCACGAACCTCACCAATGCCGTCCACTTCATCGAGTTCTTCAATCGTTGCCATGATGACATGAGGTAATTGCTCAAATTGATCCACCAGGTTATGAATAATTACATTAGGCAAACGAGGGATCTTATTTAATACCCGATATCCGCGTGGGGCAACCGAATCTTCAGATGTTGCCGCAGATGAAGGATAACCAAGGAGCCGTACAATATGGTGTGCATCAAGCAACTCATCGTCCGACAATCTTTTTAGGCCCACAATAATTTCACGAATCTTGTCGTCGCTATCATCCCGTGCATAGTCTTTATACAGCAGCCATGCTTCTTCCTCTGTAGTCCCTACGAGCTCTTCCATCTGCATGGAAATAAGTCTTCCTTCGTTCCCCAGTTCATCAATATATCGTTCAATCTCGGTTTTGATCCGCAGCACCATTTCCGTACGCTGAATAACATTGACCACTTCAGGAATCGTTACCAGTTCCTCAAATTCGGAAGCACTCAAATTCGTAAGGGATTGTTTCAGTACAGCTTTATACTTTTCGAGCGTTTGAATCGCCTGATTGGCTTTGGTCAAAATAACCCCGATCTCCTTAAGTGAATATCGAAGTGTTCCCTGGTAAAGGGTAATAATATTCCGGCGCTGCGAGATGGAAACGACCAGCTTGCCGGTTTGTTTTGCCACTCGCTCTGCCGTCCGGTGACGAATGCCTGTCTCTGAAGAAGAGATAGAGGAGTCCGGGATTAGTTGTGTATTGGCGTACAGAATCCGTTTCAAATCCTCACTCAGAATAATCGCACCGTCCATTTTGGCAAGCTCGTACAGGTAGTTTGGCGAGAAATCACAGTTAATCGAAAATCCCCCATCCACCACTTCCATCACTTCAGGGCTGTATCCTACAACAAGCAGTGCGCCCGTCTTGGCACGCAGCACGTTTTCCAGACCTTCGCGGAAAGGTGTACCTGGTGCAATCAGCCTTAACAAATCATTCATATTGTCCAGTTGGCTTGAATCCTTCATCTTGTTATGCCCCCTAATCTAAAGCAACCGCTAGTGCATCTGCCACGGTATTCACACCGATCAGTTGTATCCCGCGAGGATGTTTCCAGCCCTTTAAGCTTTTTTCTGGTAAAATAACTCGTTTGAAGCCCAGCTTCGCGGCTTCTTTCACACGTTGTTCTGCCCTGGATACGGCACGAACTTCACCGGTCAGGCCAATCTCGCCAAAGATGACATCATCCGGCTTGGTTGGCACATCTCTCAAGCTGGAAGCAATGCTGACTGCAACGGCCAGATCGACGGCCGGTTCATCCAGCCTGACCCCGCCAGCCACGTTCAGATAGGCATCCTGTGTCTGCAGGAACATGCCCATCCGTTTCTCCAGAACCGCAATGATCAGATTCAACCGATGATGATCTATCCCTGTTGCCATCCGCCGAGGAGAAGGGAAGTGTGTCGTGGAAATCAAAGCCTGCAACTCCACCAGCAATGGGCGTGTTCCCTCCATACTCGCTACAACGGTAGATCCGGCTACGCCGAGTGGACGTTCGGATAGAAATAACTCTGAGGGATTACCGACTTCACGAAGACCGTCTTCTCCCATTTCAAATATGCCAATTTCGTTGGTGGAACCAAATCGGTTTTTCACCGCACGAAGGAGACGATAGGTGTGATGCCGTTCACCTTCAAAATAAAGCACGCAGTCCACCATATGCTCTAACATACGAGGACCAGCGATGGCACCTTCTTTGGTAACATGCCCTACAAGAACCGTTGCAATGCCTCGGCCCTTGGCGATCCGCATGAATCTGGACGTGCATTCCCTTACCTGTGCCACACTCCCTGGTGCGCTGGTAACTTCGGGCAAATATACCGTCTGAATGGAGTCGATGACAAGAAAATGCGGCTGGATCTGATCCACCGCTTCCTCTACCCGCTCCATATTGGTTTCACAGAGCACATACAGCTCCGGCGAAAGTGCACCGAGCCGGTCAGCTCGCAGTTTTGTTTGCTTCACGGATTCTTCCCCGGACACATATAACACACGCAGCCCGGAGTGGGTTAATGCGTGAGAAGTCTGTAACATCAACGTTGATTTTCCGATACCCGGATCGCCCCCCACCAACACAAGCGAACCTGGCACAATGCCGCCGCCCAATACACGGTTCAACTCCCCGATTCCAGTCTGTACACGCGGCTCCTGACCGCTATCTATATCTATGATAGGAAGCGGTTTATCTTTACTGTCAAACAGCGGAGAATTCCTCCCTTGTGTTTTGACCACCGTTTCGGTTTCTTCTATCATTGAATTCCAGGACTGACAACCAGGACATTTTCCGTACCATTTGGGGGCTTCATAGCCGCATTCCGTACATTGAAACTTGGTTTTAACTTTGGCCACTTCAGCACTCCTATGAATTATTTTATTTTATATCAGCATTTTACATTATTCGACTAATTTTGCTTATTGCCCTAACATACAGGGTTACTAAAAGTTTACCATTGTTTGAGATTTTTCGTAAAGGATTATCGCAAACTTTACACATGTTACTGGTGTATCTCGCTACAATTCAATCACAACTCCCGTACATATGAAAAAATCCTCCCTGGCGGAAGCCAGGAAGGATCGGAACATGAATATAAGCTGCTTTCATTCAGCTATTCACACCCTATTTATTTCGTTTCAATCTCCTCATTGGACAGAACGGGCGCATCTTTTTTGGTTACAGATAACGCTCCATTCTCTTCGTCAATGAGCAAGGAGTCGCCTTTGGTAACATTACCTGTAAGCAGCTCTTCAGACAATTTGTCTTCAATATGCTTCTGGATTGCCCGGCGAAGTGGGCGTGCACCGTAAGCAGGATCAAAGCCAGCTTTGGCCAGGAAGTCCTTGGCGTTCTCTGTAAGTTCGAAATCAACTTCGTATTCGTTGAGTCGTTTACGTAGTTCCTCACTCATAAGAGTAACAATCTCAGCGATGTGTTTCTGTTCGAGTGAGTGGAACACGATAATCTCATCGATCCGGTTCAGGAACTCAGGACGGAAGCTTTTCTTCAGCTCATCCATCACTTTGCCCTTCATGTTATCGTAATCTGCCCCTGCATCCACAACAGCCGTGAAGCCAAGAGTGGAATTACGTTTGATCGCTTCTGCACCCACGTTAGATGTCAGGATAATCAGCGTATTGCGGAAGTCCACGACACGTCCTTTGGAATCCGTCAAACGCCCGTCTTCCAACACTTGCAGCAGGATGTTGAATACCTCAGGATGTGCTTTTTCTACTTCATCCAGTAGAACAACGGAGTACGGTTTGCGACGAACTTTCTCTGTCAACTGGCCGCCTTCTTCGTATCCAACATATCCTGGAGGCGCTCCGACCAGTCGTGATGTGGAGTGTTTCTCACCATACTCGGACATGTCAATCCGAATCACGGCATTTTCATCACCAAACATCGCTTCAGCAAGTGCACGAGCAAGCTCGGTTTTACCTACACCAGTAGGGCCTAGGAAGATGAATGAACCCATTGGACGTTTCGGATCTTTAAGTCCGGCACGTGCACGGCGAACGGCACGGCTTACCGATTTAACTGCTTCATCCTGTCCGATAACCCGTTCATGAAGAATAGACTCCAAAGTCATCAAACGTTGTGTTTCTTCTTCCTTCAGCTTATTTACCGGAATTCCTGTCCAGTTTGCCACCACTTGAGCGATATCCTCTGGAGTAACTTCGGAATCGGTACGTCCTTGTTTTTCTTTCCATTGGTTTTTCGTTGTATCCAGCTCTTCACGGATTTTTTGTTCCGTATCACGCAGTGCCGCTGCCTTTTCGAACTCTTGGCTTTGAACCGCGGCGTCCTTTTCCTTACGGATATCTTCCAGACGGCTCTCCAATTGTTTCAGGTTTGGCGGAATCGTATAAGAGTTCAATCTTACTTTTGATCCTGCTTCATCGATCAAGTCGATTGCTTTGTCCGGCAAGAAACGATCTGTGATATAACGATCCGACAATTTGACGGCTTGCACAATCGCTTCATCCGTAATTTTCACACGGTGATGCGCTTCGTAACGATCACGCAGACCATGCAAAATTTGAATAGCTTCTTCCGGCGAAGGCTGATCTACCGTAATCGGTTGGAAACGACGCTCAAGCGCAGCATCTTTCTCGATGTATTTGCGATACTCATCCAGTGTTGTTGCACCGATACATTGCAATTCACCACGAGCAAGAGCTGGTTTCAAAATGTTCGATGCATCAATTGCGCCTTCTGCACCACCTGCACCAATCAACGTGTGCAACTCATCGATGAACAGGACAATGTTGCCGGCCTGGCGAATCTCATCCATAATTTTTTTCAAACGATCCTCGAACTCACCGCGATATTTGGTTCCGGCTACAACCGAACCCATATCCAGCGTCATTACTCGTTTGTCGCGCAATGTTTCAGGAATTTCGTTTGCAATAATTTTCTGTGCGAGCCCTTCAGCAATAGCTGTTTTRCCTACACCAGGCTCACCAATCAATACAGGGTTGTTTTTGGTACGACGGCTCAACACCTGAATGACACGCTCAATTTCCTTGCTACGACCAATGACCGGGTCAAGGTTATTCTCTCTGGCATAAGCCGTAAGATCGCGAGCTAGGCTATCCAGTGTTGGTGTGCTTACATTGGCAGGTGTGCCGTTGTGACTTGATACTGCTTCGCTGCTCCCCAGCAACTGCAGTACTTGTTGCCGTGCTTTGTTCAAGCTTATGCCGAGGTTATTGAGCACACGTGCTGCAACCCCTTCACCTTCACGGATCAATCCGAGAAGAATATGTTCTGTACCTACATAGGTGTGGCCGAGTTTACGAGCCTCATCCATGGACAACTCAATAACTTTTTTAGCTCGCGGCGTATATGCAATGTTCGTAGGTTGCTCCTGGCCACGGCCAATTAGCGTTTCTACTTCATCCTGAATTTTTTCCAATCCGAGTCCCAGGCCGATCAGTGCTTTGGCAGCAATGCCTTCACCTTCACGAATGAGGCCGAGCAAAATATGCTCTGTACCGATGTTATTATGACCGAGACGGACAGCTTCTTCCTGCGCGAGGGCGAGCACCTTTTGGGCCCGTTCCGTAAATCTTCCAAACATCATATCTCCTGCACCTCCATGGTTTTGGATAAAACGAGGGGATTAAATCCAATGGATAACCCTTCGTATTCTTCATATCATTTTTGTTTGCAGCCATGCTGCGAATAAAATCATTGGTGGCTTCATTAAAAATGAAAGCCTTAGTATATAAAAGCCGCAAATGCGGCATGAAACCGTTATTAGTGTTAGGGAAGTTTATCCAGAACTTTTAGCTGCATTGATCGTATCACGAATTAGCTGAGCTCGATAGATATCACGCTCATCCGTCCGCATATCACCAAACGTTTTTTGCAAAAAACCTGGTTGCGTCATCACGTTCAGCTCATTCATTACTGGTATGGATAGTCCATCCAGCAAACCAAGATCTACACCGAGCCGAACATCAGACAAGCGCTGCGCTGCTTCCTTCGTGTCTACAATGGCCGCATGGGACAAGATTCCGTAGGAACGCATCACGCGATCTGTAATACGCAGTCTGGAATCGGTAATGAGCCGTTCTCTGGCTGTACGTTCATGACCAATCATCTGTAAAACTACACTGTGCAGATTGTCGATCACTTCTTGTTCCGTTTGTCCAAGTGTAATCTGATTGGAGATTTGGAACAGGTTACCCATCGCCTCGCTACCCTCTCCGTAAATTCCCCGAACCGTTAATCCCACTTGGGATACGGCACTCAGAATACGACCGATCTGCTGTGTCATAACGAGTGCGGGAAGATGCATCATGACAGACGCTCTTACACCTGTTCCAACGTTGGTTGGGCAACTGGTCAGATAACCTCTGCGATCATCAAACGCAAAATCCACGTGCGCTTCAAACGCATCATCTATAGCGGAAGCTTTCTCCCAGGCCTCTTTGACCTGGAACCCCGGATAGAGGCACTGGATACGCAGATGATCCTCTTCATTAATCATAATGCTTACCGATTCATCCTCACTGAGGATCACAGCCCCGTTTCTCGATTCATTTGCCAGACTTGGACTGATCAGATGTTTTTCCACCAGCACACGCTTGTCGAGTTCGTCGATATTGATTAGATCAAGTGTAGTAAAATCACCAAAGGCGTGTACGTCATCGTACTGAAGTACTTCGCTCAGTTTATTCAGCACCTCTTCCGATTGCTCATCTGAAGCCAGCATCGGAAACGGGATATGCTGAAGGTTACGTGCAATACGGACGCGACTGCTGATCACGATCTCAGAATCGGCTGCATCACTGCGCATCCACTCACTGAGCGCCTTCTCTGTAAAGCGCAGATTAGGCATCATGCTTCCCTCCTACTTATGACAAACTTTACTCCTGAGCTATTCCTTTTTCAAGTTCACGGATTTGATCACGAATCTGAGCTGCCTCTTCGAATTCTTCTTGGGCAATACTCTGCTTCAGATTTTGCTTCAGATCAGCAATCTGTCGTTTCACCTTAATACGTCCGCCCGCTCTGGCAGGAACTTTACCCACATGAGACGTGCTACCATGCACTCGTTTGAATAATGGATCCAGACGACTGTCAAAGTATTTATAACAGGAACTACAGCCGAAACGGCCAACTTTGCTGAACTGAGCATAAGTCATGCCACATTCTTCACATTGCAGCGTCTTGGCAGGCGCAGCACCTGAACTTTTGCCTGCCGGATCAAAATCAAGCAATCCGGACAGTAGGTTGTGAATGGAAAATCCTCCTGATGTTCCAGGAATCATCTCACCCTTCTCACGGGCACATGATTCACAGATATGAAATTCCGTCTTCTCTCCATTTACAATTTTCGTGAAATGAAGTGTAGCCGGACGTTTATTACATTCTTGGCACAGCATTTAGATGTACCTCCTTTGATCCCGATAGTTTTCATTTACCGAGCAAAGATATTAACATAGCCTTCAACATTCTGGCACGAATTTGATCCCGGTAAGGAAGTTTGACCATAAGAACTTCTCTCGACACAGCCGCACGCATCAACCCGGCCTCCCGCTTGCTTAAGAAACGCGCCTCTTCCAGTTGATAGATCAAGCCTTCCGCAGCAGTCTGTCCAATCTCCTCACCAATACTGTGATGAAGATGGTTGTGCAGAGCGGATTGGGCAGGTAATTCAATGCGCTGTATACGAACATATCCACCACCGCCACGTTTACTCTCTACCAGATAACCTTTTTCCAGAGTGAAACGGGTGCTGATGACATAATTGATCTGGGAAGGTACACATGAAAACTGATCTGCCAGATCATTACGCTGAATTTCAATCATTCCTTCGGGACTTTCATGCAAAATACCCTTCAGATATCGTTCGATAATATCAGAGATATTACGCATCCAATCATCCTCCACTGTCTGAAACGTTAAGTCAATAAGGACCCACACGCCCCCACAGAGTACACCTTCTCCACCCATTTAACCACTCAGAGAAACAGCGAATCTTGCCACCTCGGATGTTAAACAGGAGAACAAAGGAAGCACGAAGGTCCTTTAAATATCTCCTTGATCTTCCAATGACATGTATCTGAACCACAATACTTTCATCAGAGAGCAATAAGAAAGCCGAACATCATATCACAGTTAAAAATAGTATGTTTTAACCTTCAGTTGACTTTGACTTTCTTTGACTTTATATACATTATAGCATATTTTACTGGTTTGCCAAGTGGGGGCACTATTCATTTTTTACGATTTTACACGAAATATTCGCCTGACACAAAAAAACCTCTCCCTGACATCGGGAGAAGTCTGATTGCTTTCAATTACGCTTTGTATCTGCTTGGATCAATAATACTTGATATCTGCAGGCTTAAAAGAAATCGAGCAAGTAGGTTTCACGGTATGGAATAGCCTTCTCCAGCGCTTGAATCGCGGTAGCTGGGCCTTCCATTCTACCGATCTGTGCCATCTCTGCTGGTCTGCGATACCCCATTAACAACGCTGTGAGCGATTGGATACTCAGTCGTATTGGCTGATCCGGCTGACCTTCCTGTACTGATTCTCCCTTTTTCCATATAGAAGCCGTACCGTTCATTGCCACGTTTAATTCCCATACCCCTTCATTCCAAGGAGCATATGTATCTTCGACTTCAAGGCAGATCTGTACGGGCGAGTCCTGACTTGCAAAAGGGTACTGCGAAACAAACTGCTCCACGCTCACGATTCGTGCCATAAAATAAGGCATCACTTCTTGCCCGATCCGTGGATTGTCCAGTTGAAATGCAAGCATATCACTTGCAGGCGCTTGTAAAGTCACCTCATCAATCATCGAATCATGATTGGCAATGAACGTCCACAGCCCTTGTCTCGCCTCTTCATTCAGATGGACTATTTCTCCAATGGTAAATTTGCTTTCCTTGACCTCGTAAAATACATAACCCTGCGGTACTCCAGCTTCATCATAGTATATAGCTTGCTTGCTACCCTTTTTAACAAACACTGAATTTCCCCACCAAGCGTCATCCCGATTCAAGGTTCCATTATAACGCGCGGCATAAGCATCATAGACCTGCTTCAACACTGCAAGCTCAGGATTTCCCCGTTTTATCGTACCTGGAGTTTGCTTTTTGGCTGGCAGTTGCGACGTAGATAATTTGTATTTCTTATATTCAACATAAGTTTCCCACCCGTACTTTCGATAAAAAGAGAACGAAAATGGATGCAGGAACGAGATACTCTGTTTATTCCGTTTCATTTCTTCGAGCGCATATTTCAGTAGCCCAGCTACCCAACCCTTACGTCTGTACTCTGGCCAAGTAGCTACCCCAGCGATTCCACCCATCTCGAAGGAACGTCCATGGATATACGTTTGAAAAGGAATAATCTGAAGTTTGGCACCTACCTGTCCATCCGCATAAACACCCAATACATTATGCTTAGCAAATTCTTGCCGCCGCTTCTCCAACTGATCTTCTGTCATTGTAAACTGAAAAGCATACTCGGAGAGCGCCATACACGCCTCATAATCGTCCATCGTTAATTTGCGAAGTTCCATATCATCCAGCACCCCATTCTCTTATAATGTAAGCCTATTCTTCTGTGAAAGGTTACGCGATACTTCCCCTTACATTCGAGTGTCTCAGAGGTTTCACCTAATGTCAAACAGGAGATGCAACGTTCACATCTCCTGAATCTGATATATAAATAATAAAAACCACCACCGAACATCATCGGCAGTGGTTCTTTGCTTGGCGGCGTCCTACTCTCCCAGGACCCTGCGGTCCAAGTACCATCGGCGCTAGAGGGCTTAACGGTCGTGTTCGGGATGGGTACGTGTGGAACCCCTCCGCCATCGCCACCAAACGCGATTGGATCGA
>NZ_JBFRFN010000031.1:0-56013 GCF_052114825.1 Paenibacillus sp. 2TAF8
TTTTAGATATCTTTCATAGGTATACGGTCGTTTATCATTGCCTATAAAAAAACGAATGTTTGAATGATCTACCTTACGGAATTGGTTGACTAAATGAGTTCGAGTTTCAATAAAGGTTTTAATCATACTTTCCCTGTCTGTAAATTCCTCCTTAGCCTTCTCTATCGCTTTTAAATTATGGGTATCATGATCGACGAACCCTGGAAGTTTCACTTGATCTTTTATGTGTGGGAACATCGTATTTAAAGTATATGTATCCCAATTCCATAGGTGGGCCACGACTTCCTTCACCGTCCACTTTCCAGGAGCAATCGGCTTTTTCCAAGTCCGATCATCAATTACTTTTACAAATTCATTGAAATGCTCAAACTGGTCTACTAGTTTTTTGTTTCTCTTCATTTCTATCATATAACGTTGTTGTATTCACGAACCCGAAAGGCTTAAGGTCCGCCAGGACTGGGTGGCTCCGCCACTTAGCCTCGCAGGGTTGTCTGCTGAATTCGCTTCCTCGAAAAGCCTCAGCAGGCCAAGGGCCGCAAGGCCAACAGCGTGAATATGGTGTTATCGGATGTTCTTGCCTTCTCCGAATTACTACAATAAACCTCTCTATTTAATACCCTTCTTAGGTATTGATGTTGTAACATATTCTCTGTCTTTAATCATCTTTCCTATATAAAGTACCTGTCCCATATGCTCAGAAAAATGTGTTGCGCACTGTATGAGCATGTCTAAATTTGTTCTTTCCTTATTCCTTACAAGTTGAGTCTTCATAAGAGATTCTTTAGTCATAATCTTTGTCGTTTCTATAATCTCATCAAACGATCCATTGGTTATATTAATCAAATCTTGTTTAGTTCTATATATAACTTCAAATTCTTCATCTCTATTTCTGGAGATTCCCTTATTATGAATTCCTTTAGTAATTCTTTCATTAATGTTCCCGCGAATATGGATAATTAAGTTCGCAATACTATTACTAGATTCATTAGGACGCCAATTGACCTGTTCATCACTTAACTGGTCTAAAACTAGTACTATTCTTCTTTGAATCTCTTCAAATTTTTTTGATAATAGTTTTATTACCTCTTCCATGTAATCACCCACTCTATAGATTTATATAAGCATTGCAAGAATCTCCGATAACGTTCCTGTATTCACGAACCCCGAAGGGGTTGTCTGCTGAAATCCCTCTTCGAATTTCCACGCAGACCAAGGCTCCGTAAGGAGCCGCTGCTTGAATATTATGTTAAGTGATGTTCCTCTGAATTACCTATCAAATACGTCTTTAAAATATTTATCCATTAATCCTTCATTCTTAAATCTGTCTTTAATATGTTCTTTTGCTCTTAAACAAGCATGTTTATAACCTTCACTTCTCATACTATCTGCAAGAAAAACCATTTCAATTATTGGATCACTTGGTTCCAACTCGTATGCTTTTGAAAGCATGTTTCTCCCTATGCTTTCCCAATGCTCATAGTCTCCAAAATGATGAGGAAACAACGTTATCATATAACCGAAAATCAATAAAAATTGCGTTTCTGTCGAGAAATTATGTATCCCTTCCTCTGTTACTTCGTTTAATGTCAATTCAATCATTTCATAATCGTTTTCATTAAGACCCTGAGTAACAAACGTATTTCCAGATTCGACACTCAAATACCAGGATAAAAAACCCAAATTCAAGCATATACTCAAATCACGCTTCCCTTTGTCCCATTCTCTTTTCGTCGACAGAAAGGCTTCTTGATAATTTTTTGCAGTCTCAAATTCATTTATCTGATCTCCATCAAGCATCATTTACCTTCCTTTCAATTTCCCTTCGGAATTTCACTTAACGTTGTTGCATTCCTGAAGTTGATTCCCTTAGATAGCTCTTATCTTAGGGAAATCAATGTGTCGCCTGAACCTCTTCCTCGAAACGCCTCTGGCGACCAAGGGGCGAATGCCCCGCAGTAGGAATGTGATGTTAGGTGATTTTATCAGACAGCATTGAATTAGCTCTCAAAAATTCTTTAGTTCTTTCATTATATTCCTCCCATAAATAATCTTTGTTTTCAATAATTAATTTTGGTATCTCCCATTCTTCGATCAATGACTTCATAAATTCTTGGTTCGGTTTCCAATCTCTTTCAGCTTCATCTAATCCTTCTTGAGTATGTAAAGAAGCTATCCATTCTACACCTCTTATCTTACCAAGTATTTCCCAATTTTTTCTAACATTTAATTGATAGATATAAATGAGAATAGGATTCATGTTTCTTAATATATCTACTAATTTGCTAAATAGTTCTTCAATCTTTAGTCGGTCCATTCCCCTGTTATATGCAAAACTTAATGTATCTTGAAATAGTACACTTTCGATTATTACAACTCCCGATTTATTTTTATGAGATTCTACAAAACTATTAAACAATTCAACTACTCGATTAAAATAATACTCTGCTTCCTCTTTATCTTTTAAGGTCGTAAATTTACGCTCACGTATAAATAGTGGGTGATTTTCAGTTAATTCATGATAAAATATATTGTTTATTTCTTGCTTATCCAACTCTTTAGATATCATTTCCGAAAGCGTTGACTTCCCAGATCCCGGTATTCCATCTACTATGATTAGTTCATGAGTCATTATATATTTTTCCTTCTTTCTGATAATTTCACCTAACGTTCCTGTATTCATGAACCCCGAAGGGGTTGTCTGCTGAAATGCTTCTCCGAATTCCTTCTCGCAGACCAAGGCTCCGAAGGAGGCATTGCTTGAATATTATGTTATCCGATGCTACTTCTTCTTAGWTAAACTATCGATTATTCATTTGTTTCTCCAAGAAATTAAGAAGTCCATTAATTATTATTTTTCTCATTTGTTCATAAGTAACCGATATATAATAAGTTCTTTCTTCCTCTACATCTTTTCCATACTCTTTCATTACTAATGAATTCAAAAATCTTTCTTCGTTATTTGAACTAAAATGGAAATTCGAATAAATACCTTCATGTACAAAGTCATGTCTAATGTTATAAAAGATCGTCGCTATAATACTTATATTTATTTTGGGTGAAACTTCTTCACGCATATCTGAAGCTGCCCTCTCTATATGCTCTAACAGAAAATCCTTATCTGTTTCAGTTATGTACTCCTCAAAAAAATCTCTAATAATCTTAATTTTAAATCTCTCTTTTTCTCCTTGATTAGCTATATGACTTACTGCTTCAATACATACTATCCAATAAAATATTGCTAATCCATATCTCCCTGGCTTTATTGATATAAGTTCATCTCCCAAAGAAATTAATCTTGAAATATTATTTATAATTCTTCTTGGTCTAACATCTTGATAAGTCATCTCATAACAATCTTTCAACAAATTTATTGCCTTCTCTTCGTCTCCAAAAAAATCATTAAAAAAATCTATATACTCTTTATTAATTACTGATACTTCTACAGTACCTTCATCTCTGTTCCTTCTTATTATTTCCAAAGCAATTCACCTCAGATTAGATTTAAAGTAGTTTCGGATAACTAAGCATTACTTGCCACCGACACTCCACACAACGCGCTCGCTCATTGCTTTATGCTGGGCGATCAGGCAAAGCTCTGCTGCCTTGAATGCATGCTCCTGTGTCATTGCGGTCTCAGTACGATCGAGACAGTCACGGATGAGCTGACCGAAGAATGGATAACCGATTTTGCCTTTGACATTGTATCTGAATTCACCTTCATGGTTGACCAGATATACCTGATCTCCTTCCGGCTCGCGTGCGATATCAATATACTTGCGCAGCTCGATGTAACCGTCGGTGCCGAGAATCACGGTACGGCCATCGCCCCAAGTGCCAAGACCGTCCGGTGTGAACCAGTCTACGCGGAAGTAACCGGATGCGCCGTTATCACCGATCAGGGAAGCTTCACCGAAATCCTCCAGTTCCGGGAACTGTGGATGATTGAAGTTGTTAACCCGGCTGAAAGCTACCTGTGCATCACTGCACGACGCAAAGGTCAGGAACTGCTCAATCTGGTGACTYCCAATGTCGCAGAGAATACCGCCGTATTGTTCATGGTTGAAGAACCAATCTGGTCGTCCCCCCGCGTTCAAACGGTGAGGCCCTGTGCCCATAACCTGCACTACTTTGCCGATGGCTCCTTGTTCAATAAGCTGTCCCGCATAGATGGCACTTTCCACATGCAAGCGTTCACTGTAATACACCATGTACTTTTTGCCTGTGCGTTTCACTTCTTCACGCGCCAAGTCTAATTGCTCCATCGTGGTGAACGGGGCCTTGTCTGTAAAATAATCCTTGCCTGCCGCCATCACTCTCATGCCGAGTGGCGCACGATCTGATGTTATGGCAGCACTAGCTACCAACAGTACCTCATCATCTGCAAGCACTTCAGCTTCCGACGCTGCAACCTGCGCCTGTGGGAACTGCTTGCGGAATGCTTCCACCTTGGCCGGGTCCGGGTCATATACCCATTTGAGCGTAGCTCCAGCATCCAGCAATGCGCCTACCATGCCATAGATATGTCCGTGATCCAAAGCCACTGCTGCGATAGTGAACTCCCCTGGTTCACACACAACTTCTTTTGTTACACTTTTGGGTGCATAAAACATTCCGTCTTTAGCCATGTTATCCCATCCTTATTAAAAGTTATATTCAAACGCATATAGATCAAGTTAGAAGTTCAAAAGTCATCGGAGTGTCCCGTGTAAATCTCCAGTTGAACTTATTTACATATCATTTAAAAGTCTGGCTCAGATCGGCAGGCTGCCCACCTGCATACGCTTTATCTTTCTTCGTAGTTGAATTGGCAATCCGCTCCTGCAAGTGCTCATAGAACAAGTCTTCATTGATCGGCAGATCGACCCAGTTATCCGTCCACGTGGAGAGTAACATCGCGTTAGATAACGTTAAGCCGTGAATACCATCCTGCCCTGGAGCGATCAGCGGCGCACCTGTGCGAATCGCATCAACCCAGTTGCGGATTAACCCTGGATGACCTGTCTCTATTCCTGTAATCGGCACATCACATTTCCAGCATTCGGGCTGTCCGAATCCGCCCGTAAAACGTTGATTGAACTCCGGCTCCGATTCGCGTAACCGCCAGAAGGTGAGCTGTCCGTCTTCGATGACGATTTTACCGCGGTCTCCGCTGACCTCAAAGCGGTTGGTTCCTGGTGCTTCACCCGTGGTGGTTACAAACACACCGGTCGCTCCATTTTCATATTCCACATAGGCAGTAACGTCATCTTCCACTTCAATGTTCCGGTATTTGCCGAAGGCGCAGAAGGCACGCATACGAACAGGCATCATGCCAATCGTCCATTGCCACAAGTCCAGCTGATGCGGGTCTTGGTTAATTAACACGCCGCCGCCCTCGCCTGCCCATGTTGCACGCCAGCCGCCGGAATCGTAGTAGCTCTGGGAGCGATACCAGTTGGTAATAATCCAGTTGGTACGCCGCACCTCACCAAGCTCACCTGAGGCAATCAGGTCTCGCAACTTGATGTACAGCGGATTCGTGCGCTGATTGTACATAATGGAGAACACTTTACCGCTTGCGGTTGCGGCTTCGTTCATCTCTCGTACCTGCTTCGTATACACACCCGCTGGCTTTTCAATCATCACATGCAAGCCATGACGGAATGCCTGGATTGCTTGTTCAGGATGATCATAGTGCGGTGTAGCAACAATGACGGCATCAATCGTTCCGGAATTCATCATCTGCTCTGCATCCTGCCAATAGGTTACGGTGGACGGAAGATTACTCGTTACCCAGCTCCCCATCTCTTCTCTCACATCACAGACGGCTACCAGCTCAGCACCCGGCACTTCTCCAGCCACCAATGTTCTGGCATGTGACGCTCCCATATTTCCAATACCAATGACCGCTACTCGAACGATACTCATACTTGCTCCTCCTCGTATACGCGACGCTCAATTTCTGCAAAAACGTCGGCAAAATGCTGCAACATCGCTCTGGAATCCAAAGCTCCGCTAAAATCTTCGATGCCATAATAACCGTCATATCCAACCGCCCTCAGATCACGGACCATCTGCACCCAGTCCACCATACCCTCCGTAAGCGGAGCCCAGTGGCACTGCCATGACGTACTCAATAATTGTTCAGATTCACCGCTTGCAGGAAGCGCCGCCCGATCGGACGTGTTCCCGGCGTTATCCTTGTACCATCCCGCATTTTTCACATGCACATGGGCGAGATACGGGCCAAGCAGTTCAAGTCCCATGCGATGGTTTTCATACCCTTCATGAACCATATTGCCTGGATCATAGAGCACCCCGATATACTGCGGGTCAAGGGACTGCACAAGACGGTAGGCTAGAGAAGCCGTTGGCGCAATCGTTTGATGATGCGTCTCAATGATCGCCTTGATGTTGTACTGTGTTGCCATATCCTGAACTTCGTTTAGGTAACGAACGGCCTTCGTGTATAACTCCGGATAAGCTGTACTTCGTTCATAACCGGGAACTCCGACACGCATCATGGAAGCACCAAGTTGAGACGCAGTCTGGAATGCTTGCTCGGTTGCAGCCATGTCCCCACAATTCAGATACGGCACAAGGGCAATAGACTGTCTACCTTGAGCCAAGGCTGCCTCTCGAAAAACAGGAACCTGTTCCTGCCACTTATCCGGATCAATAGAGCATCGATTGTTTCTCCAGAACGAAGGCTGTTCAGACAACGCATCCTCCGGTATTCCGCGATATCTCCACTCAATACCATCAATTCCCGCTGCTGCAGCTGCAGAAGCAAGTGCGTGTGCATCCAGATCAGGGACTGCAACGGTGAATATGGACAGCTTCATGTTCTTGACCCCCTTTATGTAAACGTATTCATTTTATGTCGTAAACGCATTGTATCACTCTCTTGAACACTCACATAGTGCTTAACATAAACAGATGAATGACAGATAACAATCCGCACATATTCCCCATTCAGAGATAACCCTGCAAACCAAAATCAGGCTACCAACTAAAAAAAGCATCTCCAAATCAGAAATCCATTCTGATCAGAGATGCTCTTCATATGAATGATATTCAAACGGTGTTCAAGCAACTTGTCCCTATAAACCGATCTATTCCCGGTCAAAAAATACATGCTCGGCCTGCAATTTACCATCTTCTGCCGTCATAATTCCGAACGAAAAACGTTTCTGGAATCGCCGGTCCGTAGGTGAACCCGGATTAAATACAAGCAGGTCATCTACCGTATGCATCACAGGGATATGTGAATGTCCATAGATCACCGCATCTAGCTGCTCTCCAGCAAAGGTCTGAATGGCGTTCTGCTCCGTACCTTTTGACCCACGGTGACCATGTACAATTCCCAACCGTAACCCTTCCGCCTCAACAATACGGGAAAAACCAAGCTTTTCCCCAATTTCGGATGGATCAGTATTACCAGCGACGCCCTCCACCGGAGCATATTGGCTTAGAAGCTCGTACACGCTCCAGTCCGACCAGTCACCCGCATGAAGAATGAGATCAGCACCTGACAATGCGTTAACCAAAGGTGCTGGCAAAGTCCGTGATTTCTTAGGTAGATGCGTATCGGAAATGACTATGATTTTCATATGACAACCGCCTTCCCTTAGTTAGGCTTTTGATTCGCCTCTAATTGTGCAGCTTGCATCTGCTGTGAACAGGTACGTTCCATATCTTTTAATGTAATCGTTGCAAAAAACTGTTCCACCTTCGACTCCGCGATCTGATACAAATTCGAAAGCAGCCCGTCCATTTGGATACCCACCTCGCAATTGGGATTGCAACTTCCATGAATCGGGAATAGAGGTCCTTCATCCTTGGCTGCCTGATAGATCATATCCAGCGTAATCTCACTGGCTGGCATCGCCAGATAAAATCCTCTTGTGCCTGGTGAAGAATTGACCAATCCAGCCTTTTTCAGTCCTCCCAGTATACGTCTGACAACGACAGGATTGGTATTGACGCTGCCCGCAATTTCAGCAGACGTGATTCGTTCAGGCGCGCTGATAGAAAGTAACAACAAACAATGCACACTGACCGAAAAATGAGTACTCATGGTTAACCACCTTTATTTAATATAATCCCACATGAAACATCGTTATTCTGTAAACAGATCCTTTTCAGGACGTGCTCTGACTTTAAGTTGTCGCACCGTATACTCCAGTTGCTTCACGATGTCATCCAGTTGTTTGCGATCAATCTTATTCGGATCATCTACAGGTTTGACCGAATTTTTGAGATCACGAATGGTCAGCTGCTGCTCCTGCCATTTATCCATTAAATCCGCAATATTCGCATAAAAGCGCTCGTAATCCTTAATCACCAGATCCAGGTATGCATCTACCTCATCCGGGTCGTAACCACGAAGTTTATAATTAAACTGTTTCTCATGAATAGATAGAGCATCCAGCTGTACACCCAGTTGTTTGAACAATTGTCTCTGTTTGTCCAATCTTCGTTTCATATGTTCATCCATCTTGACAACCCTCCATTATAGCCGAGCAGCGGTTCGATTCGTCCGAATAGAACATACGGCAATTTCTCTCTCTATTTTTTATAACACATAATTCATCAGATATAAAACGAAACAGCCCTCTCATGCGCAAAATGATTGCATCACTTGCTTTTCGGGTAAGAAGTCACTACAACCCCTCAAGCGGGAAAGGAGCATGTCCTTATGAGTACATTAACCCAAGATCAACGTAAAGAATTGCAGCAAGCGCTACTGGAACAGCGTGAGGATCTGCAACGTCACTTTGAATCCAGCATGGAAGACGGTGCACCAGCAGAATCGTTAAAAGATTCAACAGGCGAGCTCTCTTCTTACGATAATCACCCGGCAGATGCGGGAACAGAAACGTTTGAACGCAGTCGTGACCTCGCGATCGACGACACACTAACCGAAGAGTTTAATCAGGTCAATGAGGCCCTCGAACGCATGGAAGATGGCACATATGGAACTTGTGTTACGTGTGGTAAAGACATTCCTTTTGAACGTCTGCAAGCCATACCTTATACCGCCTATTGCATTGATGATACTCCAAACCGGAACGTAAGCAATGATCGTCCTGTTGAGGAAGAAGTCATGACGATGCCGCCAAGTGGCGCCGGAGAAGTGAGACAGCGTAATGCTGGCAAGTTTGACCAGGCGGAGGCATGGGAAGCGGTCGAGGAGTATGGTACATCCAATTCCCCTGCGATGGCCGCCAAACGTGATGTGCACGATTACGATGAGAACATGTAAAGAAGCAAATAATCCGACCTAGTCCAGCTATGCAGATTTCTCGGATAATCGTGTTACCGAGGTTATCGAGCAGAGTGTTTATTTTATAAACTATAGAACAGACTATCACGATTTAATAACAAAAAGCCGCCACTGGCGGCTTTTTATGTTCTATGGATCCTTGCTGCTGCCCTTTTTTTAATTATCTTCCTATAATTATTAAATGTTCCGTTCCAACCACTCACTCAGGTCCATTGTGCATTCTACATAGAAAGAAATAACCTATTTAAGTTATAACGCTAGCCATCTGTTGGCCCCGAAGCCTCGCAGCTTCCAGAACGTCTAGATCTCTTCGCCCTACTCGGTTGTACCGGGTGGTATGTCAGATGTTGTGGATGCCTTTGCAGGCGCCTTGGAAGCAGACTCTTTTCCCTTTTTCTGTACCGTTGCCTTCTTCTTAGACCCGGAACCAGCCTGCGGTGCAGCTTGCACCTCTTTGGACATTGCCGTGAATAACTGGAAAACTTGATGATCGGATTTCTGCCCCTCTTTGGTTAAATAGGGCTTGCAAAGCTCCACAATGTTCTCATATAACTCCTCTACTTCATCCGCTGTTGCATATAACCTCATATCGGATATAAAACGCTTCTCATCCTTATCATGCTCCGCATGATTCATGAAGCGCTGGCGACTCTGCTCAAACATCTCGTTCAGCAGCTTTAATGTCTCGGAGCGAAAAACCTGTTTTAGCGGTGAATTCTCATCCGCTTCATCCTTGTGTCGCAGATGAATTTCACCCGAGAAGGGTTCATAATATTTGGCGATAATGCCGTTGATTTCACGGGTCGATACCATGCTGAGGAGGCCGATCTTCTCCAACTTTTTCACATGGTAGTGCACCTTCGCAGGCACTTCTCCCATCAGATCCGCGATTTCCTTCACCGTGGACGGTCGACCCTGGCGATGAAACATATTCATAATCTGTATCCGGTACGGATCAGAGTATATCTTGATCTCTTCAATCGTTGAAAGCACTTTATGCTCTTGCATACCTGGTTCCTCATTTCCGGGGTACCTGCCTGCCCTTCGTTCCTTCTATTATACCGTTCAGACAAGACTTCGGTCAAAAGGTACCACTCACATCTCCTGACGAAAACTTTTGCTGGCAAGCAGCAAAATCGCCGATAATCCAAGCAGAACACCACATATAATGAACAAGATCGGCATCGAGAACCAGTCTGCAAGCATACCCGAAAGAACACTGCCGAGTGGCGAAACACTTAATACCAGCATACTTTGCAACGCAGATACTCTCCCGAGCATATGGGAAGGTGTGACCTCCATCAGGTAAGAAATCAGCGGCGTTGTCGCAAGCGGAACACCAAAACCCATAAGAAAACAGAGCAACCCTGCAACGGGAAGCTGGAATGCCGTCATATAAGCTGGAAGTGCAGTCATTGCGTAACCGAATCCAAGCATTACAAGACCCGTGATAACCAGTACGTTTTTGCGATAATGTGCTCCCCGTTGTGACATCCATAGACCACCAAGTATAATCCCCCCAACCAAAAGTCCACTAAGCACACTTAATCCCCACGCACCCGATTGCAGTATTTCCATAACGTAAGGTGTACGTAGCACATTATATGGCATTAGACAGAAGTTAACCCAAGCGAAGAGCACCGAAGAGACCAGTAACAAGGTATGTTTTCGCAGAAAATGAAAAGCTTCCGCCATCTCGGAGATTAGACTTTTGGCGGCAGAAGACGTTGCTCGTGGTGACATCCATTCTGGATAGATCACCCGGCTCATAAAGAGTGCACTCAGCGCAAACAATGCCGCGTCAATCCAGATCGTCCAGGCAATACCCACGGTTGCAATCAAGATACCTGCGGCAGCAAGCCCCGCCAGTTCAGCCAGCCGGGCAGCCGATGAGGTAATCGCGTTACCGGAGAGCAGCATAGACTGAGGCAGCAACCTCGGAACACTGGTTACCTCAGCGGGTGACGTGAAACATTCCAACAAGGAGTTGAGGATCGTGATTACGAATAGATGCCAGACTTCAAGCTGACCAAGGGCGAATAAAAGAGCTGTAATGCCAACCAAAACGCCACGTCCGGTGTTAGTCATCACGATGACTTTCTTCGGAGATAACCGGTCAACCAGTGCACCCGCGAACAGACCAAACAGGATATTCGGCAGAAAATTAACGGCTAGCAGTGTTCCCATCAGCACCTTCGAACCTGTCAGAATGTATACCATCCAGCTATACGCAATCGAATCGATGGAATCCCCAAAACGGGACACCATTCTGCTCAACATAAACTGCATGTACGGTTTAGTTCGAATTAATTCACCCAATCCTTGTTTCCCAACCACAGCACCTTCACTCACTTTACTCCACTCCTCAACGTTAAAATATTTTTCATGTTAATATTATTTTAAAGTAGTTTTCGGAAAAATCAATACAAACGTGAAAATATTTTTAACGTTGGATTGAAAATAGGCTAGGCTGCATTGTCCAGCTGATCCAGGCATACAAAAAAGACTCTCATCAATAGTGATGGAGTCCTCTAAAAGTCATGTATTTTATGGATTAGCCTTCAAAGTATAGCCTTCCGTCCAATGGCGTATCGGTACAACGCAGTTTCAGCAGTTATTCAGATCGGACTATGATCCACCAGCACCCTTTGACGCCTGCGAGCAGATTCCAGACAGGCATCAATGACACGCATGTTCCGAATGGTGTTGTCCGGACCGAATGGCAACGCTTCTCCCTCAAGGGCTGCAGTCGCAAACGTCTCCACCTGTAGCACATACGAGTTGGATACCGAAACCCGTTCCTCCCGGCTCACCGAATCGGTATGAATGATAATCTGAGGCGGAATATCGCTATTCTCCCAGCCGAACACTTTGGGTAGCTCAATGCGTCCTTCGGTTCCGAGAATTTCCATCTCAGCTCGTCCTGAAGCCCACATGCCACAGTCAAAGGTCAGGGCGACCGAGTTCGGAAACTCGATCAATCCCGATGCCATCATATCTACGCCGTCATGTTCCTCCGAGAACAGGGCATGAACGGTAACCGCCTCTGGCTCCTGTCCCAGATACATCCGGGCAGCCGAGATTGGATATACACCGAGGTCGAAAATGGAGCCCCCGCCCATATGTTTTTTGAATCTCACATTGTCTTTATCATCAGCGGTATTACATGTAAAATTACCATGAATGGCTCTGACCGTTCCAATCTCGCCACTCTCGATGATCTCCTGAACCCGTCTGTGTTTTGGATGATATCGATACATAATGGCTTCTGAGAACAAAACCCCGTGACGTTCACATACTTCGATCATCTCGATGGATTCCTTGGCATTCAAAGCCGCAGGTTTCTCGCATAACACATGTTTTCCAGCCTCGGCAGCTTTAATGGTCCATTCTCTATGCAAATGGTTCGGCAAAGGGATATACACGGCCTGGATATCTGGATCAGCAATAAGCTCTTCGTAACTGCCATAGGATCTGGCGATATTCATCTCTTCAGCCAGCATTTCCGCTTTTTCCTTCGAGCGGCTGGCAATGGCCAGCACTTCACCACGTTCGGACTGCTGAATCGCAGGAATGATTGCATTTCTCGCAATCGTTGAAGTTCCCAGTACACCCCACTGCAGAGGTCTGTTCATGCTCATCTTCCTTTCGTACCGTAATTATCCGCTTCTGCCTTGTGCAAAATGCCAAGACAGCGATCCAGATCGGCTTTCACCTGTTTCTTGTATAATTCTGCTTTGGCTGCACCGTCATCCGTGAAATGATAGAGAACGATCTCCTGAAAATCCACCTTTGGATCATTGCCCTTTAATTTTTTGGTTCGATAAAAGATACCCTGTTGGACTAACTCATGTAATGCACGATATACCTCACTCTGAGGCGGTACATATCCGTAATCTTTGAATTCCTCTTTCATCGCTTCCAGCATTTCGTAGCCATAGCCTCTGTGTTGCTCCACCATCGTTATAAGATAAACTTTGATAAATGCCCGCTGTGCAATCATAAAAGCCATGCTCGTTCCCTCCTGTCAGAACCTGTCTACATCTCATTATAAAACATATGTTCTGATCCTGCCATCTTGCTCCTGATCTTACCCTTGTGACGGGCTGCTATTGGGAATGAGCAAGATGAAAGACGGATTAAAACGGCTGAAGTACGAAAGCAAAGATGCTTATTATTGTGAATTTTTCACATGATGATATATTCATTTTGGAGGCGAAGCAGTCGTTTTACTGACTTGCGTCTGCTTGGGTACAACGCCCACGATCCATTTTCCCCATTTCAGACGCGAGATCAGCCAGGTCAACATACAAGACACCCCAAGTGCCACAAGCCAAGTGACAATCATGCGTACCGATGGGTTCCATCCCCATGCCACGTATAACCATTCATCTGGAATATAACTGTAACGAAGCACCAGCATATGCATCAGATAACCTCCATACGACATACCGCCGATCCATCCCAACCAATAAAGAACTTGGCGTTGACGAAGCTTGCCAGCAAGTTGGTACATGACCATAATCGAAGCAATCAGGAACAGAATCATATCGGGCCTGATCAGGCTGACAGTATAAAAACGGATTTGAATTCCTTCGGGCTTTTGAAACTCCAGCATTAATAGATAAATAAACCGTAGCCCCAGGGTGATAAACACCAGCCAGTATACCCAGCGCAAACGAACAATCCATTCCTGCCAGCGCTGAACGGAAAGTCCTGCCGCCGCACCAAGTACAAAATAAAAGAAGAAGTAGATGAAATTACGGTCTGCATAGGTTGTAAAGGCATCGGTTAGGACCGGAATTTGCAGCCGCTCCATCCATCCGGCAATGTTTCTTAACTGATCGGATAGAACCAGAAACAAGACGCCTGAGACCAGCAATGCAACCATTCTTCCCTTGGCTTGGTAACGATGGTACACATACCGGATGCCACGCAGAAATAACGGAAAAAACACGTAAAACTGAATCAGCATAATGATATACCAGAAATGTGAAGCCGTTTTGCCTGTTACCAGCTTCAGAGCAAGATCAGGAATGTCCTGCCAACCGAAATCTGCCCAGTTACGCGGCGCAAGTATATAATAAATGAGAGACCAGACCACATAAGGTAAAATCACGTCCATTACTCTTTTGCGCATAAACTGGCCATAATGCAACTGATCCCCGGTGTTGTAGAACAGCACCATCCCGGTTATAAATATAAACAGCGGTACCGCAAACTTGGCGAGCATCAGTAACAAAGCCAGCACGACGCCATCCTGAAGTCCTGCCTGCGGAACCAGGGAGTAATGGGCAATGGAATGCTGCAACACGACGGCTGCAAAAGCGATTCCTCTTAGTGTTTCGATTTCGGTAATACGTTCTTTGCGAGGCAAATCACTCAACCTACCCTTCTTGATTATTCTAGGAATATATAAAAACAAACTTTTCACTCATGGATAGGAGGCCTATGATATTCATGTCTGACAAATCATCCAGTATCCCTGAATCCAAAACTGTTCAGCAACATTTGGCAAACGAACGCACATTTCTTGCTTGGGTGCGAACAGGCATTGCCATGGCAGGCATCGGATTTCTCGCTGCCGGTTTTGGTTTTAACGCCAGCGTTTACGATCGCATTGCTCATCTGGCTGCCATCATAACAGGGATCACTTCCCTCTTCGGTGGTATTTCCATCATTGGTTTCTCAGCTGTAGCCTATCACCGGAAAAGAACACAGATTAATGAGCAGACTTTTCAAGCTACAACTGGACTCATCACGTTTCTCAGTCTCTTGCTTCTTGTCATTGGTTTCGCACTTGCGGTGCTGCTGTATGTATTGTTATTCCCTGCCTGATAACGTAAAAAACAATGTCTTGACTTAAGAGCATAAACCAATTGCAAACCTATAGTCAGCCAAATCCCGTATGGGTACAAAAACCGGCCTCCTCAGCGGAGACCGGCCGTAGTCCACGTTTAATTCCATGTATCCATCCTATTTCAAAGCCGCTATTTTTGAATGAGTTGACATCTGTTCTGTGTGCTCAGTCTTGATGTTCCTTTTATGGACCGACTTATCGGTTTATAACAATTCATCGGCTTTACAAAAAGGTGTTGTTGCCAAAACGAGCGGCTTTGGTCTGCGCTTCCATACGGCGCTCTTCCATATCCAGATCCGAACGAACCTCAGTCGCGTTCACATCTTCACCGTGCAGAGAGTCGATGTTCGAATGGGTGTGACGCTTCAAGTTGAACACATCGTATACCGTACTATCTCGGTCGGACGAGTCAACCAGCAACAGAATTTTACCATTCTGCACATACTCCTCATACTCTCTCGCATCTTCTTCAGGAATGCCCAGCCCGACGAGTCCGCCAACGAGTCCTCCGGCTCCTGCACCTACAGCTGCACCTGTGAAGGCCGCTGCAATGGGTCCTGCAGCCAGAATCGGGCCGATCCCCGGAACAGCCAGCGCACCTATTCCGGCGAGCAATCCGGCTACCCCACCAAGCACGCCGCCAGTGGCCGCCCCTGCTGCTACCCCCTCCGGCGCTTTCGTACCTGTCTCTTCCCGAATGGCCTTCAGCTCATCTCTATCCTGCGTAACAACCGATATTTCATCAGACGTAAAACCTTCTGCTTTCAAACTTTCAATAGCCTGCGATGCCTCACGCTCTGTATTAAACACACCTACGATTTTCTTCTTCATAGTGAATACCTCCTCAGAATTTTGAGTGGTTCGCTTCGCTATGTTATTACCCGTCATTCTTTCTTTCAAACGTTTCTAAGTCGATAATCGTATGCATGGATGCTAATTTAGGTCAAAAGAACGAGCTTCAACAAGGACGGAAAATGAAGATAACGAAGTGCATCATTTATCGCGGTTTTGCCCGATTCGTTGCAACCGCTTCAAGTGGATTATCCGGCCAATAATGCTTCGGATAACGTCCTTTCAAATCTTTCTTCACTTCAAAATAGGTCTCGCGCCAGAAGTTAGCTAGATCCCGTGTAACCTGAACAGGACGCTGTGCTGGTGATAATAAATGAAGTGTAACCGGAACCAGACCGCCCCCGATGCGTGGTGTCTCATGTTGACCAAACATCTCCTGTAATCGAACAGACAGGATCGGATCTTCCGGATTACTGTAATCCACCGGAATACGTGAACCACTTGGAACCCGGATATGGGTGGGAGCCTCTTCATCCAGTTGCTGCCGCTGCGTCCAGCTGAGTCCGCCCAGAAGCACGTCATGCATCGACAGCCGCTTCAGATCAGTCGCCGAGCGCATGCCTGTTAAATAAGGTGCAAGCTGTTCGGACAGCTCATCGGTCAGATGATCCTCAATCAGATCAGGCCAGTCCGGCAAGTGCAGATGCAGAAAACGCATGCGGTCCGCAAGTTGGCGGGATGTTTTGCTCCATGGCAGGATGTCTGATCCTTCCAGACGTATGCCTGATAAAAGCGCTTCAAGCACCTGATCTTCTGGTGGCTTCACAATCGTGCTTTCCTTGATGATGAGCGCTCCAATGCGCTGCCGCTTGTGTGCCCGCACACTTTTCGTTGTGCGATCCCAAGCCACGAGCACCTCTTCGTGCAGGAGATGCTGAGCGGCACGCAGCATCGTCTGCTCCTGCACTGGCGCAGCCAGCAGGATGCGCGCATCCGCGCCCTGGTCGTCTGCCTCGGCTGCGACCAGGTAGGCGGAACGGCTCAGCGACTCTGTCGACGCGAGCCGCACCCCTCGGCCGCTGCTCAGCAGATAGCGGCCGTCCTCCCGGCGTTGCCCGATCCGGTCCGGATACGCGAAGGACAGCAGCAATCCGCAGCTGTCCTCATCCGGCCGCACCGGATCGGCCGCCGGGCTGCCGAGCGCCAAGCGTAGCTGGCGGCTCTCCTGCAGCATGCGCCGCACGGCAGCACCGTCTGCGCCAGCTGCTGTCGCTTGCGGCATGGCGCTGCTGCTGCCTGCGGCCAGCAGCGCTTCCACGCGCGGGCGCAAGTCCGTGCCCGCGCCGCCAGCACTTGCGCTGCTGCTGCTGCGAGAGCCAGCCGGCTCCTGCAGCAGTGCCGCCAGCGTGCTGGCGTAGCTGGCCAGCCCAAGCTCCGCCGCGCGGAGCAGCATGCTGGCCAGCCGCGGATGAACGCCGAGCGTGTTCATCCGCCGCCCAAAGGGCGTGATGCGGCCTGCGTCATCCAGGCCGCCCAGCTGGCGCAGCAGCGCCTGTGCCTGAGCGTAAGCCGCATCAGGCGGGGTGTCCAGCCAGCGCAGCTCGGCCGGGGACTGGACACCCCAAGCGGCAAGCTCCAGCGCCAGCGGCGCAAGATCCGCGGAGGTGATCTCCGGGCGCGCTGCTTCAGGCAGCGCTCCATGAGCCTCCTCGCTCCATAGCCGGTAACACACCCCCGGGGCAATACGCCCCGCACGTCCGCGCCGCTGGTCAGCGGACGCCTTGGATGCCGGCAGTGTCACAAGCCGGCTCATGCCCGTCCTGGGCGAAAAAGCCGAAGCCCGGCTAAGCCCGGCATCTACCACCACTTTTACACCTGGAAGAGTAAGACTCGACTCCGCAATCGCAGTGGACAGTACGACTTTGCGCCAGCCATCTACAGCAGGCCGAATCGCCTCATCCTGTTTCTCAGCAGACATACTGCCATATAACGTATGTATGTTCACCTGTGCTGGTAGTGAAGCTTGCAACACTTGCAACAATTCCCGTTCGGTACGATGGATCTCTCTCGCCCCAGGAAGAAAAACCAAGATATCTCCCTCTTCTTCACTCAATGCTCGAATGATCGTGCGAGCCGTCCAGCTCTCCAATTCAACTGCCGCAGGTTTAGGAACATATCGTGTGTCCACCGGAAACGTGCGCCCTGCACAGTTCACCACGCGGGTTTCTTCTCCCAGCAAACTGCACACCGGAGCCGGATCAAGCGTAGCCGACATCACAAGCAGCTTCAGATCGGGGCGTAGCATTGCCCGCGATTCCAGCGCCAGTGCCAGGCCCAGATCCCCATGCAGATGCCGTTCATGGAACTCGTCAAAAATAATCATCGCCGTATCCTCAAGTCCCTGATCCTGCTGCAACATGCGGGTTAACACACCTTCAGTGACCACTTCGATACGTGTAGCCTTACTTACCCGGGTATCCATCCGTACACGGTATCCGATCGTCTCTCCTGTTTTTTCTCCCAGTGATGCAGCCATTCTCGCCGCAGCTGAACGGGCTGCAAGCCTGCGCGGCTCCAGCATAATTATTTTTTTGCCATCCAGCCAAGGCTCCTCCAGCATCGCGAGCGGTACAACCGTTGTCTTGCCTGCTCCCGGTTCTGCGATCAAAACACCTGTGTCCTGATCACGGAACAACTGCTGTAACTCCGGAATAATTACATTTATCGGTAAATCAGTGTACATATCATCGCTCCTAATGAATGTCTTACCACTTTAATCACTTATACTTGAATGACTTAAACTTTAATAACTTACATAAGTTCAACATTCGAATGTTAGCATTATAACAAAAAAAGCCGTCCCGAAGGAACGACTATACGAATCTATGATTTGTAGCGATTTCACTCAAGGTCATTCAGTCATTTAACGTTTCATCTAATGGGCTAATCTGTTATTTACAAACGGTTGTTGTCTTATACGATTACTGTCCTATCATTGACCAGATCAACTGAGCAGAGACTCCGCACCATCAATCACGATCTCAGCCCCGGTAATATGTTTGGATGCACCGGAAGCGAGGAAACTTACCAGATCGGCAACATGCTCCGGCTGTCCTGGTCCGTCAGCAAGCGGCTGCTGTCCTTCGGGGAATTCCATCGGAATGATAATGTCCTGCAAGTCGTCCGTCTTGATTGTACTTTGATCAATATTCGTTGCGATTGCACCTGGACAGATCACATTTACTCTGATCTTGAACTTCGCCAGTTCCAAAGCTGCCATTTTAGCAAAAGCAACCTGCCCGGCCTTCGACGTACTATAAGCCGACATGCCAAAACTGGAGAAACGCTGATTACCATTAATTGAGCTTGTGATAATAATGCTGCCCCCGCCACGCTTTTTCAGATGAGGGAGTGCATATTTTACGGTGAAAAATGTGCCGTCCAGATTCGTCGTAATAATCTGCTTCCAGTCCTGCACCTGAATCTCCTCAATGGGAGCAGATACTCCATTAATACCCGCATTGGCAAAAACGATATCCAGCCCACCGAACAGTTCCACGGTTTCCAGTACTGCCTTCTCAACCCGCGCCGGATCGGAAATGTCCACATCAAATGCGCGCGCAGCGCCTTCATGGTTCGCATTAATCTCCGCTTCTGTCTTAGAAATCCGATCATTTACCAGATCGAACAAGGCCACATGTGCCCCTTCATTCGCCAGCTTGAGTGCCGTTGCTTTACCAATTCCCGAGCCTGCTCCTGTAATAATAGCCACCTTGCCCTGAAACGGTAATCTGCTGTTGTGTTGTGTCATCGCCCAATCACTCCTTCGATTTGGAAATTATGTAGGAAGATTCGATTCAACTTGATTTCAATCAATTCTTCACAAGATTACCCAAAACGAGCAGCTTTTAAATCAACACCCACAACTTTTTTCATTTTCAGACGCCTATGTACACAGAGCATGTACCCTGACTCATCTGATCAAATGATCCTCATCCCATGTCTGCATTTACCACTCCAGTTCGATGAAAGCGGCATCATCCTCAAGTCCACCCGTATGGGCAGCATCCAGCAATACTTGTATATGCTCATCTGGGATGTATGTATCAATGGCATCAAGATCATTCAGTCCATCCGTATAGAGCTGAAGGCGAAAGGGTTCACTTCCTGAACCTTTCATCTCAAAAACATGGGGCTTGCCCCCTACAGATCCTTCTCGCGTAGACCAGCGTTCACTTGTCTTGCAATGCTTTTGAAATGGTTCCGACTGTTCCTGTCCATTACGCCAGAGCCGTATTCTGGAATCCCCTTGCCATGCCAACCAAGCTCGGCTTTTTCGTCCTCCAGAAGTAAGTTCAATGCGTCCGCATACATACATGGCCTGGCTTCCCTGAATTCGTTTCTCCATCAATACCTCCCGCAACAAAAGCGGAGAGGTATCTAAGGGCTGTAACTGTTCCAGCTGTTCGGATGCAGCCCCCGTTAAATTTTGAAGAAAGCGTTCAACCCCTTCAGCTGTTAACGTGGCCGTCTTTTCCAGCCATTCAAGCAGTGAACTGCCCAGAAAACGTGCAGCAAAATCACCGAGATAACTCATGCCAACTCCATCACACAATACAAAATGACAGACATTGCCTTGCATGCGAATAGCAACAAAGTCTTGCCCTGCGTCACCTTGATTGACGCTTTCTGCTGCACGTCCATACCCGTATCTGCATTTCAACTTGCCCTGGTAACGAGTTAACGGCTGTTCCCCCGTCTGCACGCTTACATAGCGAAAATTGTCATGCCGTTGCTTCGCATGACCTCCCCGATCACTGGCAGACAATGTCGCCATACGTATTGCTCGCATGATTCCCCTCCTATCTCACAGGTGTCGCAGCAGACATCTGGAACCCAATGGATACCAGTTCTGCACAAGTACCAGGCAACATCATAAGCGCACCTGGTGCAAGCAAATAATCTGCCTCCACCAACATTTCCCGATAGCTTTCAGGCAGCACGGATGACATATTGCGCAACTTCTCCCCATGCTCGTCTTGCAGATTGGTCTCTGGTGAAATACCTTTCCAACGTCTAGGCTCCGCGATAGGAGCTTCAAGCAAATGATCACTGATAAATATATTTTCAACCAAAACGTTTCCATCCGGTACACTCATGCCCATAATACGTTTGGCAATCGGCTCCGGGTCTTCCCCAGTCGCAACACCATCTGTCATGTGACAAACAAGCGGGGCTGGACAGTCTTGCATATTCGGTATTTCCGCTTGCAAAATTTTCTCTGCCTGCAAAAATGCCTTTGCCGAATCCGAGAAACGTCTAGGTGTCAGATCTGGCAGCGAACCTACAGCTGCCACCTCATCAATCCCTTTAATCCCGTTCAATACGTCGTAAACATCATCACTGTATGCCAATATTGCGATTCGGTAACGAGGCGTCAGCCGATTTCCCTTGGTTGAACGAAACACCATTTGGCGAATCGCCAAAGATAAGGCATCATAAACGATGTCAATTCGGCGACGATTATCCAGAACCATATTCATGGAAGCGCTAATATCAATTAAATAAATAATAAGTGCAGGTGTACGCTGTGATGCTTGAATTGTATAGTTCATCTAGAGTGTGTCACCTCTATATATTTAATATTAATTTATAAGTCAGGCAGTGAATACTTCGAATTACTCAAAAATTTGTTAATCGCACTCATCCGCGCAGCCACTTTCCCTACACCTTTAAAATACGAAGCATCTGTATTATAGAGGTTTTTGAAATCACGGGCATAGGCAAGTGCGTTATCTGTTTTTCTGCCTTTTTGTGCATTATACGCCTTGTTATAGTTTGCAATCAAAGTCACGACATTTTGAGCACGCTCTTTCTTAAGAGCTTCCTTCTGCGCCAGTTCCTGCTTACGCTTTGCTTCGGCGGCAGCTTTCTGCTTGGCAATTTTGGCATCATTTTCTTTTTTCCAGACCAGATAAGCTTCGTATTTCGCTTGCTGATCATATTTTGCCTGCAGTGCCTTTTGCGCTGCTTCCTTTTTCTGTTGCTCCTGCTTCGCCAGATAAGCCTCATATTTAGCCTGCTTCTCATATTTTGCTTGCAAAGCTTTTCGTTCTTCCTCTTTTTTCTTCGTTTCCGCTTCCTTTTTCTTCGCTTCCGCAAGCTTTTTCTTCTCTTCAGCTTCCAACTTTGCCGCTTTCTGCTTTTCTGCTTCTTCCTGTTTGAGCTTGGCGGCTGCTGCATCCTGTGCCGCTTTCGCTTCAGCCAGACGAGCCGCTTCCTGCTGTTTAACCTCGGACTGATCGGCCAGAATTTTGACTGTTGGTACGCCACCAGCCAGCAGTACAATGAGCACCGCCGAAGAGATCATGAATTTTCTGGATCGGTAAAATGGAATTGGTACTGGCTCTGTACTCTCCGTCTTCGCATTCATTTTCTCATCCAGTTCCTTGATCGCAGCCTCGACTTCCATCTGCATCGCACTGTTATCCGGAATGAAGTGATATAGTGAACGGTAAACTTCGAGCGCAGCCGAAGGTTTGTCCTCATCTTCCAGAGCTCTCGCTTGCAAAAATAGACGATTCACAACAGCTTCTTGATCCCTGGATTGTTTTGAATTTAAAGTATGGACGGCTGCTGCATCCTGCTTCACAACCTTTGATTCATCAGATTCCTTCGGTGTTGCAATCGCATCAGACTCTGACAAATCTGTCACATTCTCATCTGGCTCTGCCAGAGCAGCAAGGAAGGCCTCCGCCTGTTGTATATCTGCCGCTGCGAGTGCAATGTACCATTCCCCAAACGTTGGGCAACTGCTCAGATCGTGACTTTCCCATGCCCGGATAAAGAGATCCGACAATTTGGAACCCCAGCGATTCTCAAGAGAACCCCGCATCGCGAAATAACGCTCACTCATGGTCTGCATCTCATGTTGATCAAAATAACTCTCGCCCCAAGCCTTCTCTACGATAGCGGGGTCGGACCAACACAACATCTCTGCAATAATTACTGCGCCTGCAAATCGATCTGCATAAGAACTCCAAAGACCGCTGTGCACTGTACGATGGGCCGCATAACCCGGTGAACCGGCAAGCAGCGCATCTGGGCGATCCATTTTGGAGCCGTACATCTGCTCCACATCCACGAGTTCAACAGCAGAATTCAGGTCTGAGTTCTGCACTTCGGAAAAAAACGGAATCATTACATTGGGCGCGGACATATCACAATGAGCCAGGCCACGTTGCTCCATTGCAGAACCTGTACCTGCAAGTGCTCTAGCCAGCTGCAGACTTTCCTCCGCCGTCAATTGCTTTTGATCACTGATCACATCGAACCAGGTCAGACCTTGTACCCATGGCATCAGTACCGCATATAACAGATCGGGGTGTTCTCCAATAAGCGCTCCGTTTCTTTCCGGAGTGAGCACTTCTCGTTTGCATACCTTTAAGCCAGGTAGTTCACTGTACGGCTCCATATGCTCGGACTGATAGACCATTGCCGGGATACGGAATTTAGGAAAAAATACTTTTAGTGCTTTGGCCCCATGAATGGAGTCGCCGCGGGGAATCAATTGATAAACAATTCCTTGCCTGCCGGCTTGAGCATAAGCAAGACCAGGCGCAGCTGGATGCTGACCAATTGTATAGGCGATATCATTAATCACCACTTCATCGCCGGGATTCGGTTGGAAAGACATGCTCATCCCTCTCTCATTCTTTGTGTTATAGTTGCGGCAAAAACCGGGTGTAGTCCACCCGGTTTTTGCCGTATTTGTGCAATTTTCAACTTGCTACCCGCATATAGTCAAGACAATTTAAGTCACTATATTGTCCGGACCTATGTAAGAGCAGATTAACGAGATTGGTCTGCTGTGCGGAATTTAGTCGCGATTGCTGTAAGTTCTGCACTAATGCTATTCAGCGTTTGAACAAAAGATTGCATTTGTTTGCTTGCTTCCTGGAACTCTTGGAAGAAACGTTGTTTTGTCATACCTTCCCATTGTCCTTCCATACTTGTGATGGATTGAGTCAATGTAGATACGATCTGCTGACTTTGTTCTCCACTTTGTTTGAATTGATTGGAGACCTGATCCAGTTGTTCTGGGGTAACTAAAATACGTCCTGCCATTGTTAAATTCCTCCTTGATGTGTGCAATTATTTTGGTTTGTTCAAATTGTACTATACAAGGATCACTCGGACAAAAGCCGAAGGACCTAATCCTATTTACCCCATTTTTAGCATCTGAAACTTCAACTAACAGACTATTTACAATTTATTTTACGTCCAGTTGCACTACGTCTGCCAGGACTCTATGAAACTACAGGTTCAGTTCCTCTTCTCTCTCGAAAGGAAGGGTCTCTGAATCTCCATGCCACTGGTTCAGGCTGCATAGCCTGAACCAGTGTCGCCGGAGAACCATCAGGTGGAGCAGTATCCTGTATCCGATATACAGCTGCCATAGCGGAAAGAGGGTCGGATACAACAGCTACATCAGCAGCATGCGCAGGCAGAATCTCGCTACTGCGGCTGCTCTGAAGAACATTCAGCATATTGACCGCATTACCATAGGCAACATTGACGTGACTCAGCACGGAACGATATTCCATGTCTGCTTGTTGGAATAACACTGCCTTGCGTCCCAGTTGCACACTCAAATCCATCAAACGGCGAAGGGCTTCCTCACCCAACCGCTTACCACGATTCCATTCGCTCATCACCGCTGCACGGGACTCGATATCCCAATCCAGCGAATGTATCGCTTGATCCAACACTGTCATTTTTTGCTGTATTTGCTCCGCTGCATACTGAATCTGCCTGCTCAGTGCCCGAAGCACATCCGGTTCCACACGAATGCGCATTTACCATCACCTTTCCTCTTCCCCTGCAGGCTGTTTAAGCCAGTCCAGCAGCATTTCGTGAAACTGTTCTTTTGTTGTCAGTGCTGCAACAAGCCAGTCATCCGAGGCCGTTGAGCTCATTCGGAATAACCAGTTGGAGATCGGGCTCGCAGTAAATGCCGCCGATTGTGACCGCCAACCTTCCTGCCCCCATACAAGCAACCTGAGTTCTCCGTCCGATTGCTTGCCTACCAGGCAACGCGCTAATGCCAGTGAACCTTCAGAATCATTTGTTTCCTGTGAAAGCTCATCAGCTAGCGTTTGTACTTCACAGCCTATTAGCCCATTCATGACATCATAAAACTTTTTCTTGGAACACATCAGTGCCGGTCTCTCCACTGGAGAATGACCACTCCACTTCATCCGTTCAATCAGGACATCAATGGCTTCACGCACATTTCCCAGATCACTTAGACGGAACGAATCGGGGACATCCGCAACGCGGGTGACTTCAACGACGCGTTCATCCGTGCAGTGTATATAACTTTCATGCGACTTGCCGTTAATCGTATAGCGGAGCCAGCATGCTCTGTCGGATAATCCGGCAATGGCTACTCTGGAAAAAACGGTTGGTGTCATGATCAGCTCATCGGTATCTTGATCCTGAATCAAGTAGCCTTTGTCCAGCAAAGAAGTTTTGACGCGATCCCATTCCATGGCAATATCTTCTGCCATATAACCGCGGAAAGGATCTTCCACGCCGAGCAGTCGATCTGAACCGAGGATGCCAGCAAGGAAAAATAGTTCCTTAATCTGTAGCGTGACTACCTTTTGCTTAGAATCATGAACCGTCAACATTATGAGCCACCTCCCCTCAAACTACAACATGCCATCGGTCACGAATTTCTGAAATCCAATTATTCATTTTCCAGCTGCTATCACATGGAACTGCACCTTTAACCCTGGAATATTTGCGTTTTATATAATAACCTTGACCCGGTGGCAGTACCTTCAGCCCACCTGTAGTACCCCCGGACTCCGAATAAGGTATACGGAAGAACGAGAGATCATTAGGGTCCAAAGTCCCGAATAACAATCCGCTTTGGGAAGCTTTTACATCACTTACCCAATCCGAACCGAACGTTGGAAAATCCGCAGGAACCCCGGAGAGAATGACATGAATTCCCCGGTCTCTACCTTGACGAACAATGACACCGAGCTGATCTTTTACGTTAAAATCAGTGAGTTGTTTGGATAAAGTGTCGGCATCATCAATAACAAGTACGATATCCGGACCTCCCGTAATCTCACCGCGTTTTAGAACTTCATCGTACAACTCCTGAATGACAGGCGCAAGCTGTTCTTCCTTTGATACATGTCCGCGGACATGGGGCAAACTGCTGATTTCACCCAGTCCACCTGAGCCATACCTCATATCTACCGTGTATATTTGCGCATCCTCAGGCGAGGCGTGATAGGCCAGTGACAACATCCAAGTTTGCAAAAATGTCGTTTTACCGCCTTCCATTGGACTTGCCACCATAAAATGCGGCCCTTCACGCAGATTAAGTTCAAACGGCTCCAGATCGTCCGTAAGCAGGCCTACTGGTACATTCACCGTTGAAGTCTCCCATGCTTTGCCGAAGGAACCCGTGCGAACGAGAAGGTCTTTAAGCTTAATTTCTTCTGGTAGTGGTGCAATTTGTGGTGTTTCTTCCCCCGTCCATTCTTGACGAATCGTAGCAATTGTCCGCCGCAATGCGGATGAGCGTTCACCCTCATCCGCTCCGGAAGATGGTAGCGCAGCCTGAAACATTAATGGAGGTACTTGACCTTTCACTAACCCTCGGCCGGGAGGAAGCTGACTGGGAGCCTTGGAAGGGCGTCCCACAGCATAATAATAATCACTCGGATCAGACAGTTCAAACGAAACTGCATTCTGAATGTTACTTCTGAATTTCTCGAAAATATCGGTGACCCGATTAGCGGTGAGCACAAAGGTAATACCTAAACTTCCGCCTTCTCTCAAAATAGTCTCAAGTGATTCATTCTCATCTGGATAAGCATTGCGAAAAGACATATAACCGTCAATAACCACCAAAATCTGTGGGACTGCGGCATGAGCGGTACGACGATAAGCCGAAATCGTTTTAACCCCAGCCTCCGATATCATATCTTTGCGCTGCGCCGAAATTTTCAGAATGTAACGGAACAAGCGCTTGATACGATCTTCTTCCTCAGCCATCATTACTCCGCCGATCTGTGGTAGCCCGGCAAAGTCTTTCATCATACGGCCCATATCAATAATGTATCCGTTCCAAGGCTCTGTACGCTCCTCAGAAGCAAGAGACATTAATAACGTCTGAACAAAAGTCGTTTTGCCAAGACCAGGCATGCCATACACAACAAGATGACCCTGATCCATGGGCAATGCCAGCGGCAACTGACGCTGATTCGGCAAATCATCCAGCATACCAACCAGCGGTTTAAGCCCACTTGCTCCACCATCCAGCAGAGGTTCTCTTTTCTGCATCTGCTTCCAGTCATGAAGATAGTCCAGTTCCAGCGTCTCTGGCAACGGAGGCAGCCACGGCCCAGGCAAACGCTCTATGCCAGCCTCTGCAGCAGTCTTTGCAACATAATCAATAAATACCTGTAGCTGTTTCGGAACATCCTCTCCCTTAAGAACAGCTCTACGCTCTCCTGTTAACAGCGGCTCACGCTTGCCGTTCAGGCGTACTTCCATCACGGGCAGCACCGTTGTTGAATCCTCTTGCTGATTATAAGGTGCACCACTCCAGGCGAATTGCATTTCTTCAAAAACTTCGTCACTGCCGACTTGAAAATAACCTCGACCAGGCTTGGTAATCCAGGCAGCGTTCGGAATTTTAATCATATCTCTGCTGTCTCCCTCACTCTGTACACGAAGACAGATGCGGAAACGGGAGTTACTCCATATTTTATCATCCACGACGCCGGCAGGCTTTTGCGTTGCCAGAATAAGGTGAACGCCAAGCGTCCGGCCGATGGCTGCAATACTGATCAACTCGTCCATGAACTCTGGCTGGTCACGTTTCAGTTGAGCAAATTCATCAATAATAATAACAAGATGAGGCAAAGGCTGTTCATGTCTGGAACGCAAAATTTTGTAGTACTCATCAATATGTTGCAGGTTTCCAGCATCATTTAAAATTTTCTGTCTTCTGACCAGTTCCGCCCGAAGCGAAACATTAGCACGTTCTATTAAATTGCCATCCAGATTCGTAATGGTACCTACGACATGCGGCAGGTCAACAAAGGTGTTGGACATGCCCCCGCCTTTATAGTCGATCAGCATGAAAGCCAAGTCATGTGGATGGAACTCCGCGGCCAGTGAAGCAACAATGGACTGAATAACTTCACTTTTACCTGAACCGGTTGTACCCGCAATCAAACCATGTGGGCCATGCCCTTGCCGCTCGATTTTGTCATGCAAATTAATAGAGATTTTTTTACCGCCAGCCCTTACACCCATAGGTACAGGCAGCGTATCCGGGTACCTGGTTTGTGCCCAGCGAGACACTACATCCAAATCTTCCACATGTGAAGTGCTAAGCAAGTCAAACAACGGGAGCACTTGCGGAATCTCCGAAGCAGAAGAGCGTTTAAGACGGATCGGTGACATATACCGGGATAATGCCTCTGCGGTCTCCCTCGAGATTACATCCGGTTTATACGTTTGCGAGATGACATCCGCATCTTCCGTCTTTTTAATATAAACTCCTCTGTCTTTGGAAGCCTCCATAATTAACTGACAGTGCATAGGCAGTGATTGTTTACGGTTCGCCAGTACAATTGTGCATACATCAATCTCTTGCGCAGCCTCCAGCAACAATGGAAGTAACGGCTCTTCTTCAATGAGCTGAGTATCGGACAGAATAACAACATAACAAGGGGTTTGCACTGTTTTTTTATAACGGTCTTCCTTATTGTTACGGCGACGGTTCAACACGGAAAACAAGCTGTCCGCCAATTGATGCGCACTGCTGTGCCTGTCGGCCATATAACGCTGCCCCTGATCCTCATCCCAGATGTGGGGCAGCCAGCGGAGCCATTCCCACTCTTTGCTATCTTTTTCTTCATAAAATGCAGCAAGCTTTAATTCATCCGGTGAGTGCCTTACCGTGAGTTGCGAGATAATAACCCGCAGTGAAGCCATCACTTCTTCCCGATCCCCCACCAGCCCCATCACTTTGGATTCGAATAAAGGCAGGGTAATCGTGGCATCAGGCACAGTCTGGAATTCAGCAGCAAGTCCATGGGCTGCCTCAATTAATTCATCCTTTTCATATCCATCGATGCGCGGAACCTGAAGTTTAATGCGAAAAGGAATTTCTCCTGTTCCGATACGAACCTGTAGGAAATCATCATCTTCCGGAGAACGCTCCCAGAGGGAGCTATGCCGGTTCTTCACAACCTGCAAGCACACAGACGGATCACCATGAATCTCATGTAGGCTTTTCACCTGATCAGCCTGTGCTTCCTTCAGCTCTTCACGGTGTTTATCCAGCTGTGCGAGATACATCGCTTTGCGTTCCTCAATCTTTTTGCGATACGATTTTTTATTGCTCAGATATACAAAGAACGGGATGGTATACGATGTAAGCATCATCATAACCGTCATCATCTGGAACATCATGTAACTACTGTTATTCATTTTGTTAGTCATATTGATGTACACGTAGAAACCGATGCTGACCATCGTCATCATCACGGGAACAACGATTGAAATCATGGAAAACGTAGGTTTGTTCGGTTCTGCAGGCGGCCTGAGGATTTCGAGGTTCTCTTCCTTCAAAACCGGTGTCATTCTCGGAGAACGCTGGTATAACACATTCACGAAGAAAAGACCTCCTTTTAGTTGTTCAATTAATGAATGATACGCTTTATAACGTTATTCGTTGCTCTCCTGTTGAAATAACGAGCGTCTTCCGTAGATTGGCGCCTCTTCAGAAGTCGTTGAAAATGCACGTTGCACACGTACACAGCTTCCTTGGCGAAGCCCTGTTTCCATTAACTGCTGGGTGTTCTGAGGACTAAACCACAGTCCCTCCGGAAATTTAGCCTCCAATATATACTGAATCCCATCTCCAGGTGCCTGTCCGAATATTCGTACACCGAGCAGTGTCTTTAGATGTTCAATGGTGCATTCATCCGGAACCTCAATGTCGAACCATTCGCCTTCCTCCCGGCCGGAATACACGGTTAGAATCATGTGAATCCCTCCCAAGGTCTCATATGTAAATTGTCCTAATGTCAGATTAAATCAAAAAAATGCGAGTGAAACGGTATTCCATCCTATTTTCTTATATAAAACCCTTGTTTGCAACGTATTCGCTGTAATTTTGTTACATATGACCCACGTATATATTAAAATATCGTCCATTTGACTCAGAACTTTCGTGTCATTGTTCCATTTAGAAATTGCAACGATGCGAAAATTTCGCACATATTTCCATTTAATAGTAAAATAAAACAATGAATCTGGGACTTTTATTCCTTCGCCCACAATTGAATTGTGAACACTTTTCAAACTTTATCCACCTTTATGTTTTCATAAGCTGATTTTAAGGTAATTTTAAGCATTGGTATTTAATATTACCTGTATGAAATAACTCTCGTGAGGTGATTCCAAGTGAGAACTCTAATAACTTTTCAAGACAAATCAATCCCTGTATATTTTAATCAAGAAAACAAACAACCTGTGCAAAAAACATTAAGATTGCTTAGCAGTGCTCTCGAGCACAAGATCAGTAACGGTAAACGCGCTTTGCAAAAATGTCTGCGCTCTTTGATTAGTATTGAAATTGTTGGCGGCGAAGCTATTCTTCACAGCCGCAGTGAAAATGACTCTCTTGCTCTATCGTTATATTGAAGAAGAGCCCATTTTCCAGCGTTTATGCGTTACCATGAAAAAGGAAGCTTCCCTCCAGGGACAAGCTTCCTTTTTCATGTTCTTTTACACCCAGTTATCATTAGAGGAGAACTACCTTCGCCATAGCTCCCCTTATGTGACTGATCGCTTTACGAATTCTGCATTATTGCAACTTCTCCAGCACATAGGACGCATCATCTTCCGCAATCTCGGCTTTGCGAATACGAATGACAAACAATCTAACCAGATTGGCACGTGTATGTTCTTCCTGACAGGTATTTAATTTCCTCAAAATAAAGCGGYCAATGGACATGAGTTCCAAGCCCCTTTGCCATGATATTTACGGAGAATTTCATTCCGTGTATCCATAAATAACCAGAAGAAGACATGCCCAAACAGCTTTTTCATCCGTTGTAAAATGATGCAAAAACCCGTCCTCACAGTGTTGAGACGAACTTCACGCACCACCTATCGTTTCATTTCGAACTGACTCGGATTAGCAAATGACTACATCTCTCCATTCATGCATATTCGACTTATTTCACGCCCTGATACTCCCGAAATTTGATGTTATAAACTAATCCAGCGTGTACGTCTAAACTTATGAATCGCCCAGTCTCCGCCAAAACGACCGATACCAGATGATTTCTCTCCACCAAACATGAAATGAGCCTCACTATGTTGGTTGGTTCTCTGCGAAAGTCATTACGTACACCTCCGATCTTAAGATTCGAATGTACATATATAAAGAATGTCTCATTCATTAACCTTGCTCGAAGTTAGGCAAACGATTATTGCAACGTAAAACGGAGTGCGTAAGACTAAAGCTTGGATGACATGACCAAGTTGAACTATCGATCAAATGACGTCAGATCAGACCAGCCGTAGGCGATCTCTGCCAGATCTTCGTTCCCGATACGAATCCACTGTGTTTGAACAGGGATACCGCCCATTTTTTCATAAAAACGGCACGCTGGATTTCGCTCCAATGCCCAAATAATCATTGTGCGCATCTGGCATGTCTCAAGGTGAAGAACTACCCGCTTGACAAGTTGTCTGCCAATTCCAGAATTCTGATAAGGCTGCAACAGGTAAATCGCGTACAATTCACCCTCATAGGGTAACTTACCTTCACGTTCCTTACCTCCGCAGGCAAAACCGACAATCTTCCCGTCTTCATCCTCAGCGACGATTAAAATCTGATCTTTTTCGTCAGAACGTATCTGCTGCTCCCATTGGTTTAATCTAGATTCTGTAGTCAAATGATCCAAAATATGATCTGGCACGATTCCCCGATATGTTGTTTTCCAGCTCTCTGTATGTACGGATGCAATCCCTTGTGCATCCCCTTCACATGCCAGTCTAATTCGCATCGGTTTCTACTCCCTTTCTCTCTTAGGACGAATCCCTTTCATATTCGAAGAAGCAAAACCCGGCCTATGGCCGGATCGTAACTCGGGTCCCCACAGATACCTTGGAAGACAAATTCAGCACATCCGAATTGTACATACGTATGCAACCGTGCGATACGGATTTGCCGATCGACCAAGGTTCATTGGTTCCATGAATACCGTAATGCGGTTTGGACAACCCCATCCAAAGCACACCAAAAGGTCCTCCCGGATTCTCTTGTTTGTTGATAATTGTAAACTCTCCGCTAGGAGTATTGGTAAGCATCTTACCTGTAGCTATGGGATACCCCTTCACAACTTGATCTCCATCCAGCAGATATAACATATGGTCGGACAAGTCCACGATAATTCTGTAATTTGGCATTACGACATCCCTCCTGCCCTATCCTATGCAAGACAAACAGGGATGCCCCGCCTTATATCAGTCCTGTTCCCAATCTTTGATCCGCTGGGCATGCTTTGCCTTGCGTGTTTTGATCGGTTTGCTTGAAGCTGTTCGCTTTCTCGAAGCGACTTCTTCCTTGCGCCGCTGATACTGCATCTCTTTTTGCATCTTGAGGAAGTTATTCAGCCTCTTCTCATCCAGTTCACCCTTTTCAATGGCCTCTTTAACTGCACAACCTTCTTCTTTTGTATGACTGCAATCCATAAATCTGCATGCAGTAGCCAGTTCATCAATTTCGCCAAAAGCCTGCGTTAGGCCACCTTCTCCTTCGTCCCAGAGATGAAGTTCACGCATACCTGGCGTATCAATCAAGACAGCTCCCTGCGGCAATATGAACATTTCCCGATGCGTTGTTGTATGTCTTCCACGACTATCGCCCTCACGAACCGATTGCGTTACCTGAACATCTTTACCCATCATCCAATTGACCAGTGTAGACTTCCCGCTTCCAGAGGAGCCTGTGAGTGCCACGGTTAACCCTGGTTTCAAATAGATTTCCAACAGTTCCTTCCCGAGTCCTTCTACCGCCGAAATCGCCAGCACCTCCACTCCGGGTGCAATTCCTTCTACATCACTGATTCGTTGCTGCACATCATCGCACAGATCACTTTTACTAAGAACAATCACTGGTCTTACCCCGCCATTCCAAGCCATTAGAACATATCTTTCAAGTCTTCTAAGGTTAAAATCATGATTAAGCGCGGCAACGATCAGAAGTGTGTCTACGTTGGCAGCAATGAGCTGTTCTTTCGTTATTGGTCCAGCTGCCTGTCTTGACACACGACTCTGACGTGGCAATAAATGATGAATAATCACTTCCTCACCCTGTTCTCCTGCCACAGCTACCCAATCGCCAACAGCAGGTGCAAGCCCTGACTCCAAGCTATCATGACGAAGTTTTCCTGATACTTTACCCCAACATTCTCCGTCCGCTGTAATGAGACGCAGCATGTGTCCGTGATCCGCAATAATTCGCGCAGGCCGTCTGGATTCCAAGCCCAACTGTTCCTCAGACCATCGTTTCTCCCATGCAGCAGACCAGCCATAATTTTCAATTCCCTTATTTTCCATACGTTGATTTAAAATAAAAATTCCTCCCACATTGTTTACATTTTGAGTTTAGGTGTTTTTAAATTCAATTTTTTTCGCTTTGTTCTGCAGTGTTTTGTTTTTTTGTTTTTACTTTTATTGTTTCGTGCTTGAATTACGACTTCATTCTTCATCTCCGATTCAGATCTAAACAAAAAAAAGCCACGGGGTTGTCATACCCGCGGCAATTCATAGTTATCCGAATAAAAGAAAACTTTCACAGCATATTGAATAACGGTTTTCCTAATCCACTCGTTATCCCAGCCCTGAAACTCCCCTTATCATCACACAAAAAAGCCACGGGAAYGTCTCCCGTGACTTTGTCTGAAGGTCTATTGATCGTTCGCCAACAATTGGATGTTTCTATCCATCTATAGCAAAATCAATCTACCTTGATCCGTTCCGGAGACGCTGTTCCTATTCAACTCCACGTATACTGCCGTTAGATTTGTCATGAACATCGCCTCCCTTATAGAATATGCCATCATGTTACACAGTCTGCTGTGCGTTTGTCAAGCCCATTCTTTTTTTACTTCCGTACTCTTCTTTATTTCACCTGATCCCATCTTGTCCACATTTCTCGAGGATTCAGCTCATATACTCCGTCTTCGCGATACATGAACTGATGCATGATAAACTCCCGGCGAAGGGTTGCAAAGTCCTCGTGATAGTTCTGAATAAACATATTTATTTCTTTCTCGCTGTACTTGCGTCCGAACTCTAATTGCTCCGCCAAATATTCAAGCACCACCAGCTTTTTCTTGTACTGTGCAGGAATTTGACGAAGCCGGCCATCCTTGGAGAAAAAGTTTCTCATGATTGACGCTTTAAGGGTCTCATTAACATCTGTCATTTCGGATTGCTCCTTTCTTTTGAATATAAAATCAACCGAAGCTTGGGCGTGTTCACGAATAAAAGAAGGGTTCAACGTAAAATAAACCGTATTTTTATCCCGTCGTTCTTGAATGAGCGCGGCTTCTCTCAGTTTGGCAGCATGATGAGTCACCGTCGGCTGAGATAAATTAAGACGCTCCGCCAGCGCTTGTCCATGCAGTTCTCCTTCAGATAACAGCAATAGCATCCGAAGCCTTGTTGGATCTGCCAGAGCTTTGTGATAGGACACAATTTTCTCCAACTGCATCGTTTTACACCTCTCATTTAATTAGATGATCATCTAATTCGATATTAATCTATATGTATTCGAGAGTCAATTCAAATTCATTTTTGATTTTCATCCCATTGCGTTGTATGTCAAAACTGGCATTGAAGTGTTATTTACGGTAGGATTATATTGCTTGTAATGAAGGAGGATTAAGAACATGGAAGATGTCATTATTATTGGCGGAGGCCCATGCGGTCTGTCCGCAGCAATTGAATGTGAGCGGGTAGGATTGTCCGTAGTCATTATTGAGAAACACAATATTGTACAATCCATCTATCTTTACCCAACGCATATGCAATTTTTCAGTACAGCGGAGTTGCTTGAAATCGGGAACGTACCATTTAGTAGCCCCAATGACAAGCCGTTTCGATACGAAGCACTTGCCTATTATCGCAAAGTAGCCGAACATTTCGGCCTGCGTGTTCATAATTATGAGGAAGCCCGTGAGATCCAGCGTAAGGAAGACGGCACTTTCGAGGTACATACGGTTAATCGGCGCGGAGAAGCCACCGTACATCAGGGTCGTCATGTCATCGTGGCTACCGGCTATTTCGATCACCCGAATTACCTCGGCATCCCTGGTGAAGACAAGGAAAAAGTGACCCATTACTTCCGTGAGGCTCACCCTTACACTCGCACTCGCGTAGCCATCATTGGCGGAAGCAATTCAGCTGTTGATGCCGCCATGGAACTTGTCCGCGTTGGAGCTCATATTGATATGGTGTACCGGGGCACGGGTCTATCCGACCATATCAAACCTTGGGTTCGTCCTTTGTTCGAAAGTATGGTACAGAAAAATCACATTACACTTCATCTCGGTTCACGTGTGAACGAGATCATGGATGATTCAATCCGAATTGTGCACACAGACGGTTCAGAGAGCGAACTGGAGAACGACTTTGTACTCGCTTTGACCGGATTCAGGCCAGACCGTCAGCTGCTGACCTCCATTGGCGCTGAGATGTCTGAGGACATGGATAAACCGTTATACAATCCACAGACGATGGAAAGTAGCGTACCAGGAATTTACGTGGGCGGTGTTATCGCTTCCGGGCGCAATGCGAATGAAGTGTTTATCGAATCAGGCCGCTGGCATGGACGTTATATTGCCGAACATATTATTAGCAAAACAGAACATACCATTGACAATTCAGAACATATCAACGGCACAAATCGCGCTCAGTCTGAGGAGCAATGAAATCGATGGATATGACCTCCCTCCTGTTGCTTGTGTTCGCGGCACTTGGCATTATTAGCAGCAATACACCAGTAACCGTTGCAATGGTGTTTCTTCTCCTGCTTCGCGTACTAAACGTTAATCAAGCTTTTCCCTGGCTTGAAAAATACGGACTCACCGTAGGCATCATTATTCTGACAATTGGTGTTATGGCCCCCCTTGCCAGTGGTAAGATGAGTCTACAGACCATCGGTGAATCATTCCTGCACTGGAAGTCGCTGCTAGCGATTGGAGTGGGCCTGCTTGTTGCTTATTTGGGTGGACGCGGCGCCTCACTAATGAGCGCACAGCCAACGGTTGTTGCAGGTCTCTTGATCGGGACAGTTCTTGGAGTTGCCTTGTTTAAAGGCGTACCTGTTGGGCCTCTGATTGCAGCAGGCATCTTGTCCTTGCTTTTAGGTAAATCCTGAATCGTACGATACGGTAAATCGTGTTGGCTTTTGCAAACTGGCTGTATTTCCCACCGCTCTGTGCTATACTTCTATTCATGCAAACAGATGCAGATGCATGCATCTTGCAACAGGGATGATCATCTTTCTTAGCTTGTCAGATGAACTCATTCAGCACTTCACGACGTTTATCGTCCTCAGGAGGATTCAGGAACCATGTCACGTCCCTTTGTTACCGAAGCCGTGATGGTGGCCATCTACGGTCAATTACTTGCGCCGCCGGCGCCTGTGGAATATATCGTTCCTTATACCACCATCCTTGAACTATACGAATTTCAGAGCAGTGCTGATCCCATGATGGATAATCCTATAGATGATCAGCATGTCAAAACCAAAATCAATGAATTGATCTCCTACTTCGAGGAGCCGTTGAATAAGAAAAAGATTGAACGTGCCCTGGCGGTACCTTGGGCGAAAAGCCCTGCTATTCTGTTTGGCGATCATGCCTGCATTACAATTGTTAACGCGATGGATACCGCACAGTATGGAGAGTACTTTGACCCGATTGAGACAGAGCTTATTCTCACTTCTCAGCGTTTGGGTATTCCAATCCTGACCGATCAGGTGGAATTGATTGCCCGAATCATTGAATCGGAATCTCCTGTGCAGGTGTTTGACATTGATGATTTCGATTTTGCGATGGATGACGAGCCACTGGATCAGGTGTAATTCAATGCAAAACATATACTCAAATATATGCAAAAGACCTCAACTTCCACTGAGTAGTGGCAGTCGAGGTCTTTTTTTGAAGTCACACACTTTAGTTCCTGACTTTAAGTTCACACTGTACACATTACAGATTCATAATGCTCATACTGAAGTTTGTCCTGTTACTTCAAACATTCGTACTGTTGAACGTATTACTTCAAGCCAGACTGTTCCAGTAGCGTTTGGCTGGTACTGTTCAGTGGAGGCAGTGCATTTGGATCAAAAAAATTCAATCCCGCATCGCTGTTTACACGCGCTTCCACAAGATCATCCTGTATAATTCGGGCTTTGAAGAGGGCAATAACATAGTATTCCTCATCTCCGTTCGCATGTACTTGCCGTAATTCCGGGCCGGAGTATAGCGCTTCAAAGCTCATCAACTCTGTTGTCCATCCGGTCTCTTCCCAGAGTTCACGATGCGCAGCCTCTTCAATGGTCTCACCAGGGCGCATATCTCCAACAGGCATTCGCCAATGTCCCTGTTCGGCATGCTGGATGAGCAGTAGCTTACCTTGTTCGTTTGCGGCCATCACGGCCGCTTTTACCACAATATTAGCACGTTTAGCAATGTACTGGCCTATATCCCGCGCCGGCAGATCCACTCCTCATCCCTCCTTTGTCCCGATTAAACTCACCCTGCGAGCCTTAATCAAGTCAGACTAGCACGATTTTACCCGCTAACGATCACCAGAGAGCTTATTCGGCTAATTTGAAGACGTTTCAATTTCTAACGATCTCCAGGAACCTTATTTACTCTCAAACCCCAGAAATACACATCAAATCTTCACTTTATCAGAAAATAATGCTGCACAGATCGTTAGAATGCTGAACAGTAAAAAAACGTGCAAATAGCGCTTCCTGTGTATCGTTAAAATGTAACAGCAGTCTATATACTGATGGGGCCACCGCATGTTGATCTGTGTATTATTGGGATTGTTGATCTGTTTTTTTATTGACTTGATAACTTGAGTCTTGATTTGCTTTTCAAGTCGCTTTTGGTCTGTTTGTTCAATGTACGAGGGTACTGAGTACTTGACTAGTGTTTACTACACTTCGGTGTAACGATATTCAATATCCCGGCCTTCATCAACGACATCCACATGCAGCTGATGCCCTTTCAGATACCAGTAATCGTGATCTTCCATAAAAAACTGGATGCCGGAAACCTCCGTTTGGTCTGCAGGATGTCTCGGTTTTTCAACGGCGATTCCCAATGAAAAACCTGGATGAAGACCTCCGCCAGAGCTGTAACGGGCAAAAAAGCGGATGCTGTCTCCCTCATTTAGGTTCAGTTCTTCTTTGTACCAGCGGGCAGCTTGGTCCGATACATATATGGTACTCATATGATGTCAGCTCCTTTTATATATATATGTTACATCATATCGCTAGAGCGGCTTGAACACAAACCCTGCAAATCATACACAGGCATAAGATCTTGTGAAAAATGTTTGACAGATTGTAAAAACGGGTGGTAAGATGCAAACATACGAGGTCTACATTGCATTTATTTCCATTAACAAGAAAGGGTGATTACGGTGTTTAACACACATAAGTTGGTTCACATTCACACACAATTAAATACCGGAGTATCCCCGAAATCACTTTTCCGTTCATAAGACAGCACTTCAGGTGTCTCTTTTTTATCAGACCCCTGTCAAGCTCGCTCACAATACCTTATGTACGTCGGCGGCTCTGCTCTTGGAGTCATGCTGCCGTATGAAGATATAAGACATACCGCCTGCGTGCGGTGTGTCTTTTTTTGTGGGCTTTTTATTGGATTGAACTGCGCTTGAATGAGCCTTAACAAGCTTTAGCTGTCATTTTGAACGAAACTTTGTACTTCTTGGACATCGAAAGGAAGGGATAACACTTGTTCTCTGTACTTAAAAACCTGGCCTGGTTCTTCAGGCTGGAACGCAAAAGATACCTGATTGGTGTCATTTTGCTCATCCTTGTGGGCATTGCTGAATTGCTGCCTCCGCGCCTTCTGGGGAACGCCATCGACGAGATCGTACGCGGCTCCATTACTAGCGCCTCATTAACATTTTACATTTCACTTATTCTTGGGACGGTCATCATTATCTATCTGATCACGTACATATGGATGCACAAATTATTCGGCGGAGCCAATCTCGTAGAACGGTTGCTGCGCTCCCGATTCATGGATCACTTGCTGCGAATGACACCACCCTTTTTCGAAAAAAACAGAACCGGGGACCTGATGGCTCGCGCCACCAATGACCTTCGTTCTATTGCCACAACCGCAGGTTTCGGTATGCTCACGTTAACAGACTCCACGGCATTTCTCTTAACTGTACTGTTCGCCATGGGTTTCCTCGTCAGCTGGAAACTGACCTTAGCTGCGATTCTACCCCTGCCTTTTATCGCCATCGCTATGATGATCTATGGTAAAGCGGTGCATCAACGGTATACGTTGGCACAAGATGCCTTTGGTGATATGAACGATCAGGTGTTAGAGTCCATTGCAGGCATCCGTGTTGTACGCGCGTACGTTCAGGAACGTCTGGACGAGAAACGATTTGCTGATGTCACGGAAGATGTATATCGAAAAAACTTAGCGGTTGCGCGAATGGATGCTTTATTTGAACCAACCATTCGACTATTTGTAGGTCTGAGTTATGTTATTGCACTGGCCTACGGTATTTATCTTGTTTTTCACAATGAAATTACCCTGGGAGACCTCGTATCATTCAACATGTATCTGGGGATGATGATCTGGCCGATGTTTGCCATCGGTGAATTAATTAACCTGATGCAGCGGGGGAGTGCTTCTCTGGATCGGGTGAACGAAACGTTATCCGTAGAACCTGCTGTTCAGGACAAAGAACATCCTGTTCATATTACGCAGCCGGACGAAATCGTCATGAAAGATGTGMCATTCCGCTATCCATCCTCTACCGTAGATAATCTGAGTCATATCAATGTTACCATTCAACGTGGACAAACACTTGGCGTGGTAGGTCGCACGGGAAGCGGAAAATCCACCCTGCTCAAACAATTGCTGCACGAATACCCTGCCGGATCAGGTACGCTCAGCATTTCAGGACATTCAATCGAGGATATTGCGAAGGATGATCTACACAGCTGGATCGGATACGTACCACAGGAGCAAGTATTGTTCTCCAAATCGGTTCGTCAGAACATTCAATTCGGTAAACCGAACGCGTCTGATGATGTCATTATGGAAGCAATTCGTACCGCTGCCTTTGACGGCGATCTCGGAACGTTGTCAGACGGTCTCGATACACTTGTAGGTGAAAAAGGTATCGCTTTGTCAGGTGGACAGAAACAGCGGGTATCTCTGGCTCGGGCTTTTATCGCTAATCCGGATATCCTCATTCTTGACGATGCCCTATCTGCTGTTGACGCTCGCACAGAAGCTAAAATCATTGAAAACATACGCAACAAACGCGCTGGTAAAACAACACTGATCTCGACACATCGCTTGTCCGCTATCGAACACGCAGATCGGATCATCGTGCTGGAGCACGGTAAAATTACGGAAGAAGGCACTCATCAGGAACTACTAGCCAAGAATGGCTGGTACCGTGAACAATATGAACGGCAACAGGTCGAGTCCAATCTGTCCACGTAGGAGGTAACACATTTGAAGTCCAATACAGGTAAAAGGTTGCTGGATTATGCCTTGAAAGCCAAAGGTACATTCATCGCTGCCTTAATCATGCTGACGATTGGTGTTGCGGCTGAACTCGCCGGTCCCTTTATCGCCAAATCCATGATTGATAATCACTTGCTCGCCATCGAGCAGCCATTTTATGAGACTGCAGCTTCGAAAGAAGCCGCAGTTTATCAAGGTAAAAATTATAAACGTGAAGGTTTGTTTGCACCAGACGAAACCAAAGGAACCGAGGTACGCGTACTGCAAGCCGGTAAAAGCTTTTATTTCGTGGGCGAGCCGGTCCGTGCTCCTGACGGTGATCGTTCCTATGCGAACGGAACCTTAACCGTAACTCGCGCAGGTGAAGTTACAGGGCAATATGCGGCAGTACCGCTATCTGCCGGTGAACTGTTTGCCTTTTACAAACCCGAAATGCCAAGTATCTATCAATTAATTGTGTATTATCTGATCTTTCTTGTGATCTCCGTTATTATGGAGTTCGGTAAAACCTTCTGGCTGCAATCTTCGGCCAACAAGGTCATTCAACGGCTTCGCAACGATGTGTATTCACATATTCAGCGTCTGCCCGTGAACTTTTTTGATAACCTGCCTGCAGGTAAGGTCGTATCTCGCGTCACCAATGATACCGAGGCCGTCAAAGATCTGTTTGTGGCGGTTCTGTCCAACTTTTTCTCAGGTATCATTACGATTACAGGGGTTTATATCGCCCTCTTCTTGCTCGATATACGTCTGGGTCTAATTTCATTATTCGTTGTACCGATGCTCATTGCGTGGATTGTGCTCTATCGCAAATTCGCCACCCGTTACAATACGATCATTCGCTCACGGCTGAGTGAGATTAACGCCATCATTAACGAATCCATTCAGGGGATGTCCATCATTCGTGTGTTCCGTCGCCAGAAACAAACTCGCCAGGAATTCGAAGAGCTGAATGAAGACTATATGAAACATCAGAACAAGATGCTGAATCTGAACGCATTTACCTCACATAACCTGGTGAATGTGCTACGGAATATCGCCTTTGCCGTAGTTCTGTGGTACTTCGGTGCAGGTGCAATAACGGGCACAAGTATTATTTCACTCGGTGTACTGTATGCCTTTGTTGATGTTCTCGGGCGTTTGTTCCAACCAATTATTGGTATGGTTAACCAACTCGCGAACCTTGACTCCTCTCTTGTCTCGGCCGGCCGTGTATTTGAGCTGATGGATGAAAAAGGAGAACCCGTTACAGACGGCTCGATGCCGAGGTACAAAGGAAATGTCGTTTTTGACGATGTATCGTTTGCTTATAAAAAAGATTATGTGCTGAACAATATCTCGTTCAAAGCATCACAAGGCCAGACGGTGGCCCTCGTCGGTCACACCGGTTCAGGCAAAAGCTCCATCATTAACCTGCTGTTCCGGTTCTATGATCCGCAAAAAGGCAAAATTACGATCGATGGACAAAACGTCAAAGAGTTGCCTAAACAGTGGATTCGGGAACATATGGGGATCGTGTTGCAAGATCCGTATCTCTTCACGGGTACCATTGCTTCTAATGTCAGTTTGGGTGATGAAAAAATTTCCCGGGCACGGATCGAGCAGGCACTTCGTGATGTAGGTGCAGAACGTATTCTGGCGCATCTGCCGCAAGGCTTTGACGAGCCAGTTGTCGAGAAAGGCAGCACGTTGTCCGCCGGGCAGCGTCAACTGATCTCTTTTGCCCGCGCACTAGCCTTTGATCCAGCAATCCTCATTCTGGACGAAGCCACCGCCAACATTGATACGGAAACAGAAGCGCTGATTCAAAACGCACTGGAAGTCCTCAAAAAAGGACGCACCACCTTCATCATTGCTCACCGTTTGTCAACGATTCGCTCCGCAGATCAAATTCTCGTATTGCATCGTGGAAAAATTGTGGAACAGGGCGCGCATGAGGATCTGATGGCACTGAAAGGCCGTTACTATCAGATGTATCAGTTGCAGCAAGGTGCTCAAGGAGAAACCATCGCGGATGGTTCTACTCATTCAGCTGCTTCTTTCAGCACGGCATCGGCATCGCTGGCGGGAGGAAATGCTTAACTTTCTTTAAATCCAATTCATTCAACAGATGTTATGCAACAGTTTTAGTGACGTATTCAACATATATAACCCGCTCTGTACAGTAGCCTTCTGGTTACTGTACAGAGCGGGTTTTGTTATAGTTTGGATTTATTCACTACATTTAATTCCATCCTTTCAGTGTATACCCCATATACATGACTGTTTCTCGGGCAAGGAATGGAATTTGAGTGCTCCAGCTCTGATAGGCAGTTGTTTGTGTCGGTGATGGGACGGCATCCATACCAAGTTCAGTTGCCATTTTCATCGACCGTTTCATGTGCAGAGGATCGCTAACAATGGTGTAGGTCCGATATCCTTCCCTTCTACCTACTTCCAGCGAATATACCAAATTCTCTTGTGTAATTACCGATTTCATCTCCACCTGGATGTGCTCTGGTCTTACGCCATGGGCAAGAGCATACTTGCGCCCAACCCAGGCTTCCGTTGGAACACCTTCAAGACTGGAACCTCCTGTAAAAATGAGATTACGCACCGTACCGGCCTTGTACAGCCGTATCGCTTGTTCGATTCGTTCACGGAATACCGGTGAAGGATTCTCCCCTTGTACCGCTGCCCCCAACACAATTGCTGCATCGGATAACCTAAGTGAGTTTGTATTCATCTCCGAAAGAATGCCTCCGGCTGTGACACCTGCCCAAATGAATAGGGCTACGAGTAAGAATGAGATAAACAGAAATACCCGGCGTTTCGCTCGATGTTTGGGTCTGCGTTGGACTGAATGACTGGTGCTCATGCTTCCTCATCTAGTCTCTGTTCCTCGAAACTTGCAGCATGCATTCGTTCCAAAGCAGCCCATGCTGCCGCCGACTCATCATTTAATCCCAATGCTGCGATCCAAGCAGTTATATATTGCTGGAGTGTCATCTCCAGTTCTTGTGCACGTTCTTTGAAATCATTCAATTCCTTAATCATACGAGTTCGCCCTTCCGGACTGAACGTTTCATGAATACGTTCCTTGAAATAATGATGCACGATCCGATTTCGCTGCTGCCATAATTCATTTAATTGGTTCGTTTCTTCTTCTGAAAACGTAAAATGGTGGCGTGCCTCATGAATAAGCTGACCGAGTGAACTGCTCATTTTTCGCTCGTATAACTCCTCCAGCTCTTCCTCGGACACGACTTTGCCCTGTGACATTTTAGTTAACAAAATAAGATTAACCAGTTGCTGTTCCAGCGCCTGTCCATAATATACGGCCAAACCGTAATAGGCAAACAGTTCCTTGGAGTGTTCGCTGTCCAGCATGAAATCATTCTGGAAATCCGTGTTATGCATGTGCGAGCGCTCCTTTCCATCCGTGCATCTTGGCTGTTTATTCTGCCTCTATCGTAACCAAACTGCAAACAACATTCAAGTTGCCGGAAAAGGAAGCGTCTAACTTCGGATTATCCTACGCTGTGTCCAGCTAAAATGAATCCGTGGCAATAACACAAGGGCATCGCTCACATCCGCTCAGGAGCCTGCACACCTAGTAAAGACAAGTTGAAAGCCAGACGGTTAGCAGTGTGCTTTGCCAGCTTCACTCGAAAAGCTTTGATGGCAGCCGGAGCGTCCGCAATTCGTTCGGCGTGATAGAATCGGTTAAAGGCTTGAGCAACATCAATCGTATATTTGGCTATGACCGAAGGTTCGTTGCGAAGCACTGCTCTCTCCAGATAAGACGGATAGTCACCAAGTAATTTTAACAGTGCCCATGACGTATCGCCGACAACGGTTACTGATTGGTTATTCATACTCTCCGCAGCAGAATCGTTCATGTCCAGAACCGTTCCCTGTTCCTCTCGTGACACATTGGCAGCTTTGGCAAGCACACTTTGAATCCGAGCATAGGTATATTGCACATAAGGGCCAGTCTCTCCTTCGAAACTCACCGCATCCTCCAGTGAAAAATCGATGTCATTCATCCGATTGTTTCGCAGATCACCGAATACAATAGCCCCGACGCCAACAGCTTCGGCTACTTGTTCAGCTTGCTCCAGATTCGGATTTTTTTCCTGAATAATTTGCAAGGCACGAGCGACGGCTTCATCCAGTACTTCCTGCAGAAATATAACCTTACCCCGACGTGTGGACATTTTCCGTCCCTCGAATCGCATCAAACCAAAAGGAATGTGCTCACAATTCGCTGCCCAGCCATAACCCATCTTTGACAATACGGTAAACACCTGACTGAAGTGAAGCTTTTGCTCCCCGCCAACAACGTACAACAATCGATCTGCCTTCATCACATCATGCCGATAGAGCGCTGTTGCCAAATCCCGGGTTGGATAGATCGTCGTTCCGTCTTTTTTAATAATCAGACATGGCGGCATATTCTCTTCGTCCAACCTTACCACAAGAGCACCATCACTCTCTTCCAGTAGCCCTTTGGCTTGAAGATCCTCAACAACGGGACTCATCTTGTCATTATAAAAACTCTCACCCAGCGTATGGTCAAAATCAACATTCAGGCGTTCATACATCCGGTTGAACTCCTGCATACTCACTTTTACGAAAAATGCCCATAACCGCTTTGCTTCCTCATCCCCTTGCTCCAACTTGCGGAACCAGTCCCGCGCTTCAATCTCCAAAGACGGATCGTGCTCTGCTTCATCATGGAAACGAACATACAATTCTAGGGAATTACGTATCGGATCTGCTTGCAATGCTTCTTCATTTCCCCACCGTGTATATGCTGCGATTTGCTTGCCAAACTGAGTTCCCCAATCGCCCAGATGATTCACACTTATCGAGGTATAACCTGCTTCGTTATAAAGACGACACAATGCTGCACCAATAACGGTCGAACGCAAATGTCCAATACCAAAAGGTTTAGCGATGTTAGGTGAAGACATATCAATCACAACACGTGCCCCTTGCCCGAGTTGCAGTTTACCAAATGTTTCGMTAGCTATCTCTTTAAGTAATTGGGGTGCCAGCGCATATCGATCAAAGCGAATATTCACATAAGGCCCCGCAGCTGTGGCATCCGTTCCAGTGGCCTGCAATCCAGTTGCAATCTCACTGGCAATAATGGCGGGTGCTTTCCTTAGCGACTTGGCTAGTGTATAACAAGGAAATGCGGCATCTCCCATCTCCTCCTGCGGTGGAACTTCCAATAGTCTGCACACTTCTTCCTGTGTGAGTCCAGTCAAAGGGGCAATCTGAGCTGCAGCCAGTTTCATTAACACTTCAAACACTCCTTTTCTTAATTAGATGGCTAAAATAAACGCAAAAAAGCTCTCGTCTCTTCAAACAAGAGACGAGAGCTGTGTTTACAGTTCCCGCGGTACCACTCTAAGTGAACAGTTAACTAACATGCATCAGTTGCATATCAGATATAACCGATCCGCTCGGTGCAAGTAACGGTTGCGGCCGGATTACCCTCAAATCCATTAAATGTACTCTTGGTTAGAGCTACCTTGCATGGCTTCGGATAACCATCTCACGGGTGCGCTTCACACAGATCATCACATACCGGCTTACACCTCACCCGGCTCGCTGTCATGGCCTGAATCTGGGTTACTCTCCCGATCACAGATATTGCTGTTTCGATCATTTCAGATCATTATACATATCCTTGTATGGAATGGCAACCCTGATATTTCCTCTGATGATACAAATCAATTAAGCAACCACCGCCATTAAACGGCAAGCTTCTGCACATCTGCGGCAAGCTTCTGCGCAGTCTTGACAATGATCATGCCCATGTTTTCCACATTCCGCTGCACAGGCTTCACATGCCTTCACACACAGTTCACAGATTTCACTGATAAATTCACTTCCACGTGTCATTGCTTGTGCAGCAAATGCACAAATATCAGCACATTCCCGATTCAGACGAATACAGTCACGCAGCATGGCCAGATCATATTCTTTCAGGCTCGATATGTAACATACGTTGCAAGCATTCATGCATTCCAGGCAAGCATCGATACATTGTTGGTATTGTTGTTGTGTCATTTAAAGTTACCTCCCAGACAAAGTTTGCTATGCTTCTTAATACCCATCTGGGAGGAACTTTGAACCATTAGCCTAGTCTTGTTCTACCGCTTCCAATTCCAGTAATTGTTTACGAATGGTAGTTTGATCAAAATGCTCACCGATAAATACAGCTACATTGGGCACATCACCTTGTGGTGTAATCTTCATGTAATCCGATTCACGATAGGCATATTGAAACCAGAACCGGCTTGCCGTATCACTAAACGATAGGATTCCTTTCGCGCGGTATATGTCACGCGGCAAAGCAGCCACAAACTGTTCAAACGCTTCGCTGTTCACGGGTTCACTGAAATAATGCGTATAAACCATAACATGTTCATGTGATGTGTGAGGTTTGGATACGTGTTCATGATGATTGTCTGAATCGTCATGATGATGGTCATGGTCATGATTGCATCCATGTGTACGGCATGCATCTGTATGTACATGAGACTCTGCTGCATCAACTACTGCACCTGACTGCTGAATGTGAACGTCAGTACCGCTATGAAGTAAATGTTCCATTTGCACTTCGCATTTGACCGTAGGAATTACCGGTGCAAAACCATTCCATTTGTTCAAAAGCTGTTCCAAATCCTGTAGCTGCTCTGCTTGAACACGATCGGTTTTATTTAAAAGCAACACCGAGGCACAGCGAATCTGTTCTTGCATCAGTTTGAAGGTTTTACCCTTTTGCTCCTGATACAGGCCAGACAGATGGGCAGCATCCACTACAGTGATCAGACTTTTTAGCTCCAAACGCATATATAACGAAGTTTCCGTTACAGCATCCAAAATCTCCATCGGATTTGCTGCACCGGTCGCCTCGATTACGATGACATCAGGCGACTCTTCCTGAACAAGATCTGCAAGCTGAAGTCCAAGATCCCCCCGTACGGTACAGCAGATGCATCCGCCCAACATTTCTGTCATGGGCACTTCCTCATCCACGATCTGACCATCCAGATTCACTTCACCAAGTTCATTCATCACGACCGCTGGACGAAGATTCTGTTGCTTCCAATATTCAATAAGTTTCACAAGCAATGTCGTTTTGCCACTGCCCAAAAAACCGGACAAAATATATACAGGAATGGTTTTTCCTTGTTCATTGTAGTTATTCATCATCTACACACCTCTCTGCCAATCACTATCCTAGTCTGACTCTATTAGCGAGTGTACACTATCCTTCAATTGTTGTGCAATAAAACTTCATTGCCGGATTTACATGAATGGTCTATGCTATGAGGACATGTTGATTCAAGGAGGATTTGCAATGACCAATTCGGTTGAGCAGCACCGTCAAGAAGCTCCGCAAACCGTGGCCTGTATGATTGTTACTGTCTCAGACACACGCACCAAAGAAACGGATACAAGCGGTCAGCTCATGCACGAGTTATTGCACCAAGCTGGCTATCAGGTGGTGGAGTATGTGATTACTCCAGACGAGACAGAACGCATTCAAAGCATTCTGCAAGATGCCGTTGTTCGGGATGATATCGAAGCTGTGCTGCTAAGTGGAGGCACAGGCATCGCTCTCAGGGATACTACGTATGAAGCCGTCTCTTCCCTGCTGGATAAAGAACTGCCTGGTTTTGGTGAAATATTCCGTTACCTCAGTTATACCGAGGATATCGGTTCAGCAGCCATTCTAAGCCGAGCGGTTGCCGGAACCATCGGACGTACAGCTGTATTTTCGATGCCAGGCTCTCGCGGAGCAGTTAAACTAGCCATGGAACGCATTATTTTACCTGAGCTACGCCATGTTATGCGTGAAATATATAAACCCGTCTGATCATTCAGACGGGTTTATATATTTCACCTTTATTTTGCTCACACAAGACTTATAGTTGGAATTAACTAGCTTAACTTTAGTTAACTTAATTTTATTTTCATTTCATGTCATTGGACAGGATGTCATTCTCTCTTATTTGATGAAGCACACCCTGGAATACCTGCATAACATCCTGCTCATATACATCCTTCTCTCCACCAGAAGCCGTATAGACAAATGATACATGTCCTTTACTGCGAATGGTCGTTCTGCCCAGTGCATTTTCCAGAACTGCATTCTCTTTGCGCTCGCCATACATCTCTTCCATTCGTGCAGCCCTGATGTTCGCATCACGATAGATGTGCACTTTGACGATATGCCTTGCACTACCATTTAATAAGTACATATAAGACATGCCGCCATCACCTTCATCCTCGAACATATTATTCATCAGCTTTATGTGTTTGGCAGCAAAACCTTCTGTTAGTTTTTTGGCTAACCTACCGTTCAACCCGTGACCTTGCTGTTTTGCCCTGAAATTGCCTTCCGTTGTTGCTTCACGTGTGTAAACTTTTCTTTCTTGCTCAATCGATGAAGACATACAAGCTTCCAAAGATACCACACTTAGAAGCAGCACGCTACTTACCATAACAATGCGTTTTACTTTCCGACCCGCCGGATTCCAATTTTTCCCATTAAGCAACATGTCTAACCTTCCTTTCTATGAGCCACAGCAGGGTGACTCTCTCAGGTAGAATTAGCATGTCTAAGCGATAAACATTTTATTCCAAACATTATTCAGACAGAATACGTACAACGGTGCGTCCGACTGCACCACCCTGTAATATTTTTTCTAACGTATGGGGCAGCTGCTCTAGTGTATTCTCCTGAATACCCAGTGTGAGTGCTCGCTCCGGTTTCCATTCCCCGCCCAGCTTTCTCCAGATGTGTTCTCGACGTTCCATGGGACAATATACCGAATCAATCCCAATCAGCTGGATACCACGCAAAATAAATGGATATACCGTCGATTCAAAACTATTGCCTCCAGTTAACCCTGACACGGCAACTGCTCCGCCATATTGTACCTGCTTCAACCGCTGGCCCAGTGCCGGCCCCGCTGTTGGATCAACAATTCCTGCCCATTGCTGTTTAGCCATGGTTCCCTTGATCGGAGCGTCCGCTTGTTCACGCGAAATCACTTCGGCGGCTCCCAAGCTGCGTAGCAGTGCCTCTTCCTGCTGCTTTTTCCCGGTGCTCGCTGTCACTTCAAAGCCAAGCTTGGCAAGGATGGCAATCGCCATACTGCCAACGCCTCCAGTGGCACCCGTAACTAGAATTTTACCCATTTCGGGGGTCACACCGGCGTTTAATAATGCGTCCACTGAAAGCGCAGCTGTGAATCCCGCTGTACCAATTGCCATCGCTTCCTTTTCGCTTAGTCCTTGCGGCAAAGGTACCAGCCACTCACTCCGCAAACGAGCATACTCACTATATCCCCCATAATGAGAAACGCCGGATTCGAATCCAGTGCTGATTACCCGATCCCCAGGTGCGAAGCGCCCACTCACCGATTCCTCCACCGTTCCAGCCAAATCAATACCAGGCACCATCGGATAATTCCGAACTACGCCTCCGCTCTCTTTTGAAGCAAGTCCATCTTTATAATTCACACTGGAATAGTGTACTTGTACTGTCACATCACCGTTCGGAAGGTCTTCCTTTTTCAGTTGTTCTATACCAGCAGTTACTCCCTTTTGATCATCCTTGCGTATTACATAAGCTTGAAACTGTTCTTTCATCGGTATCATCTCCTTATTTTCGTTCCGTGAGCAGATATAATAATGGTCCTGCGATCGGCAGTAATCCTGCCCATGCCCAGTAAGTTGTCCGCCCGTTCACTCTGGCATCCCTGGAGATTGCCATCGTGGACAGCAAAGTTAGTACACCAAAGTCGATTGTCATGATATGTACAAACGAGGATTGATTGAACGCTTCTGCTAAACGTTCTGGGTTTCCCTGTATCATTGCATAACATGCCGATCCTAATGTTAAGATTAGCAAGATCAGATGGGTCAGCTTATGCGATGCCACTCGCGAAATGCCAGATTTCGGACGTTCAGCAGATGGCCAATGATCAGATGATACTCCTTTTTGAAAAGGAGAACTCAGTGCATAGTACGGCAATAATGCAAATGCACCCAGCCCAAAAGAAAACAAGACGAACGGCCATGCAGGTACACGCCGATCCTCACGTACTCTTATTGATTTTCGTAGTAAAATGCAGGCATACACTGCCGGGAAAATACCCAGCCACGAAAACACCGTAAGCAGCCAAGGCTCCTCGCTTTGGAATGTAAGCAATTCTTTAAATATAGGATCATTCCCAGGGGAATTTCCCGGCGCCATAAATAAAGCGTAAGCTATAAATGCAACCCACAGTAGTCCAAGCACATATTTCATCAGGCAACCCTCCTCTACCTTTCATCCCCTGTCGACATGAGTTTGAAACAGAACCATTTTCACGCCTCGCTTCTTGTTCCAAAAGGCATTTTCTTCTGTCGAAGCTACTCTAAGAACATGGCGGGATTTGACGTTTCCTGCGCTTTCCCGAGAAATAATTTTGTTTACCTTACTTAGAGCAATGCTTGGCGCTGGAGATGCAATGGATGCTCTACAAGAGTCACTTTACGAGAGTCACTTCACTAGTATAGCTTATCAAGTGAGTGTACATCTTCCTCCGGTATACTTCTATGAAGCTGCACACATGTTAGCTGGGATCATCATCCATGTTTCATCATATCAAAAAGGCATAAGCCGGTATTTCTACCACTTATGCCTCCTTCATTCTCGCATATTGTTTACGAAATGTTACTCTTCCGTCGATTTTACATGCTCCGCTATCAGCTTCTGCTTCATATTCCAAGCCGCGGGGCTGATATTCACACGGTAAATCTCTGGATTCAGCTTCCGCTGGTATTCAGGCCAGAAGAGGTTCAACTGCTCCTTGTGGTACGCACGTATTTCATCCAGGGTAGGCAGATCATACACCTTACGTCCATTTACAAAAATCGGCTCCAGCATATTCACTGCCTCATAGCGAGTCACCGTCTTTTTCAGATAAGGATGTAGCGGGTTGAACAGCTTGAGCGGCCCTCCCTGAAGCGGTTGCTCCTCATCCGGATAGCAGATGTAGTCCGCAATGGCTTTACCATGTTTCGGATCAATGATCCGAAACACTTCTTTTTTACCCGGTGTAGACACTTTCTCGGGATTGGCAGATATTTTAAGCGTTGGCAACATTTCTCCGTTCACTTCACGCTCTACCAGTTTGTAAACACCGCCCAGAGAAGGCTGATCTGACGCCGTAATTAACTGTGTACCGACACCCCATGTGTCGATCCGTGCACCTTGAGCTTTCAAGTTAAAAATCGTATTTTCATCAAGATCATTCGAAGCTACGATTTTCACATAATGCAGTCCAGCTTCATCCAACATCTGACGTGCCTGGATGGAAAGATAGGCAAGATCGCCGCTATCGAGGCGAATGGCATTCATCTTTTTGCCTTGACTCTCCAGCCATTTGGCCGTTTTGATCGCATGAGGAACGCCGCTATTCAGCGTATCAAACGTATCCACCAGCAGTGTCACCTGATCTGGCAGCACTCTTGCGTAGGCATCAAACGCCTCCTGCTCCGTCATAAAGCTCTGCACCCAGGAATGTGCATGTGTGCCGGCTGTCGGAATGCCAAACTGTTCACCAGCCAGCATATTGGATGTGGCATGGAAACCGGCGACATACGAAGCACGAGCACCCCAAATTGCAGCATCTGCTTCTTGTGCACGACGTGTTCCGAACTCAAGCAGTGTATCCTGCTGCGCCACCTGTTTAATACGAGAAGCCTTCGTTGCAATCAGTGTTTGATAATTCATGAAGTTAAGTATCGCTGTTTCCACCAACTGCGTTTCCAGAATACAGCCTTCTACCCGAATGAGCGGTTCGTCAGGAAAAACAATTGCACCCTCCTTCATGGAATGAATCGTTCCCTGAAAAGAGAACTGAAGCAATTCTTCCAGAAAGACCGGATCATAATTCTCTGGTTGTTTGGATAAAAACTTGATATCTTCCATGGTGAAACGGAGCTGGCTAATATAATTCACAATGCGCTCCAATCCGGCAAATACGGCATAACCGTTGCCAAAAGGAAGCTTACGGAAGTAGGCTTCAAATACTGCCTTCCGTTTGTGTGTACCATTCACCCAGTGCGCATACATCATGTTGATCTGATATTTATCCGTATGTAAAGCCAGGCTTGTTGTCTGCATTTGTCTCATCCTCTCTGACTTCCGCTCGCTTCTCAGATCCATACCTGAAAAACGGGCTTAAAGCTGATTCACCGCAATACTTCGTGACGAATCAGGCCAAAATCGTTTCACTTGCCTTAAGCACCTGTGCACCCATGCTGGAACGGAAATGTCCAAGCGCCCAATCATGGCCTGCGGGGTTAAAGCTTGCAACAGCATCCTCATAGATCGTAATATGGAATCCTTTGTTATACGCGTCCACAGCGGTATGCAATACACATATATCTGTACATACGCCGATCAGTGCGATATCTGTTATACCTCGTTCACGCAGCTTCAGTTCCAGGTCTGTGCCGCAGAATGCGCTATATCTGGTTTTATCCATCCACCGAATTTCGTTTGCACGTTTCTCCATCACCTCAGCCAGACGACCGTATAGTTCTCTTCCCTCTGTCCCACGAATGTTATGAGGTGGAAAAAGTACTGTTTCCGGATGGTAAGGATCATTTTCTTCATGCAGGTCTACCGCCATGATCACTTCATCCTTGTTATGGAGATACGCTTCCGTAATTGCCGCTATCGTTTCTTGGATCTCCACAGCTGGCTGACCTACAGGCAAAGCCCCTGTAACAAAATCCCGTGTAAAATCAATCACAATCAATGCTTTCATCGTCCACACTCCCTTTTGGATATGGTTGAATGCATCTTCCGTTTGCTTACGTATAAATCGATAAACGAGGCACAAGCTCAGTGAATCGGTAAAGCTGAGCTGGACGCTGAGAATACTGATTCGAGCTAACCAGGTTGCCTTCATCGTCACGCACTTCTTCGACAATCCCTTTACGGCTGCGTGTAGATGTTATTTTACGAATAAAATTAGGCTCTTCGAAATCGGGCACAACACTCTGGATAACCTGATATAATTCACTTAACGTAAAGTCACGCGGGAGAAACTGTCTGGCAATCGTAGTCTCCAGCATCTGCTGCTGGATTCGTCTGTATGCATCTTCAATGATCGTTCTGTGATCAAAGGCCAGTTCAAGCTCTTCCAGTGCTTCCTTGATCGTAAACAATCCCACATCCTCAGCATCATCAGCTGCCTGTCTGTGTTCAAGCATCCACTCCTCAACAAGTGCAAAGAAAGCGTGAGAGATAATCCATCCCCTCGGGTCACGTCCCGGCTGACTATAAACGTTCAGATATTCCAGATGTCCACCATCTACACCGGTCTCCTCCATTAATTCGCGCTTCGCTGCACCATAAATGGACTCATTTTCTTGACAAAATCCACCAGGCAACGCCCATCTTCCGGCAAACGGCCAACCTTTGCGTTTAATTAACATGACCTTCAACTCTCGAATTGGGAGAGTTTTCGTTACCGTTTTGCGTTCACGTTTCGTCAGGGTGAACATGACGATATCCGCAGGGACCCCGTCCGGGGTACGATATTTCTTGGAACTATAATTACGTGCTTCCAGTTCATCGTTCGCTGGTTCAATGTTAATGTGTTTGTTATTTTCGCTCATGGGCACCACCGACTAAATTCATTTTGATAATCTCATTATGACATAATAATCTCTTTTGTCAACTGTGGATTCCAGTTCTTATCTTCAAGCTCTCGATTTCACCATGCGGAATGTAGCTGTAGCCATACATCCCAGTGTTCCCGCTGCGTCGCGAACCTCGGCCTGGGTTGTGATGCTACGTCCGGCCTGATGAAGCACAGTAGACGTTACAACTAGTTCACCTTGTCTCATTGGCGCAAGAAAATGCACATTCAGGTTTGTGGTGACACAACTATCAACCTCCATCGCAGCTGCCGCGACCATGCCCATCGCCTGATCCATCAGTGATGTAAGCACACCGCCATGAATGATGCCCATCGAGTTGGTATGGTGTTCACCCGCTGTCAGCGCAATTTGAACTTCTTGATTGCTGCCCTTCAAATAGCGGCATCCGAGAAATCCCCAGAACCGGCCATCGCCGTCTTCCACCATTTTGTCCAATATACTCATGTTTCATTTCTCCTTCTATTCTACCCGTTGTCTAACTCACTCTGGATGTCGTTTATCATTAATACATTTTTAACGTTTTCACCTATTGTTTTCACATATTATTGTATGCTCGCACACTTACCTGGGCTACCCAAACCAAATAACCCCACATCGTGGAGCACGGCCTATAACATGTTTTTCATGAGTCAGGCACTTGCCGCTCCATTCGGTATGTCCCCATCATGTCAAAAAAGGCGCGGACTGCGTCCGCACCCTTCCGTTCATTTAACCACAGCTGGTCGGAGGTGAATCCGTTCCTGCTTCGACATTGACTTTGTCGGATACTGTATCCCGAATAACCGATATGACCAGTTGAAGCAGATAATTGATGTCACTTTGACTCTGCTGGAACTCCGTTACGAGTGGAATACTGTCCAGTTCGTTTTGCAAATCATCAATTTCCTGTTCAATTTTACTGACCATTGCGCTATTGTTAAAGCTTTCAAAAGCAACGATTTCCTTCTGCTTCTTCTTGATCGTTGCAATCAACTGCTGAATGCGCTCATGATCTCGGATCTTGGCTTCCGCCTGTTGAAACTGTTTCACTTCTTCGCTCGTACCGAGCATATCTGCCAGTTCTTTGGCCTTTCCCATAATGTCGTCGCGTATGATCAGATTGCGCGTATCGTAGGTTGGCATTCCGTAATGGTTGTACTGCACTTCTTCCTGCGCCACTGTGATCGCTCCATTCGTATGAGATGATATAAGATGAGATCGCGTTTCAATAATCGCTAGGACTTCTGCTCGAGTGGACGCTCCGGGTTCGGATCGTTCTTTCGATCGCTGTTATCTCTGGATTTTTTTGATCCCCTTCTCAGAGGGGAAAATCCAGCGATAAAGGCGAGCGCTTCGCTTCTTCAGAATCGATTCCGTCCCCTTCGCTACGTGAGCAGATATCCAAACCTGATAATGAACCTGAAACCTCATCTTGTTAGGTGAGTTGTTGTAATAGTAAGGCTTGAGTGGACGCTCCGTGTTCG
>NZ_JBFRFN010000032.1:0-52533 GCF_052114825.1 Paenibacillus sp. 2TAF8
GATAAGCTCATTTTGAATCTGACGAGATTAAAAATCTCAATTGTGTTCCAGTTTTCATACAGCCGGATGGCATGTACCAAAACCTTCACGTTCATTCTGCAAGCAGAATGTTTCACTCACTCGTTGTTCAGTTTTCAAAGATCAAACTTGTTTAGCTTCGTCAGCACTGTGTTTCAGCGGCGACTTAAATAATGTATCACATCACCAAATTTAATGCAAGATGTTTTTCTGTAATAGTTTAGTTTTTTATAAACTTGGCATATACACTCCACTTTTCCCTGTTGGCAACCTGAAAATTAAAGCGCATTCATATTGTAACATATATATAAATGGGCTTTCAAACATTATCCACAATATTTTTTATTTATCTCAACCATCCACTACTCGAAGCGCATCATTTTTTACTCGCTATAACTATAAAAGCGAAAAAGTCAGTTCTACATATCAGAACTGACTTTTCTCAATCAACAACAATATATAACTTTCTTCTGTTAACTTTTAATGTTGAATCCAGGGGTTGCGACGTTTCTTGGCAGGTTTTTGTGAACTTGATGATGCTGAGCCTTGTCTGGTAGATTTACCAGATACAGATACCTTGAATTTACTTTTCGCAGGCGTCTTACTTGTTCTCCGCTTCGCTGGGCCATTTTTAGGGGGTGTTGATTTTGGTTTTGCCTCAGATTCGGAATCTGCATCTTCAAAAGCAACCTGACTTAAGTTCGCATTGTCACGCCCTCCCTTTTTCCCACTATTGTCACCATGGGCCTGAGAAGGGTACATCTCCCCAAAAGCACCAAGCGGAGATGGAGGAACCTTATTTTGAGTAGGATACGGATTTTGGTAAGCATATTCCATCGGATGATTCGGCATAACTGATGTGGACATTTCAGGCGGCATACCATTCGGATGACCATACATGCCCCAAACCGGTTCCTGATAACCGTACGTAGGATAAGTATACTGAGGTGCATGTGTATGTGATCCACATCCACATGGAGGGTACGGAAGCATCGAGTACGGAGACATAAACGGCGGCTGATGATTCATTTGATTATTTGCAGCTGCAATATTCGGGAAAGGGCTGTTCACTTGACCAGCTGGTGAAATTGGAAATGCATTGTTCACCATGTCTGGAGATACATTAGGCAAATTGGGCATGACGTTATTATGATTATAAGACTGTTCCGCTCCTGTCCATGGGCTGTTAGGCACATCCCCCATGCTATAAGCACCGACATCCTGAACACCAGGGAACGGAGAGTTATTCGCTACTCCTGCGGTATACATGTTATTTTGCTGCACAGCATACACCTCTTGTGCTGGCACCGGGACTTGCATATAAGGATGTTCTATCGGAGCATACAGCATTTTTTGACCACAACCACAAGGAGCCTTAGTCGCTGGTGTAGTATTCACAGGCGGTTCCATGTTAGGCATTACCGGTAAAGGCATCATTTCAGGTGAAAGATTAGGCAATGGAGACTGTTTAGCTTCGTTCACAGGTTGGACTTGAACCTCTGGCTTCATCTCTTCTTTTTTATCCGTTTTCTTCTCGGGTTTCATTTCAGGCATTTCAGGCATTTCAGGCAATTGCGGCAAAGCCTCCAATTCAGGCATGACATTAGGCTTAGCCGGGGCAACAGGTGCTGGAGCTGGTACAGGGACTGGCTTTTCAACTGCCTGAGGAGGGGGAGATGGTACGACAGGTGCCGTTTCTTCTTTTACGCCTGTGTACTCTTTGCCTTCAGGTGATAATTTTTCTTGCGCACCAATATTACCAATGTTAGGATTCGCAGCCTGATTCCCTTGTGTATGCATAGAAGGAATATAGACGGTTTCTCCGACCAGAAGAGCATTTGGGTTTTTCAATTGTGGATTCGCATTGATCATGTCTTTCAATGGAACACCCCAGGCTTGTGACAACTTCCATAATGAATCGCCTTGTACTACCTTGTGACTGTGCAGTACGCCCTCTGGCTTTGGTGTTACTGGCTGTGCGGGAATTTTGACCTTCATACCAATGTCCAGCTTGTCGGGATCTGCAATTTGCGAGTTGGCCGCAATTAATTTGTCCAGCGCTACATTGTATTTTTGGGACAGCAGATATAATGTGTCGCCTTTTTTCACCATGTGTATTTTCACAGGGAACTAACCTCCTAGACGTCATACTTGGGCAGTACATTCGCCCATACCGTTACTACATCCTATGCAGCAACCGGGCTAATGACATCATTTGAACAAAAAAAATCCTCCCGCCTTCTAAAATCCCGCATACACAAGGCATGCTGCATTTTATCGGACAAGGAGAATTTCTGTAATTTATTTGATTAAACGTAAACGGTTTATTCCCAAACCTTGTAACCATCTTTGTCGACAATCTGGCGGAAAGCTTCAAGTAATTGCAATGTAACAGGACCTGCTACACCAGAACCAATCACTCTGCCATCCACTTCGCACGCCGCAATAACTTCCGCCGCTGTTCCTGTGAAGAATACCTCATCTGCAATATACACATCATGAAGCGTGAAAGGCACTTCTTTTAATTCAATACCCAGTTCTACGCACAGATCGATAATCGCTTGACGTGTAATGCCTTCAAGTGCCCCAAGGTAACAAGGAGGAGTATACACCACACCGTTTTTGATAATAAAAATGTTATCACTTGAACCCTCGGTTACGTAGCCTTGGGAGTTCAACATAATAGCCTCACCTGCACCCGAAAAGTTCGATTGCAACTTGACAAGGATGTTGTTCAGATAGTTGAGGGATTTAATCTTCGGATTCAACGCATCCGGGATGTTACGACGCTGGGATACGGAGACGGCCTTCAATCCAGTAAGATACGCTTCTTCCGGATAGATTGCTAGTTGTTCCACAATAATGATCACGGAAGCTTTAGGGCAACGTGTCGGGTCAAGACCCAGGTTCCCTGGTCCGCGTGAAACGATCAGACGGATATAACCGTTACGCATATCATTGCGGCGTACCGTTTCAGCCATCACTTCAAGCATCTCATCGTAAGACAGCGGAATGTTCAAACTGATGGATTTTGCCGAATCATACAAGCGATCCAAGTGAGCCTTACATCTGAAAATATTTCCATTGTAAATCCGAATACCTTCGAAGATACCATCTCCGTACAAGAATCCATGGTCATACACCGAAACTTTTGCATTTTCCTTGGTTACATACTGACCATCCAAATAGATCCATTGTTCTGCCATGACTAACTGCACCTCCATTAAATATGCATTTCCTAAAATTCCGGAACATAATGAACCTGTCCATTTTACAACAAAAATAACGGAAAAACTCTCTTATTTCACATAGACGCCGAATGATCTCTTTGCATTCATTATCCAACCACTACCGGTTATTTCCGTGAAGGGTATGTATAACATGGATAACTACCAAGAACGCGAACCTGACAATTCAAAGCCTCGATTTCAGCCATAGCTGCCGTAAGTAATATGGAATCAACCGATTCAATGACATCAATGTAAAAGTAGTAACTGCCTAAACGTTTCTTCGTTGGACGAGATTCAAGACGAGTCAAGTTCAGCTTTCTCCAGGCAAACGCTGACAGCACTTGATGAAGTGCCCCCGGTGCATCCTCTGGTAGTGTTACAATCAAACTTGTCTTCACATGGTCGGGCTCACGCGGAATGCTGACAGGTTCATGACCAATTAGTACGAAGCGGGTGTAGTTATTGTCATGATCCGTCACACGTTCAGCCATGATATCCAGACCATGCTTTTGAGCCGCAAGCTTCGTACCGATTGCCACCCAGCCTTTTCCCGGATTTCTTTTTACAATTTCTACCCCTTCAGCCGTGCTGTTTACGCCTTCTAGGTCTGCATCAGGTGAATGCTGACGAATAAAATTCTGGCACTGCGGGATGGCCACCGGATGGGATAGAATCTTGGTGATTTTACCAAAATCATATGTGCCATCTCCTGTAACAAATTCATTCCCATGTCCGATCACATTTTGAATGGATGGGTACACCCACTCCGCTTGCATCGGAATATCTACCTCATTTACAAGCCAGTCCATATGCAGGCTAACAGAACCTTCAATTGTATTTTCCATTGGAATGACACTGTACTGTACACTCCCGTTATCCACTGCACGAAAAATGTCCGAAATGAGTTTGGAGTGCTTCAAATCCAGGGCTTCCCCATCAAAAAGGAAATCTATTGCTTCATGTGAGACTGAGCCTTCTGGTAATACTGCAATTCGTTTCATTCGTTAACTTCCCCTTTGATTCTGTCCAAAAAAGGACGTTCATCTTGATCCGGCATTATAACCACGCCGTCCAAATCTGGGTCCAGCCACAAAGCAGAGGCTGTGATCCCCTCCTGCTTCATAACACCCATTAAGTATTGCTCCAACTCTGCCTTCCGGGTATCGTGACGATCCACCAGCGCAAGAACCGTTGGACCAGCCCCACTTAATGCGGCACCCAAAGCGCCATGCTCGGTAGCATGTTCCAAAATCTCCTTCATGCCAGGCACCAGTGATGCACGATACGGCTGGTGAATTCGATCCGACATCGCCTTTTCAATCATATCGAGTCGTCCGCTGGCTAATGCAGCAACGAGCAACGAAGAACGACTCACATTGTGTACAACATCAGACATGCCAAACTGCTTGGGAACAATATCCCTTGCTTTAGAAGTGGACAACTGAAAGTCTGGCACGATAACCAGAGACTGCAGATCCTGGTGAGGCTCAATCCGGATGTAGTCGACATGTTGACCGTCCCATGCTGCAGTAATGATACCCCCATATAACGATGCACCAACGTTGTCTGGATGTTTCTCCAGTGCTGTAGCCATGTCTAGCAGCTTATCATTCGATAACGGATTGCCGATCAATGCATTAGCACCGGCAAGCGCACCGACAATTGCCGAAGCACTGCTTCCAAGTCCTCGAGTGAGGGGGATCTCTGAATACATCGAAATTTCAAGCTCTGGTACAGAAACCCCAACCTCATCAAATACCATTTGTGCGACTTCATAGATCAGATTTGACTTATCCGTAGGCAGACCGGTTAGATGATCCCCGTACAGATGGAATGTCGTCTGAGTTGCAGGTTTAAACTCGAGCCAGGCATACAAAGACAAGGCCATGCCCAGGGTATCAAACCCTGGACCCAGATTGGCTGTGCTTGCCGGGATTTTGACAGTTACTTTTTCACGCAAGCTCATACAGACTGCTGCTCCAGTTGGGCAATAGCTGCCATAACCGCTTCTTCCGTATCTTCAACGACCAGTGGCTCCACAGCAGCCGTTTTAATCGCTACATTCGGGTCTTTCAGTCCGTTACCTGTCAACACACATACAACCGTTTCTCCACCTTTGAAGTAGCCTTCACTATGCAATTTGTACACACCAGCCACAGATGCAGCAGAAGCCGGTTCAGCAAATACTCCTTCACGTGCTGCAATGGTGCGGTATGCCGCCAAAATCTCGTCATCCGTAACATAGTTAATTTGACCACCGGACTCTTCGGCAGCAGCCACTGCTGTTTTCCAGCTGGCTGGGTTACCGATTCGAATCGCTGTAGCTACGGTTTCCGGCTCAAGAATTGGCTCTCCTTTAACGATGGCCATAGCTCCTTCTGCCTCGAAGCCAACCATACGCGGCAATGTGTTCGATTTCCCTGCCTCGTTATACTCTTTAAAGCCTTTCCAGTATGCCGAAATATTACCCGCATTACCAACCGGAATAGCCAGAACGTCCGGTGCATCTCCCAATTGCTCAACCAATTCAAAGGCGGCTGTCTTCTGTCCTTCAATCCGGTATGGATTCACGGAATTTACAAGTGTAATCGGGTGTTTAGCCGTAATTTCACGTACGATCTCAAGGGCACGGTCAAAGTTACCATTGATCGCGATGACTTTGGCACCATAGATCATCGCTTGAGCGAGTTTACCCAGTGCAATATTGTTATTTGGAATCAACACGATACAATTCAACCCACCACGTGCGGCATAGGCTGCAGCAGCTGCGGATGTATTACCCGTAGATGCACACATAATTGTGCGGCTGCCTTCCTCCATTGCTTTGGCAACAGCCATAACCATTCCGCGGTCCTTGAAAGAACCTGTAGGATTCAAGCCTTCATATTTGAAGTACAAATTCAAACCTAGATCCTTCGACAGATTCTCTGCATGGATCAATGGCGTATTGCCTTCTTGAAGTGTAAGCTGTGGCGTATTTTCATTGACTGGAAGGTGTTCTTTGTACGTTTGCAATAATCCTTGATATCTCATTGTAGGTAGACTCCTTTAGGTTTAATTAATCTAAATAATGGTTTAAGGCTTGCTTGCACAACCGAAATTTATAATGATTTCATTTTAAAATGACTTAACAACTAACCTTCTACGCGGTAAACACTCTTAATCCGACGAATCACGTTGAGTGATTCAAAATGTTTGAGTACTTTGTCCATGCTGGCCTTACTTGCATTATGCGTAACAATAATGATTTCAGCGTCTGGATTGTGCTCATTCGGCTGTTGCACAACGGAGGCGAGACTGACTTCATATTCGGCAAAAATCTGCGTAATCTGTGCTAGCACCCCTGCTTTATCGTCCACGTGCAGTAATATGAAATTTTTCGAAAAAATCTGCTCATCACTCTGCAATCTCTTCTGTTTATATGGCGCGATCGCTTTTACTCCGTTTACCCCAAGCTTGAGATTTTTCGTTACGGCAACAATGTCAGCAACTACGGAAGTCGCTGTTGGCATTTCACCCGCTCCTGCTCCGTAAAACATCGTCTCGCCTACTGCCTCACCGTGCACATACACTGCGTTGAACACACCATTTACCGATGCGATTGGATGGTTCTTTCTCACCATCGTTGGTTGCACACTAATTGTAATCTCTTCATCGATGCGATCTGCGATGCCGAGCAGCTTCAACTCATACCCTAATCTTTTGGCATACATGATATCCTCACGCGTGACGGAAGCGATCCCCTTAACAGCAACATCTTTCAATTCCACATTCGTACGGAAACCGAGAGTGCCCAAGATTGCCATTTTACGAGCAGCATCGAGCCCTTCCACATCCGAAGTTGGATCTGTTTCCGCGTACCCTAGAGCTTGTGCTTCTGCTAGCACCTCTTCATAGGATGCGCCTTCCTGACTCATTTTCGTCAAAATATAGTTCGTTGTTCCGTTCACAATCCCCATAATTCGAGTGATCCGGTCCGAAGAGAAACCTTCAATCAGCGTGCGGATGATCGGGATACCCCCGGCCACACTAGCCTCATAAAACACATCACATTGCTTTTCCTGTGCTTTAGCCAGAATCTCTGAACCATGCAATGCCATTAGATCCTTGTTCGCTGTTACGATATGTTTCCCACGTTCCAGTGCTTCAAGAATATATTCTTTCGTCTGATCAATGCCACCCATCACTTCAACGATAACATCAATGTCCGGGTGACGAATGACCTCCCAAGGGTCTTCTGTCAGCTTCGCCCGGTCAATGGGAATAACACGATCCTTCTCCGTGTTCTTCACCGCAATCTTCTCAATGATAATCGGCGACCCCACCTGACTGCTCAGATCCTCCTGATTCCCTTCCACAATTCGGACAACGCCCGTTCCAACCGTGCCCAGGCCCAACAATCCGACTTTTACCGGTTTCACTAACGACCTACCCCCTATTGTCTAATCCTATATTCTCAAAGCCCGATTAACCTTGGCCTACGATCCGTGTACGCTTCACCCCAGGCATATCTTGCATTCGATCCAGCATTTCTCCAATCTCTCCATGAAGATGCGTCGTTTCCACGGAAATGACAACATTGGCTCTGCCCTGAAGCGGAATACTCTGATTAATCGTAAGTACGTTGGCTCCATAACCTGCAAAATGTCCAAGCACACGAGACAAAATACCAGACTGATGCTCCAGGTCGATCGAGATGGTTACAATTCGTTCACGCTCCAGCTGATTGATCAGATGGATTCCATCTTTGTACTTATAAAAGGCACTTCGGCTTAATCCGACCTGCTCGACGGCCTCATGCACTGTTTTGACATCACCGGAAGCAAGTAACTCTTTCACCTGCATCGTTTTTACCACAGCCTCTGGTAAAATATCTTCCCGTACTAAGTAATAGCGTTCATTCACAGAACGTCCTCTCCTCAAAGACTCATGTATTCATCTAGTGGACATTATATAGGATGAATCACAAAAGGGCAATACGTGACAGTCTATTTTTCAAAAACTGTTTCTCACATTATACAGGCTTCTCTCTCTCCAATGTCAGAAAACAAACAAAAAAACGCAGCATCACGGTAACTTCCCGCTCCACTGCGTTTCTCATTTTTATTTAACAATCATCAGCCGATGATGTTTATAATATTAATTTTGCGACCTAACGTCTTAATAGTAACTGCTGCTTTCCACGAATTCAAACTCGAAATCTCCAATGCGCACAATCGTGCCTTCCACGGCGCCGCGTTTACGAAGCTCATCATCCACACCCATGTAACGAAGTGTACGTGCCAGCTTCAGAATAGCCTCGTGTGAATTCAACTGCATCCGTTTCATCATGCGATCAATCTTGGCACTTTCCACAATGAACGTATCATTCTCACGCACAATACGGAAACCTTCGTCCTCTTTTTTCTCCAAGCTGTATACTTTACGCTCGGAGAGATCAGACACTTCCTCTACCTCAGGCTCATCCGGAATCTGATCCAGCAGATCAGCCGCACGGTACAACAATTCCTGAATACCTTGACGAGTCAAAGACGAAATAGGCATGACTTCAATATCTGGCTTCACTTCGCGGACCTGTTGCAAAAATTGCTCCAGATTGGCTTCGGAATCCGGCATATCCATTTTGTTCGCAGCTACAACCTGCGGTCTCTCGGCAAGGGCTGGATTGTATAGTCTCAGCTCATCATTAATTTTCTGCCAGTCTTCGAAAGGATCCCGCCCTTCTGAACCGGACATATCCACAACATGAATAATAACCCGTGTCCGCTCAACATGTCGCAGGAACTCATGTCCAAGTCCAACACCCTCATGCGCTCCTTCAATAAGACCCGGCAAATCGGCCATAACAAAACCGCGACTCTCACCCACATCAACGACACCCAAGTTAGGTGTAATGGTTGTAAAGTGGTATGCCCCGATCTTCGGCTTCGCAGCAGATACAACCGACAGCAACGTAGATTTACCCACACTCGGGAAACCAACTAGTCCAACATCCGCCATGACTTTAAGCTCAAGCACAATATAACGCTCTTCGCCTTCTTCACCATTCTCGGCAAGTTCAGGAGCAGGGTTTCTCGGCGTTGCAAAACGAATGTTCCCCCGACCGCCCCGACCACCTTTAGCAACAACAACCTGCTGCCCATGACGTGTAAGATCGGCTAACACTTCCCCACTGTCTTCATCCACAATAGTCGTACCCGGCGGGATACGTACAATCATATTCTCTGCATTTGCACCATGCTGGCTTTTGTTACGTCCCTTTTCTCCACGTGGAGCTTTGAAGTGACGCTGGTAACGAAAGTCCATCAAAGTCCGCAGACCTTCATCTACCCGGAAAATAATATCGGCTCCCCGGCCGCCATCGCCGCCAGCAGGACCACCCTCTGGTACATATTTCTCACGACGGAAAGAGACGATGCCGTCCCCTCCATCTCCGGCTTTTACATAAATCTTCGCTTTATCAACAAACATTGGTTACCCCTTCTTCCTATATTCCACAAGGCATTCTGAATTGTACAAACGTATCCCCAGACGGAAGCTGCTCCGTTCTGACTTTTTTACCTTTGAGTACGGCCGTTAATTGCCGCAGTGCTTCCGGATCAAGAGTTTGATCACCGTCCAGCCTGACGACGACATCTCCATGATCCTGTCCGAAGTTCAAGGTCAGTTTGCGAACCTCTCCCCAAGACGACCGGCCACCGCCATATTGGTAGGCCCGAATTGCATCCGCAATCGCCCCCGTAAGCGACTCGCCATCCTCGGGAGAGACCAGAGCACTGAGCTGCAACTCTTCTTCCACTTGCACATGCAATTCCAGCGCAACTCCACTGGCTCGAAAAGACTGCAAATAAAATACGAGTGAAGGAATGCCTAATTTGGATATCCGGCTTTCTTCTGTGACCCGCTCTTTTATTCTTTCCACACACTGCAGAGATTTATCAAGTTTGCCCAGCCGAAGATATCCATATAACACCTGAAGATCGTTCATCCAGTCATGCCTATGATGATTTAATGAGGCTATTGCTGTTTTTTCCATGGATTGTATGATGGTTTTGCGTTCCGCTTCCGCTTGCCTTTTCAGTGCATATACAGAAATGAACATCGCCGCAACGGACCACAATGCGCAAACGACGCTCGCGAAGGCCGCCGGATACAGCATAACGAAAACCAAAGGAATCACAAGTGAACATGCCGCAATCCACGGCACTCTTTTCCAGGATTTCATGGCTTCTCCCCGTTCTACAAAACTCGGTTGGTTTAGACCCACCGTAACCAAGTATAACATGTCTTTTCTGCCAGTTCATTATCGAATAGTCGCAGAATGCAAAAAACCTCCGGCAAAAATGCCGAAGGCTCCTTAGGCGGAATGCCGATATTAAGCTTCTACTGCAGCTGCTACTGGAGCAACGTCAACAGGGTAGATGCTTACTTTTTTGCGATCGCGACCCCAACGTTCGAATTTAACAACGCCGTCGATTTTCGCGAACAAAGTGTCATCTTTACCGATACCCACGTTTGTTCCTGGGTGAATTTTCGTTCCGCGTTGGCGAACGAGAATGCTACCACCAGTTACAGTTTGGCCATCTGCACGTTTAACACCCAGACGTTGTGCATTACTGTCACGTCCGTTCTTCGTGGAACCTACACCTTTTTTCGATGCGAACAACTGAAGATTTAATTTCAACATGATTGGTTTTCCTCCTTCTTTGCTTATTGGTGTTGCTGTATTTGAATATACTTCCCGTATGACTCTGCAATATTAGAGAGCATAACTACCATGGATTCGAGCAACAACTGTACCTGAGAAAAAGTTTCCCCTTTTGCAAGCAATGGTAAAGAACCGCTTAAAAAACCATTCTTCATCTTGGCATCCATCTCGACACCAGTCAATGCTTCAATCGAGTTCACTGTACCCACTGTAACAGCAGATACCCCGGCACATACGATATCTTCTCCCCGCTTGGCAAAATTGGCATGCCCTTCGATGGAAAAGCGTTCGATGTTCCCGTCCTCATCACGAAAGATTTGAACGATAATCACTTATCGCACCTTCTTACGCTTTGATTTTTTCGATAGTTACTTTAGTGTACGGTTGACGGTGACCTTGCTTCACATGGTAGTTCTTTTTCGGTTTGTATTTGTATACAACAACCTTTTGACCTTTGCCATGTTTCTCCACCTTAGCCGTTACAGTAGCTCCGGAAACCAATGGTGTACCTGCTGTCAAACCTTGATCGTTAGATACAGCCAGGACACGGTCGAACGTTACGCTTTCGCCGTCGTTCGCATTCAATTTCTCGATGAACAGAACATCGCCCTCTTGGACTTTGTACTGTTTGCCGCCTGTTTCAATAATTGCGTACATTTGCCTTGCACCTCCTCATGTCTCAGACTCGCCCGTTCTCAGGTGACAGTACCTTGCGAAACTGTTCTTATACCTGGCCAGTGCGGTTACAGCATGTGCAAGACCAATAGGCTAAACACATACTTGATGAGTATATCACGCACCATACTAAAAATCAATGCAAAGGTGAAATATATCTTTTCCCCGTCCCGTGACAGGAAGAACAAGGCTCCACGTAGGGCAGTGTGCTTTCTTCTCTCACCTTTTTACGAGTCAGTTCAAGCAATCCCAGCTTGGTCCACCCCAGAACAAAAGCCTTCGTTCGATCCTTCCGTAACTCCTGCTCCAGTGCACCAGCCACTTCATGCCGATTAGACGCCTCTTCCATATCAATGAAATCCACGATAATCATACCGCCGATATCTCGCAGCCGCATTAACCTTGCAATTTCGAGTGCAGCCTGCATGTTAGTTTCAGTAACCGTTTCTTCCAGACTGTCTCCGCCTGCACCTGTATATTTTCCGGTATTAACATCAATCACTGTCAGCGCTTCGGTATGATCAATGACGATATATCCCCCGCCAGGTAACCAGACTTTGCGGGCAAAATCCTTGTTCAGTTGCTCCTGTACGCCATACGCATCAAAGATGGATTCCGTTCCGGAATACACTTGAACTTGAGGCTGGTGCCCTGGACAGATCTCTTCAAGGAGGGATCGAATCACGCGAGCCTGTCCTTCACTATCCGTAATCACCTCGTCATTACCAGGTGTGTACACATCTCTGATCACTCGCTGAATCATGCTTTGATCCTGGTGCAACAAGCTTGGAGAAGGCAAACTGTCTGCTTTTTCTCGAATCAGAAGCCACTGAATGCGCAATGCCTCCAAATCAGTCTGAATTGCCTCATAAGGTTCTTCCGCAGATACGGTACGAATAATCAAGCCCTCTTCATCCCTTAGCAACTGCTCCCCCATCGCTTTGAGACGGGAACGATCTCCCTCCCGGGCAATCTTCTTGGACACAGCCACATAACCCGCTACAGGCATGTAGACAAGCCAGCGGCCCGGAAGTGAATAATGCGTAGTCACCCGGGCACCTTTGCTTCCTACCGGTTCCTTCAGAACCTGTACAATTAATTCCTGACCCGGACGCAGCAGTTCCGAGATGGAAGGTTTTACTTTCGGCTGCTTCTCCAGATGGGGATGAAGCACATCATCCACATACAGAAAAGCATTCTTTTTCTGACCGATATCCACAAAGGCAGCCTGCATACCCGGTAACACATTCACTACACGTCCCTTGAAAAAGGAACCCAGTAGCCCGCGCTCGCGTGTACGCTCTGCCGTGAACTCCACAGCTTTGCCTTCTTCCAGAAGCGCCATTTGCATGAGGTTATGTTCATTATGTACAATCATTTGTTTCATGGCTTCACCTCTAGAAGACCCTTCAATTCATCCACATCCATTTCATATTATGGGCAATATTGATCATAAATGTATTACCCCGTTTGAGAGCAGGTTCATCAGCAGCTATCACAATTTATCCATATTTTGTTGAAAATAAGAACCGATCACGCGCTGCTCAGGCAAAACTGCCATTATACGCCCCTGCTTGTTCATCACGTATACCATATGGTATCTTTCTCTTTTTAATAGACGCAAAATTGTGTCCAAAGGTTTCGCCGGAAACGAGATTATTGGCTGGACCAAACTGCCTGCGGCTGCATGCCGGACGAAAACAGCCTCCCGGTTCATCAGAAAACGGATAAATCGATAAGGAACGTTCCGATAATCGGTAAAATTAGAATAAAACAAAAAAAGGCCTATTAATAAAAGGTTTAACGGAAGCCCGTAATCGCCAGAAAACCACTGGATAACCGCAGCCAAAACGACCCCTGCGCTGCTCAGGATACTGATACGATAAGTCCACATGAGCGTGGTATAGTATGGAGCCCATAGGCTGACCACAGCTTGAACGATCTTACCTMCATCCAGCGGCAGCACAGGCAACAGATTAAACAGCGCAATAAGCAGATTCGCCTGAATGATATAATCCAGAAATACAGGATCACCCAACTGAAATTGACGTAATAACAGCACAATGCCAACCATTAACACATTCTGTAGCGGACCTGCCAAAGCAATTACAATCTCGCGATAAGCCGTCAGTTTACCGCCATCTTCGATGACTGCCACTCCTCCGAAAGGAAGCATCTGTATGGACAGTACACGGCAGCCCAGAAGGGCTGCCGCAGCAGCATGTCCGCATTCATGAATAAATACGATAGCAAACAACGTTATCAGTTCGATAAAATGTCCAGTCAGCAAAGAGGTCATCATGATAATGACAAAAAACGGGTGAAGCGAAATTCGTACATCCCAGACCCTAATCAAGGGCAACCACTTCCGCGGGGTCCACGTAATCTTCTCCTTCTTTTATCGCAAAATAGAGCGTTGCCGGCTGTTCCGTGCTTCCGGCCTTCAAACTTCCCACTGCATTCCCCGCTTCGACCCAATCACTCACCTGGACATCAATCTCATTCATCCGGCCATATATGGCTGTTACCTTGCCGGAGTGTTGAATAACAACGGTATACCCAGTGGAAGCATCCCCGAGAACCTCGAGTACACGCCCCGCGCCCGAACTAACCACTTGCACCAGTCCTCCTGCTGTTGCCGCCTCAGGAACAATCTCAATCCCCTTCATGCTCAGGGCAAACGGCTGCACTACCGTTCCCGAGATCGGTTTCCCTAGAAGCGGCCGAACTCCCGAACCATTCACTACATCAGTGGTGTGTCCGAGCACTGGCAAGAAAGAGGGGGTTCCACCAAAGTTCCGTTCATACCATGCCGTAGCCGCCGCAAAATCCATATCGTTATGAAGTACATCAGCAATGACCGTCTTGGGTGCTACTGTCCACGATGCATTTAGTTGGAACAGTCCCCACACGCCTGCAAATATAACGGCGCTAACTATTGTGCGCCGCAGCAACGATCGAAACAAATTAAAACCAGAATGCCCTGTAGGGCGAAAATGTCCATTCTCCTTTTTCCATAGCCATTCCGGATCTCGTTCCGATGCTTCCTCTACAAAAGCAAACGGCTTTTGCCGGGCCGTTTCAACACGCTCGCTATTTCTCCCTTGATCTTTACTGTCATCTATACTTTGAACGATTTTCCTATCTCTTTCTCTGCCTCGATCTTCCCCTTCACTGTCCCAATGAAAAATCGGCTTTTGTTCTTGTAATACTTCATGCACTGCCCCATCCATAAGCCGCCGAATCCGTTCTTCTCTTCTCTGTTTGATTCTCAGTTTTGTATTCATGCCATGTCCTCCCGCTGAGGCTTGTTTACTACATCCTATGAAACAGCAGCGGAGAATATGAACAAGCCCCTCTACAGAACTGTAAATAAGGCTACACGTTAAACAGACGAATTAAATGAAAACAAAAAAAGCCGGGCACAATGCCCCGGCTGTATGCGTTAATTTACGGTCAACTATGTTTATTTAAAGTGATTCGTATCATTTAACCCATTCCAAAAAATTTCTTGAAACGGGAAAACGCACCCTTTTTCTGCTCCAGTTGCATTAATGGCACGGTATCTCCCAAAATTCGTCTTGCAATATTGCGATAAGCAATGGCTGCAAGTGAATCCGGGTTCATCACTGTAGGTTCGCCTGAGTTGGCAGCCTTGATGACAAGTTCATCATCCGGCACGATACCAATCAGGTCGATATTAAGTACTTGTAGAATACCATCGATATCTAACATGTCGCCTGACTTCACCATATTATTGCGAATCCGGTTCACCACCAGCTTCGGTGACTGGATGTGTGAGCTCTCCAGCAAACCGATGACACGATCCGCATCACGTACTGCTGCATTTTCCGGTGTAGTGACCACGATGGCCTGATCTGCTCCGGCTACCGCATTTTTGAATCCCTGCTCGATACCCGCCGGGCAGTCAATAATGACATATTCAAAATCTTTTTTTAGTTCCAGGATGATATCCTTCACCTGTTCTGGCGATACAGAGTTTTTGTCTCTCGTCTGCGCTGCAGGCAACATGTATAATTCTTCGAAACGCTTGTCTTTCACCAAAGCCTGATTCAGACGGCAGCGGCCGTCCGCAACATCGCACAGATCGTAAATAATGCGGTTCTCGAGTCCCATCACAACATCCAGATTACGAAGGCCGATATCCGTATCGACCAGACAAACCTTTTTGCCAAGCAGCGCCAGCGCTGTCCCGATGTTTGCCGAGGTGGTTGTTTTACCCACGCCGCCTTTACCCGAAGTGATCACGATCGCCTCTCCCATGAGCTACACTCCTTTAAACACATTAAAATCTCGGCGCAACCGAACGATATTGCTCATCTTGTCGATCTGCATCTGATTGTCCTGCAAGTAAGCAAATTCCATTCCGGTTTCACGGCTCTCCCATTCATCCGGAGGACGGCTAATCACATCTGCAATACGTAGTTGTGTCGGTGCAAACACCGATGCTGCGATAATAGCCTCTTCGTCCCCGCTAATTCCGGCATGAGCCATACCTCTGAGTGAACCCAAAACATATATATCCCCGGTGCACGTTACTGTGCCGCCAGGATTGATATCTCCAAGAAACAGAAGATTCCCCTCATGATGAAGCACCTGACCTGACCGTACCATGCCACACATCGTCAAAATTGGCGGTGGACCTTTGACCTCCTGTACAAGTGCAGGCGAGTCAATGGAACGGATCAACAAATTGCCTTTTTGCTTCAAAACATCCAGAATCTCTTCTTTTTGGTTTTCTGTAACTTCTCGCGCTCCCAGCTTGATATCCACATGAACTATCGGTCCGGTCAAAATGTTTTGATGGCTGTGTTCCAGCTTATAGCGGAGCTCATAGAGCAATTCCTCGAATTCACATTGATCGTCCAACAGGAAAACCAAGCCGTCTCGGATGCCTTTAATCGTTACGTGATTCGATTTTACCGTCATAAGCCTGTCCCTCCCATCTCATTACATTTCGTGCCCTGGTCCCCGAGTTCCTGCTTCTTGCTCCATAAATGTCATCAGGAAGCTTCATCTGCCTTGCTTTTCGGTGTGCCGATCTTCTCCAGCTGTTTGCGCAGAGGAACATAAATGATCAGGGTAAACACAAAGTGGACAAACAGATTAGGGATCATGTATTCAATCAGTGCCCAGTCAAAGGTCACATGATTGAGCTGAAAAAGTTTGTATAAGAAAAATAACATCGTATCATTCAGCAAACTTCCGAGCAGGACAACCGAAACCATGATAGGCATCGGTGCACGCGGTGCTTGAAATATGAGTCCCATCGTATACGCAGATAATCCCATCGAGAATCCGTAAGGCCCAATCATCTCCCCATAGAAGACGACGTCATGCAGAAGACCAAACATTATGCCCAGTACCAATGCCGTATGCCGGTGATGATACACAGCAAAAAACAGAATAACAATATAAACCAGATTGACTGAAATGCGCATCTGCCAAGCCGAAGGAATGATCTGCGGCAGAATCGTATCTTCAGCAATGAACAGAACAAACAGTAACAGAAACAGAACCTGTTTGCGCGTAACCATTATTGTTTAACCTCAGGCGGAATGATCACAATCAACTGTTTCCAATCGAGGAAGTTGGCATAGGGCTCAATGGTAGCTGTCTTGGTCAAACCATATTCGCTCTTCTCCACACTCTTCACTTTACCAATGCGCATGTACTTCGGAAAATTATTGATAATACCCGAAGAGATGATTTCATCATCGTCTGCTATATTGGAGTCTTCCGAAATTTTCGTCATCTTCAGTGTGCCGCTCTTCGGATCATAACTCTCGATCATGCCAAATACCTTCTCTTTGCCTACAGCCGTAGCTGCAATCGCATTCGATGTTGGGTCATTGGCATCCATCGAAGTTAACAGATTGACCGTTGATGTGTATGAGCTGACGTGGCTGATCACCCCAACGAGTCCTTGCTGCGAAGTAACAGCCATGCCTGGTTTAATACCTGCGTTTTCTCCGATATCAATGTTAATCGTTCTGCTGTTCGGATCGGAATTCGCACTGATAACCTGTGCAATTCGTGAGCCGTAGTTATATCGATTCTTCTGCTCTTCAGTGAAGTTAAGTTCCTTTTGGAGCTGCTGATTTGTCTGCTCCAAATCATTGTATTTCAGCCGGTCACGTGTATAGTGCCCCATTGCAATACGGAGCTCTTCATTTTCCTCATATACCGCACGCATGTTCGCCACATCTTTGAAAAAGCCCGCTACATAAGAAGCGGGCTTGTAAAATACGTATTGTACAAATCCAACTGAATCCTTCAGGAATTTCTCCGGCCAGGATAAATTGGCTCGCGGACTAAGCGTAAAGCCCATCAGCGCGATAAATGTAACAAGGCCCACCAGCAAAACAAAAAGTCTTTTGTTGCCCAGCAGTTTAAACAGTTCCAACACCCTCTAACATCCATTATTCTCTTCCGAGCCCAGCCCGGCGGGGAGACATCAGACCTCAAGTCCCTGCGAGAATATCAGTCGATCCTCCCCTGTTAAGCGGGTTATAGCCCTCCCGGGTTAACCGGGCTATCTACATTGAAGTGCTGCCGCCTAATTTAGAGATCAAACGGCAAGCAACCCATTAACGCTTGGAACGAACTGCTGAACTGCTTCTGCTTTTAAACATATGAATATTCTCCAATGCTTTACCTGTTCCGATTGCTACACAATCCAGCGGGTTCTCTGCAACAATGACAGGCATTCCTGTCTCACCAGCAAGCAACTTATCCAGATTGCGAAGCAATGCTCCGCCGCCTGTCAGGACAATTCCACGATCCATAATGTCTGCTGCAAGCTCGGGAGGACATTTCTCCAGTGTTACTTTTACCGCTTCAACAATAGCATTCACGGTGTCTGCCAGAGCTTCGCTGATCTCATCAGAAGTGATAGTGATCGTCTTCGGCAGACCTGTCACTAGATCACGTCCACGAATCTCCATCGTTTCTACTTGCTCCAGTGGCATAGCTGATCCGATATCCATCTTTAACTGCTCAGACGTGCGTTCACCAATCATCAGATTATATTGGCGTTTGATGTACTGAATGACGGATTCATCCATCTCGTCACCCGCCACACGCACCGAACGGCTCGTTACGATACCACCTAAAGAAATGACTGCCACTTCCGTTGTACCGCCGCCAATATCAACGACCATACTACCTGTCGGTTCCCATACAGGCAGATCCGCACCAATCGCAGCTGCAAATGGTTCTTCGATCGTGTAAGCCTCGCGTGCTCCCGCCTGTTTGGTCGCATCTTCCACCGCACGTTGCTCTACTGCCGTAATTCCGGATGGTACACATACCATCACGTTGGGATGACGCTGGAATATCGAGCGCTGCTTCTGTGCCTGACGAATGAAGTATTTGATCATCGTTGCTGTAGTATCGAAGTCAGCGATTACGCCATCTTTCATCGGACGAATGGCACGAATATTGCCAGGTGTACGTCCGATCATTTTTTTGGCAGACTCCCCCACCGCTTCAATGCTTTTTGTATCCGTACGCAGTGCAACAACCGAAGGCTCCCGCACCACAATTCCTTTACCCCGCACATAAACCAGCGTGTTCGCTGTCCCCAAATCAATACCCAAATCTTTCGTAAAACCACCAAACATGACGTATTCTCCTTTTCTGCCTCATATTGCTGCTCTTGTTTCATTGCAAGAGCATAACTTTCATTCCCACGAAACCGTGGAGCTAATATTCGCATCTCGTATTTTGAATCTGTAAAAATAAAGTGAACCTATCTTTGACGGACACGTCCGTTATCATTCATAGGAAAACATCAACGCCAACCATTATATTATACCAAGCCCTTCTCCTTCAAACTTACGTAAATTCCGTCACCAATAACAAGGTGGTCCAGAACGTCAATGCCCACGATTGCACCGGCTTCAATCAGTCTTTTGGTTATCTGAATATCTTCCGGACTGGGCGTTGGGTCACCGCTAGGATGGTTATGTGCACACACAATTGAGGCACTACTGCATTTGATGGCGGCACGAAATACTTCACGCGGATGTACAATCGAAGCATTAAGGCTGCCCATGGAGAGTGTTTCCTGGGCTATGATATGATTTTTGCTATTCAAAAAAAGACACACAAAATGTTCTTTCTGTAAATAACGCAGCTGTTCCATTAAAATATCCGCAGCATCACGCGGAGTACGGATTGATGTCGAGGCAACAAGCCGGCTCTTGGCAATGCGATGCCCTAGTTCAATACCAGCTTTGAGTTGAACCGCTTTGGCTTGTCCAATGCCCCTCATAGCTGTCATCTCTTCAAGGGTCAGATCCATCAACGAACGGATGCCACCTGCTTGATTCAGTATCCGCTGCGCCATATGCATCGCTGATTCCTGTCTGGTGCCTGTTCGAAGTAATATAGCCAGCAATTCGGTATGACTCAAGGCGCCCGCCCCGTATTCCATCATGCGTTCTCTCGGGCGTTCTTCCTGGGGGATGTCGCGCATCATGTAATGAGGCGACTCCATATGCACCCTCTTTTCACAGCATCCGTTTTTTAAGTCTGTGGCAACACGTACACGCCAAACCCCTTCAGCATGTCACTGAGTAAGGATAGAGGCAAGCCCACCACATTAAAATAACACCCTTCAATGCGGTCGATCAGTGAAGCGCCAATACCTTGAATGGCGTACGATCCTGCCTTATCCGAAGGTTCTCCCGTCTTCACATAAGCGCGAATAGTGGCTTCAGACAGTTCCTTCATCGTTACATTGGTTTGACGATAATGCACCACCGAATGTCCGCTGACTGCATCAATACAAGCGACGCCGGTGAACACACGATGCTCTCGCCCTTGCAGTCGAGACAACATCTGTTCAGCATCCGCCTCGTCGACAGGTTTGCCAAGAATCTCATTATCCAGCACAACTACGGTATCACTGCCAACGATAATAGCATTCTGCCCGCTACCTTCAAGTCCGCGATACACTGCAAGCGCCTTGCGCAGAGCGAGTTCCTGCACCGTCTGTTCCGGTGTCCAGTCCGATGGTGTGTTCTCGTCTGCATAACTTGGTATAATTTCAAACGCTAAATGGAGTGATGCGATCAGTTCCTTGCGCCGCGGCGATGTGGAGGCCAGAATAATCGGGCGCTGCTCTGTGTTATTCAACATTAACGGCTCCTTATACTGTGGCAACACCTGTCCGAATCACAATAATAGATGTCACTAGTTTATTTTTTTGGTCAACATTCGTCATTCTCCTACAGTCTGCGATACAGCCATACTGCTGCAATAATACCGATCAGACTTAAGAGGCTCATTTGAAATTGAAATGAAAGGTCATAACTGAAAATATCCAGATCAGCCTGAGGCGACCAACTAATCGTTGTGACCTTGGTTAGAAAGGCTACGGCCTTTACAGGCTGCAGTGCCTTGGCGATCCACGCTCCAGCCATCCAGCCGAGCAGCAGAAACAATAATAACACGCCGAAGTTTTTTTTCATCGGTTAATCTTCCCTCGCCATTTTTTGACACCCACATTATTATACGGGGTTTTGTACGTCAATACAAACACAAATCCGGCAGGGGGAACTATTTCCAGTTCCTTGCCGGATAGGGATTTAAAGTCGTTGTTATGGGAAGAGATTTTCTTATTGCTTAATCGACTCAAGCCACTTTTTCTGTTGCAACACATACTCCATCAAATTCGACTGGACTGCCCACATATGAACGACATCTGGATTTTTATTATATTCCGCCACTGCTGTTATAGCGCTGTTCATGGATTTCTCCATGCTGGACATGACCGGTTGCACATCGGCCGCCATTCCTGGCATGAGGCTCTTTATCCCAGTCATCCACGTTTGATGCTGAGTCTGTAGTGCTGCCATCATATCCGGTACAATAGCCGCTTGCACCGACTGACCCAGCTGCTGGATCGACAGGGTTGATAACTGATCGACAAGAGCCGAGCTGCTGTTGAAAAAAAGAGCGACATCCTCCTGTTTGTTACCGAAAATTTCCGGATTTATTTCCGGGTTAACGATCTCTTTTACATACAATTCAACTCCCTGGGACTTTAGTCTGGTACTAAGGAGCTTGGCCTCCTCACGATCAGCAGAGATGCCTGCATAGATACGATTGCCATCTTCCGGATCTGAACCAGCAGCGATGCCTGCTTGAGTGAGTTCAAGCTTCGCTTGCTCCGCTCGTTCCGGGGAACTGAACACCCCGTATTGCAATGCATAATATGTACCGCCCACTGAGGAAACTCCAAGTTGTCCTGTTGTTCCAGCACTCCCCTCCTGATCTTTTTCAGCAACAATGGTTTGATTCACAGGAAGCATCTCATCCGGTTTTACCAAGCTCTCCTTGTTAAAGAAGGACAAAATAACCATCCCAAACAAAGCTCCAGTTACCAATGCCCCTGAAACAGACCCAATCATCTTCCACCCTTTGGGAGGGCGATTTCGTTTATATGAATAATTCTCTGTTTCGACCATCCAGTTATGTCCTTGATCCAGATCGTGACTTCGCTCAGACTCATAGGGATCATAATGCTCATCCTGATTTGAAGGGGAGTCTACATCGTTTGTACGAGGAGCAAAATCCAACTCTGGATCCAAATTCCGGTAGTTCAGCGAATCCGTGTACTCCAAACGATCCGATCCAGAACGGGAAGCGTCTGCCAGAATCGTTCCTCCCCAGTCCACAGGCATGTCCTCCGCTGTCCATGATGGTACTGTCGTATGGTTTGTGCCTGGTTCAGAATTCCGCTGCGGTTGGAAGGCATTAGATAATTCTTCGTTCCTTGTAACCAGCGGACTGGATGTCGGCGTTTCCCTGCTCTCCAGCTTGTCCGACTCTTGATCTCCGAAGCGAAACGTCATTCTGGCATTGCTCACCCGTACCCTCTCCTTTGTCCCATTTATATCAGCTATATGATTGCAATGAGGACAATATTCCATGAGTCGGTAAAAATCATTTCCCGCATATAATTCACTCATGTATGTGACATACAAAAAAACGCCTGCTTCATGAAGAAGACAGACGTTTTGAATACGATATAAACAGAACTTCACATTTGAATAGTTATTTCAAACCTTTGGCCAGTGTGTCGCCCACTTTCCAAATATCCCCTGCACCCATTGTAAGCACAAGATCCCCCGGTTGCAGCCTTGGCTGCAGATCAGCAACAACTTCCTCTTTGGTAGGCAAGTATCTTGCTGTAGCATTGCTATTCTGCACAATTAGTTCAACCAGTCTGGCCGAATGCACTCCTTCAATTTGCTTTTCGCCGGCAGGAGAGTAGATATCGGTAATCAGCACCTCATCCGCCTCGGCAAAAGCCCGACTGAACGCATCCAGCAGGAAAAATGTACGTGTGTAACGCTGTGGCTGGAATACGGCAATAATACGCTTGCCTGTTGCTTTCGCCGCACTGATCGTAGCTTCTATTTCTGTAGGATGATGAGCATAGTCGTCGATAATCAGCATGTCACGCGCTTCACCCAGCACTTGGAATCTGCGTTTAGCCCCATGGAATTGCACGATAGCCGCTGTAATCTTCTCAAACGGAATGCCTGCCTCGAGACAGGTAATCACTGTAGCCATCGCATTATAAACATTGTGTTTACCAGGTACTGACAACTCTACTGTTCCCATTGCACTTCCTTGATGATTCATGGTGAAGGAAATGCGGCGGTCCCCAAGTACGATATCTGTAGCCGTATAATCCGCTGCCTGATCGATGCCATAAGTGGTAATGCGGGATTTAAGATGCGGCAAAATGGCCTGCACATTTTCATCATCAGCGCACACAATCGCTGTACCCTCTGGACGAATCTGACTCAGAAACTGTACATAGGCTTTTTTGAGCTCCTCAAAGTCACTATTATAATTTTCCAGATGGTCAGCTTCAATGTTCGTTACGATGCCGAGCCAAGGATGGTATTGCAAAAAGGAGCCGTCGCTCTCATCCGCTTCCGCAACAACCCACTCGCCTTGTCCTGCTTTGGCATTCGTACCCAAATTCATGATCTCTCCACCAATAATATAGGTCGGATCTGTATCACATTGCTCCATGACCAGCGCAATCATGGAAGAAGTCGTCGTTTTGCCGTGCGCCCCCGCTACGGCCACGCCTTTGCGCTCGTTTAACAAACGCGCTAACATCTGCGCGCGGTGAAGAATAGGTATGTTTAGCTGCTCAGCAGCGACACGCTCTACGTTATCCGCAGGAGCTGCTGTAGAGTAGACTACCAGATCTGCTCCATTCACATGCTCTGCGGTATGTCCAATATATATTTTCGCCCCTTTGGCTGCCAACTTCTCCGTCAACTCCTGTGAAGCGACATCCGATCCGGTAACGGTATATCCCATCTCCAGCATAACCCGGGCGATGGCACTCATGCCATAACCGCCAATCCCTATAAAATGAACGTGTTCCGATGTGTTTAACAAAACTTTCACCAACCTTTTTCAGAATCGGTTTGATGCAAAAGGGCTGCCCGCACGTCCGCAATCAGATAAAGCGTGCCGGAAACCACCCCCAGATCCTCCGCTTCCGTCCGTGACTTCAATAGATCAAGTGCCTTTGCCCATTCAGGCTCGACAATGACATCCAGTTCCTGCTTCGCAATGGCGGGACGTACCCGTTCTACAATCTGCAACAGTTCGGTTGCAGCCATTTTACGGCGGAAATCTGGCTCGGTCAGGATCAGCGTATCCACTAGTGGCAGTATATGCTGCAAATATGCTTCGTGATGCTTATTCGCCAGCATACCCATCATCAAAATTAACTTTTTTTGAGGATATACGTCGATAATGCTCTTGGCAAGCGATTCTGCCCCTTCGGGATTATGAGCACCATCAAGTATAATCAGAGGATTGTCAGTGACTTTCTCAAATCTACCCGCCCAAAAGGCATTTTTAAATCCAAGTTTAATATCGTCTTCATCCAGCATAAATGCCATATATTGTCTCAGTAATTCGAGAGACATTAATGCGGCTACAGCATTATCACATTGATATATCCCTTGCATATGAATGTGAATGTTCAAATCACGGAATGGGCCCGAAAAATGAAGACTTTGCCCCTCCTTGCTGCTATCGAGTCTGCGGTAGGAAAATTGATCTCCAGCCAGATAAACCGTTGATTTCAGCTGCTTCGCTCGCTCCTGAATGATCTTTACGGCTTCAGGCTGTACCGCACAGGTCACAACAGGTACACCAGGCTTAATAATGCCTGCCTTTTCCCATGCAATCTGCTCGATGGTATCTCCAAGCAAATCCGTGTGATCCATACCGATATTAGTGATGACGGACACGACTGGAATAACAATATTCGTTACGTCCATCCTTCCCCCCAGCCCAGTCTCCCATACTACAATATCCGGGTAACACTCTTCAGCATAATAAAGCAGTGCCAAAGCCGTAGACACTTCAAACATCGTCGGTGAACCCAGCGGTGTAGAAGCCATCTCCAGCACGAGTGGACGTAAGCGGTTCGACAATTTTAACAACGTTTCTTCTGGGATGTCTTCACCGTTATATTGAAAACGATTTGTAAACTTGGTGATATAAGGTGATGTATACGTTCCAACATCATATCCCGCTTGAAGCAGCACTGACGTCAAAAAAGCGCAAGTCGAACCTTTACCGTTCGTTCCCGCGACATGAATGAATTTGAGCCGTTGATGCGGATTGCCAAGCTCTGACATCAAACTCTCGATTCGTTCCAACCCTGGCCTGATACCAAAAGGAATAAGGCCATTGATCCAGTCCACGGCCTCATCGTAAGTTTGTAAAGGAGTTGCTGTATCTGTTCCGTTTAATTCCGTCATCTAATTCACCTTCGGTTCTCTGTGTTTGATTGAAGATTGAAAAAAGCAGCCGGATGGCGCAGCAAGCAATCCATCCGACCCTTTGGATATTAACCCTTCAGTTCTTTGATCCGTGCGATGACTTTATCCCGTTTATCGGAATAATCTGCTTGTTTGGCACGTTCTTCCTCAATGACTTTAGCGGGAGCCTTTGCTACGAAACCTTCATTCGCCAGTTTTTTCTCCACGCGGAGTACTTCACTTTCGAGATTCTGAAGTTCTTTCTCCAGACGAGCTACTTCCTGCTCAATATCAATCAGACCAGCCAGCGGCAAGTACAATTCTGCTCCCGTGATGATCGCTGTCATGGCTTTTTCTGGCGAACTCAGATCCAATCCACTCTCGAATTCGGATGTGTTACAGAAGCGTTTGATGTAATGACTGTTGCGCTCAATAATGCTGGACGTTTCATCACTATTCGCTTTGACCATTAATTCGATCTTTTTGCTCATTGGCACATTCACTTCGGCACGAATGTTCCGAACGGCACGAATGGTATCCATGAGCAAGTTCATCTCGGCAACAGCTTCCGGATTCTCTAGCGCAGGGTCGTATACCGGCCAGGAAGCAAGTGTAATCGTCTCCCCATCATGAGGCAGATGTTGCCAGATCTCTTCGGAGATATAAGGCATGAACGGATGAATCAGGCGCATAGTCTGATCCAGCACGTAAGCCAGCACTGATTGTGTTTTCTTCTTCGCAACCGGATCTTCTCCGTAGAATGACAGCTTGGCAAATTCGATATACCAGTCACACAGATCATCCCAGATAAAGTTGTACAATACGCGGCCTGTTTCCCCAAATTCATACGCATCGATTAGACGCGTAATATCACGGGAAGTTTCGTTCAGGCGGTGCAAAATCCAATAATCCGCTGTTCCCAGCTCACCGCTGATGTCACGTTCCTCGTAAGTGAACCCTTCTAGGTTCATCAATGCAAAGCGGGAAGCGTTCCAGATTTTGTTGGCAAAGTTACGTGCTTGCTCCACCCGCTCCCAGCGGAAACGCAAATCCTGTCCCGGCGTACTGCTAGTCGAAATCATGTAACGCATTGCATCTGCACCATACTTCTCGATAACATCCAGCGGGTCTACACCGTTACCAAGAGATTTGGACATCTTCCGTCCATCTGCGTCACGTACAAGACCATGCATCAACACATCCTTGAACGGAATTTCATCGGTAAATTCCAATGCCGTAAAGATCATACGGGACACCCAGAAATAAATGATGTCATATCCGGTTACAAGCACATTCGTTGGATAATAACGCTGTAAATCTTCGGTTTCTTCCGGCCATCCCAGTGTGGAGAAAGGCCAGAGCGCAGAGCTGAACCATGTATCCAGGACATCTTCATCCTGTCTCAACTTGCGTCCTGCATATTCAGGCATCGTGGTTGGGTCTTCAGCAGTGACAATAATTTCACCAGTCTCTTCGTCATACCAAGCAGGAATACGATGTCCCCACCAAAGCTGACGTGAAATACACCAGTCACGAACATTTTCGATCCAGTTCAAATACGTTTTTTCAAAACGTTCGGGTACAAAGTTTACACCATCTCCACTTTTTTGTTTCTGAATCGCTCTCTCGGCGAGAGGTTTCATCTCAACAAACCATTGTGTGGACAGATAAGGCTCTACAACTGCACCCGTACGTTCACTATGTCCAACCTGATGCAGGTGGTCTTCAATGTTAATTAAAACACCCAGTTCTTTCAGATCAGCCACAATTTGTTTACGGCAATCACTGCGGTCTAGTCCCTGATATTTGCCTGCTTCAGCATTCATCGTGCCAGTCTCATCCATCACTGTAATCTGTGGGAGATTATGACGAAGACCTACTTCAAAGTCATTCGGATCATGTGCTGGAGTAATCTTCACCGCGCCACTGCCGAACTCTTTGTCTACGTAATCATCTGCAATGACCGGAATTTCGCGTCCAATGATTGGCAGCACAAGAGTTTTGCCGATCATGTCAGCATAACGCTCATCCTTAGGATGAACAGCAACAGCGGTATCACCCAGCATTGTTTCCGGACGTGTCGTTGCCACAGTAATGTGACCACTTCCGTCTTTGAGCGGATAACGCAGATGGTAGAGATGTCCCTGAACTTCTTTATATTCAACCTCAATGTCTGAGAGCGCCGTACGGTTTACCGGATCCCAGTTGATAATGCGTTTACCTCTGTAAATGAGGCCTTTTTCATACAATTGTACAAACACTTTACGCACCGCTTTGGACAGACCTTCATCCAGTGTAAAACGTTCACGCGAATAATCCAGCGATAGCCCCATTTTACCCCATTGCTGACGAATGGTTGTAGCGTACTGGTCTTTCCAGTCCCATACTTTCTCCAGAAACTTCTCCCGTCCCAGATCGTACCGCGTCAATCCCTCTTCACGCAGCTTCTGCTCCACCTTCGTTTGGGTCGCGATCCCTGCATGGTCAGAGCCTGGAAGCCAAAGTGCATCGTATCCCTGCATCCGCTTTGTACGAATAAGGATATCCTGCAATGTGAAGTCAAGCGCATGCCCAATGTGAAGCATCCCCGTTACGTTTGGGGGTGGAATTACAATAGTATAGGGCTCGGCATCCTTTCGTTTACCCGCTTGGAAATACCCGCGCTCTGTCCAGGTGGAGTACCATTTGTCCTCTGCAGCCTTCGGATCGTATGTTGTCGGCATTTCGGTTGTTGCATTTTTTTGTTCAGACATGTGTCATTCCTCCGTTACTTCATCTTCATCATAGCCCCTAAACTCATTATTAGGGCAAAAAAAACAAAAAAAACCTTTCATCCATCAAAGGACGAAAGGTTAGCTTTCGCGGTACCACCTTTGTTTCACGCTGACAACAGAATAACCATCTATCCTCTGTATCTGGCGTGACACTTCAAGCAGATAACGGCTGCGACCGGCCCATCCTACCTCCGAGGTTAGTGAATTAACACATCCACCTCAAGTACTCAAACAGGCAACTCCCGGGCGACTTCGATCAGTTGGTTCCTGCGGAATCTCACAGCGTATCGATTCCACTCTCTGAAAGGTCATACTGTCTACTACTCCCGATCCACGTCATTATTCAAAAAAACCTAAACACATCATACCTTGCTCGTGAGTGATAGTCAACCTGGCAGCAGCGGAACCAGGCTATCGGACAACTGTAATGTTAAAAAACAAGTAAAACCCGTAATCCTGGCCAAGGATTACGGGTAGCTTAAACTAGGATTACCTTAGTAAGTTTGACTAAGGAATATATAGAATCTGTCCTTCTTCAACAACCTGTTCGGTCAATCGATTATATAACTGAAGCTCTCTGGTGCTAAGCTGGTACCTGTCTGCAATAGCATCGAGTGTTTCTTCGCGCTGTACGATGCACAGTTTGACTTTGCGGAAAGGCGTCTGATCCACGATCGTACCCAGGAACAGATTTTTCCATTCCACATCTTCTGCCTGACTATCCTCTTCCGGAACGACTCCAGCTGATATTTCCTCGCTGCGTTCGCCCTCACCTTCACGGACAGCACGGCCGGAAGACAACAGAGAAGAAATGCCTACGCCCTCTTCTTCTCTTCTTGCCGATTCCTTCTTACTGCCAAAAGCAACCTTCAATTCCGGCTTGTCTTCCATCTCAGCGATCGGTTCAGGGACAGTCCCGTCGTTCTGTAAAAGACCCCCTTCTTCCGCAGCTTCAACAGAAGGCCGCTCCTCTTCAGACTGAGCCGCTTCGGATGTCGCAAATACATCTTGCCAGTTCTCTGTCTGAGCCTGTGCTGGAGCACTCGAAATCAATTGCTCTGCTTGCGGGCCCACGGACCGAGCTTCTTCAAAGTGCCATACATCAGGTGCAGTCTCCACAAGTGGCTTCGATGTTGTTTCAGAACGGGCCTGCACAGACGTATCTGGACTCCATGATCCTGAACTCTCAGGTGCACTATTTACCGAAGGTTCGGGCCATGCCGAGGCTTCATCCTCTATCGGAAGCAATGGCTCGGATTCTGGATAAGAAGCCAATCTGTCAGCCGTTTCGGCCATGAACGATGAGATTGGAGAAGGGGCTTCAACCATTTCATTCGATGCTTGTGATGGTAGAATTCCCTCACCCGAATCAGGCTGTCTATTTTCATCCGGTTCTTCCAAAGGAGCAGCATCAGATGTAAAAGGCTCGGCTGTTGCCTGGTTCCAGTAGGCTTGCGAGAGCTCTTCATACCCCGATTGCTCTTCAACTCTCAGAGACAAATCAGCAGATTCTGGAGAACCGTACGCAGCAAGCTCAGCCGCATTCGCCAGCTCTTGCTCTTCATTACGCAACCCGGCTTGTTCCGACAACTCGGAATGATCTGTCTTACCCAGTTCGCTCTCCCTGCTGTCAGGCTGAACTTCGGGAGAATGAACAACCGTGAATTCGTCGGCCGACCACACTTGTGGCTCCTCTGCCGGGAAACCTTCAATACCTCGCAAAGACAATACACCTGTAATATTCAAACTCCGGCTAGATAACAGGTCTACATCAAAATTTTCAATCTCAATTGAAATGTCATCAATGGATCTCACCCTGTTCAATGGCACGGTAATCTCGACAGGAATAAAATGTTTTAACTCCTCCGAATCTTCGCTCTCTCCCCGGTACGTTCCTGTAAGCAGCAGATGCCCCCTCAAGGTAGCATGGTCGTCCTGTCCAATCACTTGAATGCGGGGATATAATTCAATTTCCTCTAGTTCCTCAATAGCCGGCACTCCCTCAGACAAATGAACGCGCTCATAAATATCGAACCGTAAACCATAAGGTTGATTCAACAAAGGTGGCGTCCTCCTTTCGGCATATGTTCACCATGATCCTTCTCATGGGACTGATCCATGGTCCAATCCTTCGTTACCCATCTATATGCCTTAAAAGAGATGGGCATGCCACCTTTTGTGAAAAAGCCTGCTCTGGTTTCATCCATTTTTGGAGGAATGAAGAAGCAAGAATTAAAAAACAGACCTGCTATATCAGGTCTGTCCTTTTACGCTGTTACTCTCCCTCGCTGCCAATTGTTCGAAATCGACTGGCCAAGGGTCCTGCACCTCAATTAAAGCTCCGGTTAGAGGATGCTTAAAGCTGAGCACTTCGCCATGCAATGCCTGTCTCCCAATGGGATCTGGGCGACCTCCATACAGTTTGTCACCGACAAGAGGATAACCCGCATAGCTGAGGTGCACGCGAATCTGATGGGTACGTCCGGTCTCCAGCTTCAAACGTACGAGCGTTGCCTTTTCCCATGCGTTTACGATGTCCACATGAGTGACCGCATCCTGTCCTGCTTCGGAGACACGTCTGCGTTGCTTATGATGCCTGTCCTTGCCGATCGGCACATCAATCTTGCGAAGATCACTCGCTATTTGGCCGCCTGCGATAGCAACATACTGGCGATGGATCGCTTTACGGCGCATCGCTTCATCAAGTTTGGCGAGCGCAAAAGCATTTTTGGCATATAAAACAGGGCCGGTCGTATATTCATCCAGACGATGAACATGACGCACACTGGTTTCGATTCCATTCATCTGGTAGTGCGAAGCCACCGCTTGATCCAGCGTTATTGTCTGTTCTTCACGACTGCCATCCGGGTGAAGCTTCATTCCGGCTGGTTTGTGCACAACGAGGCAGAAATCATCTTCGTACAACACATCCAGATCAGACCAACGTGGCTCCACATCTAACGGCTGCACAGCAAAAAGGGCCAGCCGAAGCCGGTCCCCTGCTAGCTGTACTCCCTGGGTTGCCTTGAGCTGGCGCAATAGCTTTTCCGGGAACTCGAGTTCAGACAGGAGCCACTGTTCAGCAGCAGCTTGTCTGTCCTCTTTTCCAATCACCGCCTTGCCTGGCATCAGTTCAAGCCATTGACCGCGACGTTTCCAGCTTTTTATATTCATAGTGACTGCAAAGCCTTACGGTTGGCCTCAATGGTATCCTCGATATCCTGCTCCGTATGCACACCGGACACAAACATCCCTTCATACTGGGAAGGCGCCACACTAACTCCTTGATCAACCATCGCTGCAAAATAACGGCGGAACTGATCCAGATTGCTTTCCTTTGCAATATCATAATTCGTTACTGGCACGTCACTGAAGAATGGACATACCATTGAACCGACACGGTTGATCGTCACCGCAACGCCTGCTTCTGTTGCATTTTTTTCGAATCCAGCCTGCAAACGTGCAGACAACATCTCCAGACGATCATAAACTTCTGGTGTCAGTAGCTTCAGCGTCGTATAACCTGCCGCCATTGCGAGCGGATTACCACTTAGTGTACCAGCCTGATAGATTGGTCCTGTCGGCGCAATCTGTTCCATCAGATCTCGGCGACCACCATAAGCTCCTACTGGAAGCCCGCCGCCGATAACTTTACCCAGACATGTCAAATCCGGTGTAACCCCAAATCGGCCTTGTGCACAGTTAAGTCCTACACGGAAACCTGTCATGACTTCGTCAAAGATCAACAGGCTTCCATACTCCTTAGTCACACTGCGCAATCCTTCCAGAAAACCAGTAGCGGGAGGCACGACACCCATATTGCCAGCAACCGGCTCAACGATCACAGCCGCAATCTCTTCTCCAAATTTTTCAAAAGCCAGACGCACGGACTGCAAATCATTATAAGGAACCGTGATGGTATTCAAAGCCACCCCTTCAGGTACTCCCGGGCTGTCCGGCAAGCCCAGCGTAGCGACTCCCGATCCAGCTTTGATAAGCAAGCTGTCTGCATGTCCATGATAGGAGCCTTCAAATTTCAAAATCTTACTACGTCCAGTTGCCCCGCGAGCCAAACGAATGGCACTCATCGTTGCTTCCGTACCGGAATTCACCATGCGCACGATATCAATAGAAGGCACACGCTCGCATACAAGCTTTGCCATTTCTGTCTCAAGCAGGGTTGGTGCACCGAAGCTTGTGCCTTTCAGGGCTGTCTGCCGGAGTGCCTCCACGACTTCAGGATGAGCATGTCCCATAATCAGTGGACCCCATGAACCTACGTAATCAATAAACACATTGCCATCAATATCGTAGATTTTGGAGCCCTCCCCACGCTCGGCATAGATCGGCGTGAGTCCGACCGATTTGAACGCCCGAACCGGACTGTTCACCCCTCCAGGTATGTACTGCTTGGCTTCCTCAAATGCGCTGCGTGAGCGCTCATCATTGCGGCGATTGCCTTGTTGTGCAGTCATGAACATCCTCCTTAATTTAAATTTACTTTTCAGCCAACCAGCGGGATGCATCTTTGGCGTAATACGTAATAATCATATCTGCCCCGGCACGTTTCATACTGAGCAGGATTTCCATAGCCACCTTTTTCTCATCAATCCATCCTTGAATTGCGGCCGCCTTAACCATTGCATACTCCCCGCTTACATTGTAAGCCACGAGCGGAAGATCAAACTGATCCTTAATGGTACGCATAATATCGAGATAGGACAATGATGGTTTGACCATCAACATGTCCGCTCCCTCCAGCACATCCGTTTCAGCTTCGCGCAGCGCTTCCCGAGCATTTGCCGGGTCCATCTGATAGGATTTTCGATCCCCGAATTGCGGTGTGGAATCTGCAGCTTCACGGAATGGACCGTAAAATGCCGAAGCATACTTAACGGAATAAGACATGATTGGAATATGATTAAATCCATTCTCATCCAGCCCGGTACGGATCGCTTGTACAAAACCGTCCATCATATTCGAAGGTGCAATAATATCTGCGCCTGCCTTGGCTTGCGATACCGCTGTTTTAACAAGCAATTCCAAGGACTCGTCATTCAGAACATCACCGCAGATATGTCCGTCAATCTCTGTAGTATGCACCATGCCACAGTGACCATGGTCGGTGAATTCACATAGACAAGTGTCTGCAATCACCAGTAATTCAGGATACCAGGATTTGATCAATCTCGTCGCTTCCTGCACAATGCCATCCTCTGCAAAACCGGATGAACCCACACTGTCTTTTGTTTCCGGAATACCGAACAACAGTACAGCCGGTATACCCAGTTCAGCAATTTCTTTGACTTCTTCCTGTAGACGATCCAGCGAGAAACGGAATACGCCTGGCATTGATTTAATCTCAGACTTTACATTTTCACCATATGTGACGTAGATCGGTTGAATAAAATCATCCACTGTCAGATGTGTCTCTCTCACCATGTTGCGAATACCTGACGATTGACGTAACCGGCGATGACGTACGATTGGAAAACCCATTTATCATTTGCCTCCCTGAATTTCATTTGCAAAAAGGGAAGCGCGCCGGTTCTTCACGAATTCAGCACGCTTCATATGTTTAACCACAGCTAATCCAGCTTAATTGCTACCAACACTTGCGGCAGCGCGTTTCCATTCACATAAAACATCGATCAGGCTAGTCATCGTGGCTTCCTTCGCCATAAGAGTAACCTCTAGCCCGGCAGCCTCCGCGGTCTCAGCGGTAACTGGTCCAATACACGCAACCTCTACTCCTTTTAGTAGCGGCAACGGATCTTCCACACCCATTCGTTTCAGCATCTTCATGAAGTTCTTCACCGTAGATGAGCTGGTAAAGGTCACCGCATGAATACCACCCTCTTCAAGCAGTTTGAGTAATTCGTCATCATCCTCACCCGCAAGGATGGTATCATATATGATTGCCTCGGTAACGTGCAATCCTCGCTCTCTCAATTGCTCCGGTAACCAAGACCGCGCGAGATCGCCGTGAGGGATCAGCACCTTCTGGCCTGCCTTCAACTCACTTTCAAACGCTTCGAGCATGCCTTCTGCTTGAAAAGGCCCTTTAACAACTTCAGGCGCGATCCCGTGCTTGCGCAGCGCTTCTGCCGTGGATGGTCCCACGGCTGCGATTCTGGCCAGATGAAGCGAGCGAATGTCCTTACCTTCGTTTTCCAGATGACGGAAGAAAAACTCTACACCATTGACACTTGTGAAAAAGACCCAATCAAATGTATTTAACGCACTCAGTGCATCTTTGACACTTTGTTTGGAGGATTCGCTCGACGGCATAACCGTTTCAATGACCGGGAACTCATAGGGTTCACCACCGAGTTCTTCAATACGATTCACCAGTTCACTCGCCTGACTGCGGGCACGGGTAACCAGAATTCGTTTGCCAAACAGCGGCAGCACCTCAGCCCATTTCAATTGCTCCCGCTGTCTGACCACATCTCCAACGACGATCACAGCTGGTGGCTGAAAATTCGCCGCAATGACTTTGGCTTCGATATCCTCCAGCGTTCCCGTAATGGTATCCTGTTCCGCCCGAGTCCCCCAACGTACAAGCGCCACGGGGGTAGTAGCCGGACGACCATGACGAATGAGCTGCTCGCTAATATAACCAATCTTGGCAACACCCATCATAAACACCAGTGTGCCCGTTGCATTCGTTACTTTATCCCACTGAATGCTGCGATCCAGCTTGTCCGGACTTTCATGTCCGGTAATGATGGAGATGGAGGAGGCATAATCCCGGTGTGTCACCGGAATACCCGCATACGCAGGCACGCTGATTGCTGCTGTTACACCAGGTACAATCTCAAACGGAATGCCGTTTTTGTGCAACAATTCCGCTTCTTCCCCTACCCGTCCAAATATGGTCGGATCTCCACCTTTTAAACGCACAACCACTTTGCCTTCAAGAGCCAGATCCACAAGGAGCTGGTTAATCTCTTCCTGTTTCATCGTATGTCGATCCGGGCGTTTCCCCACATAAATTTTAACTGCACCGGGTTTCATTAGTTTCAGCAATCGTGGACTTGCGAGCCGATCATAAACAACGGCATCTGCCTTGCCGATGCTCTCCCATCCTTTTACCGTAATCAGTCTTGCGTCTCCAGGACCCGCACCTACCAAAAAGACTTTCCCCACCATGCCTTCATCCCCTAACTTCTGCCAGTATCTGTTCAGCCCCGCGATCAATTAATCTCCAGGCCACTTCTTCTCCCAGGCGAACCGGATCTTTACCGCTCAATGTTTCCTTCAAGATCAGTCCTCCATCCGGCGTACCAACCATTCCCGTTAATTGTAACTTGTTTTCACTGTTCAGGGAATCTGCATCTTCCGGAATCCACACCGCATGTGCACCAATCGGTACCTGACAACCTCCGTTTAACACGCTCAGGAAACGACGCTCTGCCATGACTGGCGAAGCTGTTGCCGGATCGTTATAGAGAGACAGCAAATGTAGTAATTCCTCATCATCTTCGCGGCACTCAATGCCAAGAGCCCCTTGGCCCACAGCCGGAAGGCAAGCTTCCTCAGACAAATATTCCGTAATCCGATCCTCCCAGCCCATTCGAGACAAGCCAGCTGCTGCCAAAATAATGGCATCCAGTCCTTCGGTTTCAAGCTTCCGCAGCCGTGAGTCGATATTACCGCGGATAGATTCCAGTTGCAGGTCTGGGCGATAGGCCTTCAACTGGCTTGATCTGCGCAGACTGCTTGTCCCAACCCGTGCACCCTCTGGCAACTGGTCCAGTGTAAGGCCGCCACGAGATACAAGTGCATCCCGAGGATCTGCCCGCCGGGGAACTGCACCGTTCACGAGACCTTCGGGAAGCTCGGAAGGCATGTCCTTCATACTGTGTACAGCCATATCAATGGTGCACTCCAGCATCGCCTGTTCGATCTCTTTGACAAACAATCCTTTACCGCCCACTTTGGACAACGTAACATCCAGAATGAGGTCTCCCTTTGTTACGATCTTATGTACCTCAAAATCAAAAGCTAAACCTTCCCGCTTACAAATATCACGTAAATCTTGAATCACATATCCGGTCTGTGTTAACGCCAGAGCACTTTGTCTACTGCCCACTTTAATTGTACGCATATCTACATTTCCTCCTGATTACGGGATATCCAGTTCCCGATTTCTTCTTCGGTCCACCACTCAAACTGCCCCGCACGTATCGTATCCAGCATATCCATTTCCGTCAGACGCCGTAGCAATGTTCTTCTCGCAACTGGAGGCAGTCCACGGGACTTGATCTCCATTCTCATCTGGTGTAAAAAATCAAGATACGTCTCGTATTCATCTCCAAACTGTTGTTCAAGCAAAGCACGAATCTCGGCTGCCGCAGCAGGTCCTGCACCGGCAGTCGAGATGGCGATGCTTAACCGCCCTCGTCTGACCACACTCGGCGTAATAAAGCTGCTATTGCCAGAAGACATCGCATCATTCACCAGTATTGCCTCCGCTTCAGCCTCTTGAACTATAGCATGATTCACATTCTGATCATCCGTTGCAGCATATACGAGAAAGGCCCCCCGCAAATCTCCATTGCGGTAGGACCGGGCTATCCAATCAATTCGGAATTCCTGATGCAATTGTTCGAGAGCAGGCGTAAGCAGAGGGCTAACCACCGTAATTCGGGCTTCCGTCTGCAATAATCCCCTCACCTTACGCTCAGCGACACGCCCGCCGCCGATCACAAGTATGGATCTGTCTGAAATATTCACATAAATCGGCGTGTAGTGTTCCATACCCTTCACTCTCCCGTCCAGCGATGAAACGCCGAATACGCATTGGATAAAAAGCTGATGATGACAAGCGCATAGCCAATCAATGTCCATCTGGACATGACCATCATCGAAAACTGTTTTCTTCTCTTCACGATAAAATAGCCAAAATAGATGGCAATCGCCAGACCTGTCGAAATGACCTTCAGATCCAGCAATAGATGCCAGCGCCGTTCCGCCACGATGGACAACACAGCCAGCACAACAGATACTCCCAGAAGCGGCGTACCAATCAGTGTTGCGCCATCCATATATTTTCCAATGACCTCCAGGCTGGGCAGACGCCGCACCGTGTCATTCCATTTTTTGTTTTTCAACTTGTGATGAAGGAATAGATACAACAAAGCGAATACGGAAGCAACCGTGAGTGCTGCAAAGCCCAGGTTGGCTAGCGTAATGTGCATAATCAGCAAACCATGAACTGTCTGCCAATTGTGCAGCGAGATTTCACCTGCTGTAAACCATAACCGGTTCAGTACGGTCACCGAGAATCCAACGATGTTGAGCAACAAGATAACAAACTCCGAGCGCTGTACCCGAGTCATAATCAATGACATCAGAACGATGCTGAAAGAGAAAATAAACAGAAAATCAAAGGTAGTATAAATAGGGAAGTGACCTTCCATCCACATGCGCAGAATAACATGGGTTACCTGCAATCCCCAAACAACAACAAGAAACCCTGTGCCTGTCCGTTTCGCCCCCGCATTGCGTCGAATGCAGTCCGAGAAATAGAACAGTAGGCTCAGGGCATACATATAAATTAAAGCCTCATAGACTTGTTCAGCAAGGGTCATGCTGCTCACCTGCCTTATACGCCTGCCGGAATATAAGCCGGCACGGGTTCTTGCCGGTTTTCGTTAAGGTGAACCGCTGGTTTGCCCAGAGCTGTTGCGTCACTCTGATTCACTTTTTCAGCAGCCATATCAACTGCATCCTCCAGCGCGAAAATCTGCGTAAACATGCGCAGTGCTTCATCACCTTGCTTCGTACCTGCCATTTCCTTGATCCGGTTGATCGGATCGGTCGTCATTTGATTCACAATACTCTTAGTCAATCGACGAATGACTTTACGCTGATGCTCATCGAGCTCTGGCAGCTTGTTAAACAGGCTATCCATCGTTTCTTCGTGAATAGACACGCCCTTCTCTTGCAATGCCCGAATGACTGGACGAACACCAAGTGTTCTGAGCCATTGGTAATAATCTTCCATCTCTAGCTCAATCATTCTCTCAATCTTCGCCGCTTCCACCTTACGCATCTCCAGATTACTCTCCACAATGCCTTCCAGATCATCGATATCGTATAGGAATACGTTAGAGATTTCGCCAATCGCCGGATCAATATCGCGTGGTACTGCAATATCAATGAGGAACAGCGGACGTGATTGCCGGCGCTTCATACCTTCCCGAACAATGCCTGCATCGAGAATATAACGTTCAGCTCCAGTGGAACTGATGACGATATCAACCTCACCCAGTCTGGTCAGGGCTTGCTCCATCGTACATGGCGTTCCCCGGAATTTGCTGGCAAGCTCCTCCGCTCTGGCGAGCGTACGATTGGCTACAATAACTTCAGATGCCCCGTTGGCATACAGATGTTTAACCGTAAGTTCACTCATTTTGCCGGCACCCAAGATAAGCACCTTCTTGTCTGTGAACATACCAAAAATCCGCTTGCCGAGTTCAACCGCAGCATAGCTGACAGAAACGGCACTCTCCCCGATGGAAGTCTCCGAATGCGCTCGTTTGCCCAAGGTCACTGCCTGTTTGAACAGTTTGTTAAACCAAGTGCCGGTTGCTCTCTCTTCCTGCGCTTTGAAAAAAGCCTGTTTCACTTGGCCAAGAATCTGAGTCTCTCCAATGACCATTGAATCCAGTCCGCAAATGACCCGGAACAGATGTCGCATGGCTTGATCATCCTCATATATATATAAGTGTTGCGTAAATTCTTCCCGTGGAACGTTAAACCACTGCTCCATAAAAGTTCGAATAAAATAACCGCACATGTGAAGACGGTCGACCACAACGTACAATTCCGTACGGTTACAAGTGGCTACGATTACACCTTCCAATACACTCTTGGTCAGCTTGAGCTGCTGCAGCGCTTCAGACAAGTCCTTTTCTGCAAATGTGAATCGTTCTCTGACCTCTACAGGCGCCGTGCGATAATTCAAACCAACAACAACGATGTGCATTGCAAGTTCACCTGCCTAATAAATTTCCAATCAAAGTGCTTACTGTATATCTCTATCCAATTCAGAATGACATAGTTAATTATATCACACATCACGTCCACCACTCGCCCGTTTTTATGAAATGTTTATGAAATCCACATGATGATTATCATATGCATTGTCATTTATTGTAGTGTCTCACCAATGTTCACCGTTATGCGTTATAGAATAGGAATGATGAACATTCGAGGAAACGAAGACTTTGCAAGCCGATTCAAGACTGCTTATAACAAATAGCCATGGAATCATTCCATGACTATCTAGTTGCGGGAAACATGATGTGTTTTTCAAATATTTTAGGTTAGCGATTGTCATCTTCAGCTGTTTGAACAGCTTCTCCGGTCTCGTGATCGGCCTCTTCTTCAACTGGTGCGTATTTGTCTATGCGGGCATGGCGGGTAATAATATCCCAAAGCTCTTCCTTGCCCAAACCTTCCTCGGATGAAAAAGGGACAAACAAGTCCCCTGAGCGAAGACCGAGTGCTTCTTTGATGACTTTAATATGCTTTGCTCTGCGAGTCTTAGGAATCTTGTCCATCTTCGTAGCCACAACGACCAGCGGCAGACCATGATGGCGTAGCCATTCATTCATCATCTTGTCTTCCTTGGACGGCTCATGCCTCATGTCCACCATCTGCATGACAAGTTTCAATTCATCGCGCTGTAGCAAGTACTTTTCCATCATTTTACCCCAGGCAAAACGTTGCTCTTTGGATACCTTGGCGTACCCATAACCCGGAAAATCCACAAAATACAGATCCTGATTGATCTTATAATAGTTTAGTTGCTGGGTCTTACCGGGTGTAGCACTTGTACGCGCCAAATTTTTGCGATTGATCAAACGGTTAATCAGTGATGACTTGCCCACATTGGAGCGCCCCGCCAGGGCAACCTCCGGCAGGCCATCATCTGGATATTGTTCAGGCCGAACGGCGCTAATTATAAATTCAGATTGATTGACTTTCAAATTGCATCTTTCCTCTCTTGAACACCTGTCTTGCGAGCATAACGATTCCACATTTTCATCCCGTATTATGCCATCATACCTTCTATCATATCAAAAAAAACTTCTCCTGTACCAAAAAAACAACGATTGAACTCGAAAAACGACGATTTTGACCAAATCACAACAGATTATAACAAAAAAAACCGTTCCAGCGGACGCCGAAGCTTCCGCAGAACGGTCTACTCTCCATACGATCCCTGCGGATACGTGTAGATTACAGATGAATGCCCGCCTGCTCCACTAGAGCATGCTGCAACACCTGATCCATATGAGCTACTGGCACAAATTCCACATCTTCCTTGATACTGTCTGGAATGTCGCGCAGATCTCGTTCGTTATCCTTAGGCAATAATATTTTTTTGTAACCCGCACGGTGGGCCGCAAGTGACTTTTCTTTCAAACCGCCAATCGGCAGCACCCGTCCGCGCAGTGTAATTTCACCAGTCATGGCAATGTCTTTGGACACATGTTTATTCGTCAGGGCCGAGATTAAGGCAGTCGCCATCGTAATACCGGCAGATGGGCCATCTTTAGGGATAGCACCCTCCGGTACGTGGATGTGAATGTCATTTTTCTCATGAAAATCCGAAGCAATGCCCAGCTGTGCAGCTTTCGAACGTGTATAACTGAAAGCCGCCTGAGCAGATTCTTTCATTACGTCTCCCAGCTTACCTGTAAGGGTCAGCTTGCCCGTTCCTGGCACCACAGTTACTTCGATCACAAGCGTGTCTCCGCCGACCTCAGTCCATGCAAGCCCTGTTACAGTACCAATTTGATCTTCCAGCTCAGCCATGCCATACCGGAATTTGCCCGGACCGAGATAGTCTTTAACATCATCTGGCAAGATCACAATCTGGCCCTCTGCACCGGATACAATATTTTTAGCTGCTTTCCGGCAGAGCGACGCCATTTGCTGTTCCAAATTCCGCACACCCGATTCACGCGTATACTCGCGAATAACTTTAAGCAGGCTGTCCTCCGGAACTTCCAGTTGGTCTTCTTCCAGACCATGATCCTTCTTCTGTTTGGGCAGCAAATAATTTTTGGATATTTGCAGCTTCTCCAGCTCGGTGTAACCTGGGATATTCAGCATTTCCATACGGTCTAATAGCGGACGCGGAATGTTGTGCACCGTGTTCGCCGTAGTTATAAACATAACGTTGGATAAGTCAAACGGCAGCTCTACAAAGTGATCACTAAACGTATTATTCTGCTCTGGATCAAGCACCTCTAGCAATGCAGCCGAAGGATCTCCGCGTAAGTCGGAAGCCATCTTGTCGATCTCATCGAGCAAAAATACAGGATTAAGTGATCCTGCTGTTTTCATGCCTTGAATAATTCGACCAGGCATCGCACCTACGTAGGTACGACGGTGTCCACGAATCTCTGCTTCATCCCGTACGCCGCCGAGCGAGATCCGGACAAACTCCCGACCCAGCGATCTGGCGATGGAACGGGCAAGAGAGGTTTTACCTACCCCTGGCGGGCCAACCAGACAAAGGATCGGACCTTTAAGCTTTTTGACAAGCTTCTGCACAGCCAAATATTCCAGTACACGCTCTTTGGGTTTCTCGAGACCATAGTGATCTGCGTTAAGCACCTCTTCAGCCTTTTGAATATCGAGATCATCATCCGTCATCTGGCTCCAAGGTAGAGCTAGCAACCAATCCACATAGTTACGGATGACGCCGCCCTCGGCAGAGCTTGCCGGCATTTTCTCCAATCGATCAATCTCTTTCTCAACCTTCTCTTTCACCTTGTCCGGCAGGCCGAGACTTTCCATCTGATTACGAAGTTCTTCCACTTCGCCTGCACGGCCCTCTTTTTCACCGAGTTCCTTCTGGATTGCCTTCATCTGCTCACGCAAATAGTATTCCTTCTGTGTTTTCTCCATCTGTTTCTTCACACGCTGGCTGATCTTGCGTTCAAGTTCCAGCACTTCACGCTCATTGTTCAGGATGTCCAGTAGTTTCTCTAGACGCTCACGCACATCAATGGTCTCCAGGATTTCCTGTTTGTCCTTGATCTTCAAAGACAAGTGGCTTGTAATAACGTCCGCAAGACGCCCCGGTTCTTCAATGTCTGACACGGCAGCCAGTGTCTCGGGGGTTACTTTTTTGGACAGATTGATATAATTCTCGAACTGGTTCAGAACGGTACGCATGAGGGCATCCGTCTCTGGATGGTTATTCTCTTCCTCAGGCAGCTCTTGCGCCAGCACCTCGTAATATTCTTCGTTGTCCGTATATTCAATAATTTCAGCCCGTTCCAAGCCTTCCACAAGTACTCGAATCGTTCCGTTGGGCAGCTTAAGCATCTGTCTTACCTTAGCTACGGTTCCAATGCGGAATATATCCTCTCGTGTAGGTTCCTCAATATTTACCTCGGCTTGGGAACATAGGAGAATCAAATGTTCTTCTACCATCGCTTTTTCTAAAGCCTTGACCGATTTCTCCCGGCCCACATCGAGATGCAGCACCATACTCGGGTAGACGAGAAGTCCTCTTAAAGGCAGTAAAGGAAAACGACGACCTTTCGCTTTGCTCGGTCCCATCGCTTTCGCACCTCCAATGGCTCTCAGGTTGTAGTCATCCATTATTCTATCAAATGTTCACATAAAAAACCAATGAAGGGAAGCGCTTAGCAGCTTCCCGAATCTGTAACTCGCTCTTGACGAGATGACTCTGCCCTAAAAAAAGAGGCCGAGGCCGGTGGGAAAATCTCCGGTTTCGGTGTCACAGTCTCTTCTGCCGCCAACTGCCGTTCCACTTGTTGCGCTCCCGGCTCCCAGCCAAAGACTTCACGGAACACATCCTGAACTGTTTCTACAGGAATTACCCGCAAACCATCCAGATTATCAAAAATGGACTGCCAGTTTTCCGCCGGTATAATAACCGTCTTCGCTCCAGCCTGGAAAGCTGCCTCTACCTTCGCCAGCACGCCGCCAATCGGCTTAACACGACCGTGGATACTAATCTCACCCGTCATCGCCAACTCATGGTCTACAGGGCGTCCTTGAATGGCTGAAGTAATCGCTGTCGCCATGGCAATTCCGGCCGATGGCCCATCGATTGGCGTACCTCCCGGGAAATTCACATGTAAATCGTAATCACCCGTGCGGATGCCCATCGCTTTTAATACGGTTAACACATTTTCAACCGATCCTTTAGCCATACTTTTCCGCCGGAGTGTGCGGGAACCGCCTCCAATCTCTTCCTCGTCCACGACACCTGTGATATTGATGCGGCCTTGCTCTTTCGGAGCAGGAACAGCTGACACCTCGATTTCCAGAATCGTGCCCATGTTTGGTCCGTAGACGGCAAGCCCATTGACAAAACCGACCTGCGGCTTCGAAGGAACCTTGCGATCCGGCCTTGGCTGAATCTGGCTGCTCCCGACAACCCACTCTACATCGGAAGCCTGAAGCGTCTCACGCTTTTCGGTAAGCGCGAGTCCAGCAGCCAGCTGAATGATGTTGACTGCTTCGCGTCCATTAGTCGCATATCGCTTGACCACATCTACTGCATCCGGGCAAGGACTGAACCCGATTTTCTGTACCGCATCTTCCGCAATTTCCCCAATCTCCTCTGGTAACAATGGACGGAAGTAAACTTCCATACACCGTGAACGTAAAGCAGGGGGAAGCTCATGCGGGGAACGTGTCGTCGCTCCAACAAGACGAAAATCAGCCGGCAACCCATTCTGGAAAATATCATGGATATAAGCAGGAGTATGCGTGTCTTCCGAGTTATAGTACGCACTTTCCAAAAAGACTTTGCGGTCCTCCAGTACTTTCAACAGCTTATTCATCTGGATAGAATGTAATTCTCCAATTTCATCAATAAAAAGCATACCGCCATGCGCTTTGGTGACCGCACCCGGCTTCGGTTGAGGAATACCCGCCACGCCCATGGCTCCTGCTCCCTGATAGATCGGATCATGGACAGAACCAATTAGCGGATCAGCGATACCTCGCTCATCAAAGCGAGCAGTTGTCGCATCCAGTTCTGTAAATTTGGCATCGGCTTTGAATGGAGAGGTCGGATTTTTTTTCGCCTCTTCCAGCACGACCCTTGCAGCAGCCGTTTTCCCCACTCCTGGCGGGCCGTATATAATCACATGCTGCGGATTAGCACTGCATAATGCTGCTTTGAGTGCACGAAGTCCATCTTTCTGCCCGACAATATCGTTAATGGTAGCCGGACGTGTCTTCTCCGCCAGTGGTTTGGTCAGCGAGATAGAACGTAGCTTGCGGAGCTTCTCCAATTCTTTCTTTGATTCACGCTCAACGGCAGTCCGGTTTGTTTTCTGGCCCCGAAGCAAATTCCAGAAGTATAACCCGATCACCACGCCAAAAAATAACTGTATCAACATGAATACCATGCCCAAGTCACCCATATTTCAACATCCTCCTGTTCTGTGCTTCATCTCATCTGTGATCATTCTAATACTTGGTAGTATAGCCTTTTCAACGAGACGTAAACGGAAGAAGAGGATTTTGTGCCAGAGAAATTGTATGTAGCCATACAAAAAGCCCGCCAAGTATGACGGGCCTTCATATTTCACCTATTTAACTTAACACGATCGCTTGAATAAAATTAGGAACAAGTTCATTCGGAACAATTGTACATCATAAGATTAGTGCGAACGTCCAGGGATGACACCTGTTTCTTCGTATGCTTCGACAATTTTATCGATTTCTTTTTTCAATTCTTCTACCATGATCTCTTCCGGCACTTTACGAATCATTTTACCATGACGGAATAAAAGCCCTTCACCACGGGCACCAGCAATGCCGATATCCGCTTCTTTTGCCTCGCCTGGACCATTCACCGCACAACCCAACACAGATACTTTGATCGGTACCTTAAGTTTAGAGATATACTCTTCCACTTCGTTGGCGATGGAAAAAAGATCGATATCAAGACGCCCGCAAGTTGGGCAAGAGATCAGTGTAGCCGCATTAGAAATCAGGCCAAAGGTTTTGAGCAGATCGCGTGCAACCTTAATCTCTTCTACCGGATCGGCACTAAGCGAAATACGCATCGTTGAACCAATTCCCATGGAGAGAAGTGCGCCCATACCCGCGGAACTTTTAATCGTGCCCGAGAACAGTGTTCCTGCCTCGGTGATGCCAAGGTGCAGCGGATACGGAATAATCTGAGCCGCCTTGGTATAAGCTTCGATAGCCATTGGTACATCGGATGCTTTAAGTGACACAATGATATCGTGAAAATCAAGCTCTTCCAGAATACCAATGTGGAACAAAGCACTTTCGACCATAGCATCTGCTGTAGGATAACCATACTTTTCAAGCAGATGGTTCTCTAGTGAACCCGCGTTTACCCCGATCCGAATCGGAATACCCTTTTCTTTGCACGCTTTGACAACCTCTTCTACTTTGGCACGTTTACCGATGTTGCCCGGATTGATCCGAACTTTATCAATGCCATTCTCGATAGCAAGCAAAGCGAGCTTATAGTTAAAATGAATATCCGCTACAAGCGGGATATGAATCTGCTTCTTGATTTCCTTAATCGCTGCTGCAGCTTCCTCATTATTCACTGTTACACGCACCACTTGGCATCCAGCTTCTTCCAATCGCAAAATTTCTGCAACTGTCGCTTCAACGTCTGCTGTTTTGGTCGTACACATACTCTGAATAATAACCTCGTTACTGCCGCCAATTGTCAAGTTCCCTACTTTTACGGGACGGGTGTCCTGTCTTAAATACATGAGTGATTTCTCTCCCCACAACGTCAAAGCTCCACTCTGACAAAAGACCATATATACGCCTTCTGCCCAAGTGGAGAACTGACAAGTCTATATTTCAAAGCTCAATTGAAGATGTGCTGATTAAGCACTCTCTTCTTGCTTATCATCCTTTGATTGGCCAAGTTCAGGCACAACTTTTTTCTCGACAACTTCTTCGGTAATGACACAGCTGGTTACGTCTTCACGTGAAGGCACTTCATACATGATTTCCAGCATGATACCTTCAATGATTGCACGCAAACCACGTGCACCCGTGTTACGCTTGATTGCTTCTTTGGCAATCGCTAGCAATGCACCCGGTTCGAACACCAGATTGACATTATCCAGCTCAAGCAGTTTTTGATACTGCTTCGTCAGCGCGTTTTTCGGTTCGGACAAAATCCGTACCAACGTATCTTCATCCAGTGGCTCCAAAGTAGAGATGACTGGCAGACGGCCTACGAATTCCGGAATCAAGCCAAATTTCAGCAAGTCTTCCGGCAATACCATCCCCAGGTATTCACCCGGTTTCAAATCTTTTTGCTCCGTAGCAGCATTAAAGCCAATGACTTTTTTACCGATCCGGCGTTTGATCATTTGCTCAAGGCCATCAAAAGCACCACCGCAGATGAACAAAATGTTTGTAGTATCAATTTGAATGAACTCTTGATGTGGATGCTTGCGACCACCTTGTGGAGGCACGGAAGCAACGGTACCCTCGAGAATTTTCAGCAAAGCTTGCTGAACACCTTCACCGGATACGTCACGAGTAATGGACGGGTTCTCCGATTTACGTGCCACTTTATCAATTTCATCAATATAGATAATGCCGCGTTCTGCTTTTTCTACATCATAGTCAGCTGCCTGGATCAGCTTGAGCAGAATGTTTTCTACATCCTCACCCACGTATCCTGCTTCTGTCAATGAAGTTGCATCCGCAATAGCAAAAGGAACGTTCAGGATTTTCGCCATCGTTTGTGCAAGCAACGTTTTACCCGAACCCGTAGGTCCTAACAGCAAAATGTTACTCTTCGACAACTCTACATCCTCAATCTTGCTTTGTGTATTGATCCGTTTGTAGTGGTTGTACACTGCAACGGACAATGATTTTTTCGCTTGGTCCTGACCAATAACATATTGATCGAGAATATCACGGATTTCTTTTGGCTTTGGAATATCTTTCAGGTCCAACTCTTCATCATGACCGAGTTCTTCCTCTACGATTTCGGTGCAAAGTTCGATACATTCATCACAGATGTATACCCCTGGTCCAGCGACCAGCTTGCGAACCTGCTCCTGAGATTTACCGCAAAAAGAGCATTTCAGTTGCCCTTTCTCATCGTTAAATTTAAACATGAAACCACCCCTTTAGGAATTGATCGGTCTGCTGAGCACCTGGTCAATAATGCCGTACGTTTTCGCTTCTTCCGCACTCATGAAAAAGTCACGGTCTGTATCCCGCTCAATTTTATCAAGGGGCTGACCTGTACGATCAACATATATTTGATTTAGTTTCTGACGAGTTTTAATAATCCATTCTGCGTGGATTTTAATATCCGCAGCCTGTCCCTGAACGCCGCCAAGCGGCTGGTGAATCATCACTTCACTGTTCGTAAGCGCATATCTTTTGCCAGGAGCGCCTGCGGTCAGCAAAAGAGAGCCCATGCTCGCTGCCATGCCTACGCAAATGGTCGATACATCAGGCTTGATAAATTGCATCGTATCGTATATACCCATCCCTGCGGTAACAGAACCACCAGGTGAATTAATATACAAGCTGATATCCTTCTCAGGATCATCGGCTGCCAAAAACAAAAGCTGAGCTATGACAAGATTGGCTACATCGTCATCAATCGCACTGGTAAGAAAAATAATGCGATCTTTCAGCAAACGTGAATATATATCGTAAGAACGCTCGCCTCGATTGGTTTGTTCAACAACCATTGGCACCAGACTCATGAGACCAACCTCTTTTCTACATGTAATTAGACATTGCTAAATGTAAAGCAAACCCAAAATCATTTTAACATGTTCCTGTGACAATGTCATTTATCAGAAATCACGTCATCATAGGGATGTTTACGATTTAGCCTGATCATATTTAACCATGTTTTCTATGTATGTGCAAATTACACCCATCCTATGCCGTATTGACTTTTTTTATTTCCAGCCAACAACAAAGGTATCAAATCAACGGAAAACGGGCACCTAGAAACAAGATCAATGAGAATCCATATCAATACTCATTTTTCTATAAAATGGATGTCACAATTTAAAAATAAGGCACGCAATAACTCACGTGCCTTATCGTTTATACAGCTGTCAAATTCAAACAGCTTGTCTTATTTTTCGTCAGCTTCTGCAGCAGCTTCTTCGGCTGGAGCTTCAACCGGCTCAACAACTTTACTGTTCTCAACGAGAACATCGATTGTTTTGCGCAATTTAACTTCATCGCGAAGGCTGTCCAGGGAACCATTACCTTCAAGGATGCCACGGATCTCTTCAGCAGGACGCTTGTAAGATTCAGCCATTTTCTCGAGTTCTTGGTTCACTTCTTCATCGGAAACTTCGATGTTTTCCGCTTTACCTACTGCTTCAAGCACCAGGTTATTACGAACACGTTTCGAAGCATCATCATTCATTTGAGCTCTCAAGTCAGCTTGAGTTTGGCCGGAAAAGCTCAGGAACATCTCAAGGTTCATCCCTTGATTGCGGAGACGGTTGTCGAAATCACGCATCATGTTCTGTACTTCGCTGTCAACCATTGCAGAAGGGATGTCCACTTCAGCGTTCTCAGCTACTTTTTCTACAACTGCATTTTCCTGAGCAGCTTTAAACTCGTCTGCTTTACGGGAATCCAATTGTGTTTTGAGATCAGCTTTGTATTCTTCAAGAGTATCAAATTCGCTAACATCTTTAGCAAACTCATCATCCAGTTCTGGAAGTTGCTTGCGTTTGATTTCGTGAACTTTCACTTTGAATACCGCTTGTTTACCAGCAAGTTCAGTTGCATGGTAGCTCTCCGGGAAAGTTACTTCTACGTCTTTCAAGTCGCCAGTGGACAGACCCACTACTTGCTCTTCAAAGCCAGGAATGAATGTGTTGGAACCCAGTTCCAAAGAATAACGCTCTGCTTGTCCACCTTCGAAAGGTACACCATCAACAGAACCGTCGAAGTCGATTACAGCAACATCGCCGTTCGCTGCAGCACCTTCATCAATAACAACAAGCTCAGCATGACGCTGTTGCAGACGCTCCAGCTCTTCTGCAACTTCTGCATCCGTTACTTCACCTTTAGCTACAGCAACTTCGATACCTTTGTAGTCACCCAGGGTAACTTCTGGTTTCACAGTTACTTTCGCTTTAAATTTGAAGGATTGTCCTTTACCGAATTGCTCGATGTCTACATCAGGACGATCCACCGGGAAGATATCCGTTTGATCAATCGCTTCTGTGTAAGCCTCAGGAAGCAAAATGTCGATTGCTTCTTGATAAAGGCTCTCTACTCCGAAACGAGCTTCGAAGATTGGACGTGGTACTTTACCTTTACGGAATCCAGGTACGTTTGCTTGTTTAACCACTTTATTAAAAGCTTTGTCGAGTGCTTCCGTTACACGCTCTGCACCGACTTCAACCTCAAGAACCCCAAGGTTCTTCTCTATCTTTTCCCAAGTTGCTTTCATTGTATACTTTCCCCTCCAAAATTCACATGTTCACGTAGGCAATCACGTACAAAATAACCATTTTAGTATAAACAAGTTTGCATTCTTTTTCAAGGGGAATCCCTTGATACGGTTTGAGGTAAACGTTTCCGGCCTCTAATGACCGTCCAAACCGGCAGAAACAAACTGTTTCATAGAGCGATATGCCTGCTCAAGCCGAAACCTCATCGCACCAGTCACAGCATACATTGAGCGCGTATTTTCCTCATCGTGCGATCCGCCAAGACTGTCTGCCACCGTCATATGTAACGCAGCAGCCCAAATGTCGGCCATAGCATCATTTGGCTCCAGCATAGACTGGTAATCACGTGTTCCATATACTGCCATAACATACTGTATCCACAATTCCTGAGCAAAATAAAAGAGCGTAGGTTCATGAACCTCCGTCTGGTCTGCCACTCGCTCCAAAATCTGTACAATCTGTAGTGGGAATTCTTCCGGTCTAAGCGGAACATCAGCGATCTCAATCTCTACATCTTCCTCGCCTCTTGTGAACCGTACGATATCTTGCACCCCTCGTCGACGTAAGGTCTGCATCACTCTGAACTGTAATAAAGGATGGAGTGCTTTATTTTGCAACCACTGGATCAGTTCTTCATCCACTTTAGGAACGTCCAAAAAGGCCAGTTGCTCGAGTGCCAGCATCGTCTGTTCAGATAGTGGCCCCTCCATAACGGTACGAAGCAGCTTATCAACATAACCATCGTCCTGTGCAAGTTTCAACTTGGCATGCTGCCTCGCCATGTCTTCCTCACTGATGTCTTCTTCCTCTTCTTCACGAATTGCCGGCATTTCCATTTCTTCATATTGAGGAAATGCTGCCTGCAGCCATTCGAGCAATGCTCTCCACTCATCATAGTGACGTTCTTCCTGTCCTTGGCATTGCAACAAAAAGCGAAGCAAGTCCACTGCTTCAACGTAACGTTCATTTTCAAGCATAACCGTCAGTTGGATTTGATAATAGTCAAGCGTTTTTGGAAACAGTACAATATTGTTATTTTGTTCAGTCTCCGGGGTCCTGGATTCCTTGATAGGGGCACCTCCTCTGTTCCTGAATCTCCAGCTGGAATCGACCAAGAATAGATATATATCAACGAAATATGGATCTATTGTCTGAGTTCTTCTGATATTCTAACATAACCTTAATTAGAAAGAAAAAAACGTTGCAGCCGCCAAATATCATATACGAAAATGAGCCTGAAATAAAACATTTGATATTTTTTTTTATTTATGATAAAATCATTTTTGCTTGAAAAATTTCATGTCTCAGTAGCTCAGCAGGATAGAGCAACGGCCTTCTAAGCCGTCGGTCGGGGGTTCGAATCCCTCCTGGGACGTCATATAAAGGAGCTTCCTCCGGGAAGCTTTTTTGCGTTCTGGGGATGAGAACCCCAAGGGTTCGTCGGAGCATCCGCATCGAAAGCTTTAACTTCGCAGTCTCGACTGGAAGGAGAGTATCCCTCCTGGGACGTCATATAAAGGAGCTTCCTTCGTGAAGCTTTTTTGCGTTCTGGGGATGAGAACCCCAAGGGTTCGTCGGAGCATCCGCATCGAAAGCTTTAACTTCGCAGTCTCGACTGGAAGGAGAGTATCGGTTTCTCGTGATCGTTAGAGTTCAACACCTACATACGGCCTCCACACGCTTATTCCTTCCCTATCTTGCTGACCATGCTCTGGATCGGCTACACTTAGTTGGACAGAAAAAATAAGGGCTAGTAGAATGAACTTATTAAGCTAAGGAGCGGATTTCTACCATGTCCAAACAACAACGACGAACGTTTAAAACAGAGTTTAAAAAACAGATGGTGCAGCTTTATGAAAATGGCAAACCCAGAGCTGCAATTGTAGAGGAGTACGACCTCACAGCTTCAGCTTTAGATCGCTGGATCAAGCAATCGCAGGACACGGGTTCTTTTAAAGAAAAAGACAATCGTTCGCCTGAAGAAAATGAGCTTATCGCCTTACGAAAAGAAAACCAGCGTCTCCTAATGGAGAACGACATTTTAAAGCAAGCCGCGCTGATCATGGGACGAAAGTAGCTATCATCCAGAATAACCGTGATAAATACTCGGTATCAGCAATGTGCAGCGTCCTCGAAATCGCTAAAAGTACCTTCTATTATGAAATGAAAGAAGCGCCACGTGAAGATGAGCTCACGGCAGCTATTGTGAGTATCTTTCACAAAAACCGAAAAGCTTACGGTACACGAAAAATCAAAACCAAACTTCAGGAACGAGGATTCATCGTCTCCAGACGTCGTATTGGTCGAATCATGCAAGAACAAGGTCTCGTCTCCACGTATACGATTGCCCAGTTTAAGCCAAATAAAACGGCCTGTAATGAGGCGACAATTGCGAATGAGCTCGATCGTAAGTTTGACCAGACGGAAGCAAAGCGCTTCGTGGTAAGCGATCTCACGTATGTGAAGGTCGGATATCGCTGGCATTACGTTTGTGTCCTCATTGACCTGTTCAATCGCGAGATCATTGGCCACAGTGCAGGTCCACATAAGGACGCTGCTCTGGTTTCACGTGCCTTTGCAACGGTAGAAGGCGACTTGAGCCAAATCCAGTGGTTTCATACCGATCGTGGAAGTGAGTTTAAAAATCACACGATGGACCAGCTTCTAGGTACATTTGGTATTGGTCGATCACTCAGCAAGAAAGGATGTCCCTACGATAATGCCGTGGCCGAAGCCACCTACAAGGTCATGAAAACGGAGTTTATGTACCAGATGGAATTTAGAAGCCTTCGTCATTTAGAACTG
>NZ_JBFRFN010000033.1:0-49296 GCF_052114825.1 Paenibacillus sp. 2TAF8
AGCCGTTACCTCACCAACTAGCTAATGCGCCGCAGGCCCATCCCCAAGTGACAGATTGCTCCGTCTTTCCAGTTTCCTTCAGGCGAAGAAAACAAGTATTCGGTATTAGCTACCGTTTCCGGTAGTTGTCCCAAGCTTGAGGGCAGGTTRCCTACGTGTTACTCACCCGTCCGCCGCTAACCGTCAGAGAAGCAAGCTTCTCTTCAAGTCCGCTCGACTTGCATGTATTAGGCATGCCGCCAGCGTTCGTCCTGAGCCAGGATCAAACTCTCCAATAAAGTATTGAAAAGAGCGATAAGCTCATTTTGAATCTGACGAGATTAAAAATCTCATTTTGTTCATTCTGCAAGCAGAATGATTACTCACTCGTTGTTCAGTTTTCAAAGATCAAACTTGTTTTTTGTCACCATTTTGTCTCAGCGGCGACTTTTATAATATATCACACTCTGTTTGTTTTAGTCAAGCTTTTTTTGAAATTATTTTTCGAAGTTCGTGATGAACTCCGTTTGTTTCAATCAAAGCGCGTAACCAAGCAAGCAAAGCAACGAGATATAATGTACCATATATCTTTCTTAATAGTCAACTACCCAAACAAAGAAAATTTCAACCCCAATAACAACCCGACACCTGGCAGACCCAAAACAGTAACTGTACCTATTGTTGCAGGGTTCAACGGGATATACATTCCCGTTATCCAACCAGAGTAATTCACGATATATATTCCAGCAGCAGCAAGTACCAGATGAATTCCGATCGATGTAAAGATCGATAAACCTAATCGCTTCCTAAACAAAACAACAATGAGAGCCAGCAGAGATGCCACCAATATACTCCCCAGAATAATTGTCTTCATAGCTCATTCCTCCAGACATAATGAGATGTCCTTAACAAGCACACCACTAAACGCTAACTTCTCGCTCGGTAATAGCCCTACCATCCCCAGTTAACCGTTTCGCCCGTTTCAAGTGAATTTGGTATTTCCTCTCAGCTGCTTCAAGCACATAGATTGCGTAATCAATCTCATCTTCTCCCAATGCATCCTCAAACTGTCTCATCGCGCGTTCCCACTCTTGTTTGGCCTTCTGCACATCCACATAAATCTGTTCTGCCTCCAGCTCCGCCAACTCTCTCTTCCGTTTCTCCCCTAACCACTGCGTTTTACGCCACATCAACATCAATCCCCCTCCTCTTCATCCACATAGCACATTCTCATACATATCAAGGAAGGGACAAACTTAGAACTTGGACATATGTTTTTTAACACAAAAAAAGGAGAGAGTCTCACGACTCTCTCCTGCAATTCTAATCAGATCACACATTTTAATTTGATAATGATAACATCCCTATTATACCGAGTGACAACAAGGAACCTTAGCGCATTTCCCTGCGTCCTTCTAGGGCCTTAGATAGAGTTACCTCATCCGCGTACTCCAGATCTCCGCCAACTGGCAGTCCATGAGCAATACGGGTCACACTGATCTCAAACGGACGCACCAGACGAGAAATATACATTGCAGTAGCTTCGCCCTCGATATTCGGATTCGTCGCTAAAATCAATTCTTTGACCCGTTCATCACTCAAACGTGTTAGCAGTTCCTTCAAACGTATATCATCCGGACCAATCCCCTCCATCGGAGAGATCGCACCCTGCAATACATGGTAGTATCCATCGAATTCCTTGGTACGTTCCATAGCCACCAAATCTTTCGAGTCTTGAACTACACAGATAACAGACACATCTCTCGACTTATCCTGACAAATCCGGCAAGGGTCGGTATCCGTTATATTACAGCACACAGAACAGTAATGAAGATTACGCTTCACACTCACGAGCGCTTTGGCAAAATCAATAACGTCATCTTCCTTCATGTTAAGCACATGAAAAGCTAAACGCGCCGCTGTCTTTGGACCCACACCCGGAAGACGGGTGAAAGCATCGATCAGCTTGGCTATCGGTTCAGGATAATACAATCGGTTGTGTCTCCTTTGGACAGGATCAATTTAAATTAAAATAACCCCGGAATATTCATGCCGCCTGTAAATTTGCCCATATCCTTATTAGCAATCTCATCTGCTTTGGCCATAGCGTCATTGACAGCAGTCATGACAAGGTCTTGAAGCATTTCAACATCATCCGGATCTACAGCTTCAGGCTTGATCGTGATGGAGAGCAATTTTTTATGTCCATTAACTTCAGCGGTTACCACTCCGCCGCCAGAAGTCCCTTGAACTGTTTTGTCCGCAAGCTCCTCCTGCGCTTTCAGCATTTGCTCCTGCATTTTCTTCACTTGCTTCATCATTTGGTTCATGTTATTCATATCCGTCATCTCCTTTATTGTGGTTACTCAGAATTATACACACTACAATTATTTCATTGTACTATTCTTTAATGACTACAAGATCCTCGCCAAATAACTGAATAGCTTCATCAATCCAAGGCTGTTTATCGCCTGAACCACCGTCTTCATGCTCTGGTTCAAGCTTAAAATCCTCCTTTGGCGTCTCAGAAGCTCCTTCCATCGCGCCAGTCCAATCTCTGAGCATCATCGTCACAAGTCGCGCCTGACGGCCGAGCTGCTCAGAAAGCACACGCTCAATGACATCACGGTTCGCCTGCTTCTCCGTTGTTTCACGGTGAATGTTGTTTTTGAAAGCAACCAGCACATTATCTTCAAGCAACGAAACCGGTTCTCCATCCATAAACCAGGCGTGAACTGTAACCTTCTCCTCTTTGACACGTTGCAAAATCTGGCTCCATTTTTTGCTGATCTCCGTGAATTCTGGAGACCCTTTGCGCGCAATATATTGATCCAAATTCGCCGGAAGCTTCACCGGAGCGTTCGCTCTGGACATAGGCGCACGCGTTGCTGGCCGAGCAGGTGCACTTGAGGCACCCTCTCCACCCGATAAACCGCTTTTGAGCGCCCGATCAAGCTTTTTCTCCAGTTCAGAAAGCTGCTGTTTCAACCGGTTGATCTCACCTGCATCAGCTGGTGCTGACGAAGAAGTTGACCCAATGGCTACAGTCGCCCCACCTGAAGCCGGTATACTACACAGTTTAAGCAGGGCTACCTCAAATAACGTCTGCGGCTGAACTGCATATTTCATCTCACTCTGGTACCGATTCAGCGTATCGATCATCTGGAATAATTGTTCCTTCGTGAACGATTCTGCCATTTCACTAAACGATTCCGGATTTAATACCCGATCTGTCAGCTTGTCCGCATCCGGCACCATCTTGATCATCAGCAAATCGCGGAAATAATAGAGCAGATTCTCCATACATTTGTCCGCACTCTTGCCCTCATGCATAAAACCTTCAATCATTTGCAAAATATGACCGACATCCCCTTTGAGTAAAGAAGCTGCGAGCTTGGCGAATTGCTCAGAAGCAATACCGCCTGTCATATCCATAACCTGCTGATACGTTACTTTCCCATCGGTAAATGAAGAGATTTGATCCAGTACACTGAGCGCGTCCCTCATTCCACCATCAGATAAACGGGCAATGTACTGCAAAGCATCGTGATCCGCTTCCATACCTTCCTGTTCACAGATCAAAGCCAGTCTGGCCGTCTGTTCTTCCAGAGATACCCGGCGAAAATCAAATCGTTGACAGCGCGAGATAATGGTAGCCGGCAAACGGTGCGGTTCTGTCGTTGCCAAAATAAACATCACATGCGGCGGTGGTTCCTCCAATGTTTTGAGCAAAGCATTGAACGCCTCTGTCGTCAACATGTGCACTTCATCAATAATATAAACCTTCTGCCGGACTTCGGTCGGGGCATATTTCACCTTTTCCCGAAGATCCCTGATTTCCTCTACGCCCCGATTGGATGCAGCATCAATCTCCTGCACATCCATCACAGCGCCGTTCGTAATTCGGCGGCAAGCCTCACATTCGTTACAAGGCTCCGTTGCAGGTCCGCGTTCACAGTTTACAGCTTTGGCCAATATTTTGGCCGCACTCGTCTTCCCCGTCCCTCGGGGGCCGCTAAACAAATAGGCATGGGAAGTCCGCTGCTCACGAATCGCGTTCTGCAAGGTCTGAATAATATGTTGTTGTCCCACCATATCCTGGAACGACTGAGGACGCCACGCCCGGTATAACGCGATATGCTCCATGATGCGTTACCTTCCTTCCACTTCGCATTCGAGTCCGTTGTCGTCACCCCATTATACTATATTCCAAGGTGAATCCAAACTTTATCTGACTCATTTCATGTGTGGTTTTTTTAACATATCAAAAAAGACCCCTGCATTCATACTGCTGCAAAGGTCTCTACATTTTAAAGGATTAAGCCGTGCACCTGTTATCGATATTTGCGATCCAAGCGGCACCCCTGAACAATAGCTCAGGCTAGGCAACCCTTCGGCACAAGAGTGATCTCACTTATGGCTGCTTCCTTCCGGACCTGACCAGGTTCGCGAGTACTCATTGCGAAGGACCCAACCGTCAACACCACGTTCAGGGACCAAACCTCACATCGACAAAACCTCTAACAGGAATTCAACCTCGCTATAGCGGATTGCGAGTTACAGGGCACCGCTACCTCCCCATCTAGCACGGTAAGAAATAGTATAACGTAAGGTAGTCCAAAATGCAACCGGCTGGAAAATAGAAACTACACGCTTCTTTTGTACAGGTAACTAAAAAACCCCTGCCAAATTAGCAGGGGTTATTGGGATACAATAAGTAGACAATCCCCGAGGAATTGTGCTATTAGATTCCGTATTTCTTTTTGAAACGATCCACACGGCCGCCAACATCGATAAACTTCTGTTTACCTGTGAAGAACGGGTGGCACGCGGAGCAAATCTCTACACGAAGTCCGTCTTTAACCGAACCAGTCTCAAAAGTATTACCGCATGCGCAGGATACTTGACCAATCGTGTATTTAGGATGAATTGCTTCTTTCATTACCTTTCACCTCTTTCCGCCCTGAGCCTCAAGCGGACCCAGAGTAAATGGCACAACACAGCAGATTATAACACGGCCTAAACCCGGTTGCAATCTAATTCATTCAAGAGGTAATCAGCTTTTTAGGACGAGCCATCCCTGCTGGCGGAACATGAGTATATGACCCAATAACAACATCTGGCAACTCTTCAGCAAAGATTTCAAGCATCTGTTTCATTCCCAAAATATCGCCCTGTGCTGGTGGAATCAACTCCAGATAACTCTCCGGATCGATATTCAGATTACGCATCTGAATCAAACGAAGGTTAGTCCGGCGAGCAAACTCAATCATCGCCTCGATCTCTTCCTCACGATCCGTTACACCCGGGAAGATCAGGTAGTTGATGGACGTATATACTCCCTGCTCTGCAGCGTACTTCATGGACTTCTCTACATTAGCGAGTGTGTACCCACGTGGTTTGTAATATGCATTATAATGATCATCCAGTGCACTGATCGTACTTACACGCATCAGATCCAGTCCTGCGTCCACAATGCCACGAATATGATCATTCAATCCCGCGTTGGTATTAATGTTGATATAGCCCATATCCGTAATGGATCGCACTTCCCGAATCGCCTCAATAATTAGCTTGGCCTGTGTGGAAGGTTCGCCTTCACATCCTTGTCCGAAGCTAATAATAGATTCCGGCGTTTTCAAATGCTCCAGCATCACCTCTACGATCTCATCCACACGCGGGCGGAAATTCATCCGGGTTTGTGGTGAGACAAAACCACTATCATCCGGCTGTTCAGAGATACAGCCGAAACAGCCAGCATTACATGAGTACGATACTGGCACACCGCCCTCCCAGCGATTCAAGAACGTGTTGGAAGACGTAAGACACTCATAACCAAGTGCACAGTTGGAGAGATGAGTGTATAGACGGTTCTCTGGATACTTTTTGGTAAACCGTTTAACTCCCGAACGAACATCGTCACGATCACAGTTTATCGGGTTCCATTTCTCCGGAATGTCGGATTGGGAAGCTGTAACATAAAAACCTCCATCTTTCCATACGACAGCCGAATAACCAAACAAAGGCAGTTTATATTCCTTGTCAGTCTTCACATAACCAGGCAAGCACAGACGCGTGAAACCTTGCGGCAACAGTGCACCTACGGCTTGTGTGTCACTTGGCAACGGCAGCATCTCGCCCGTATCCGGGTCCATACCAATTGGCCGGGTACTCGGAAGTCCAACCAATGTTGCACCTTCCGGCAGAGGAATCAACTCATCCTCCATAATCTCCACAATCATATCTCCGCTGCGGGCAAGCCCGTATAGGGAGGGATGATCAAAAACATTACCTTTTTCATCTGCGTATACTAAATACATGATGTTCTCCTCACATCTATTGAGTTAAACCTAACGACGAGTGTATAATGACGCAGCCATTCTATAAAGACATGCCAGTTCATCCATTGGTATTACCTAATCGTGGCTCTGTTATATAGAATAGACTGCGACTCAAATGTTAATTCGATGTTCCCGATGTAGCTGTCTGTCTTGGGGAGCGACGAGTAGTTGTTGTTCCCGCATTGCTGGAAGAACTGTTACCAGCCGCATCAAAAGCAGCCAAGAACTCGGCGTTCGTTTTACTATTACGTAGTTTCTTCAAGAAACCTTCAACGAAGTCATGGGAATCATTCATATTTTTACGAATAGCCCAGATCGTATCGAGCTCTTCCTTGCTAAGCAGTACCTCTTCACGGCGTGTACCGGAACGGCGAATATCAATGGCAGGGAAAATACGGCGTTCAGCCAATTTGCGATCCAGATGAAGCTCCATATTACCCGTACCTTTAAATTCTTCATAAATGATGTCATCCATACGCGATCCCGTATCAATTAACGCTGTTGCCAAAATGGTCAAGCTGCCGCCTTCCTCTACATTACGAGCGGAACCAAAGAAACGCTTCGGACGGTGGAATGCTGCTGGATCAATACCACCACTTAGTGTACGTCCAGATGGCGGAATGACCAGGTTATATGCACGGGCCAGACGTGTAATACTATCCAGCAAAATAACGACATCCTTCTTAGCTTCAACCAAACGCAGTGCACGCTCCAGCACTAGTTCCGCTACTTTAATATGATTCTCGGGCAGCTCATCAAACGTGGAAGCAACAACTTCCCCTTTTACCGAACGAGACATATCCGTTACTTCCTCTGGACGTTCATCAATCAACAGGACAAAAAGTTCAATTTCTGGATTGTTAGTTGAGATACTGTTGGCAATTTCTTTGAGGAGAAGCGTTTTACCGGCTTTGGGAGGTGCTACAATCAATCCACGTTGTCCCAATCCTACAGGGGCAAGCACATCCATAATACGTGTGGATAAATGGCTCGGGGATGTTTCAAGAACCAGTTTCTTCTGCGGATACAGTGGGGTTAATGCCGGGAAGTGAAGTCTCTCCGCAGCCGCCGATGGATTCTCACCATTCACAGCGTTAACTTGCAATAGACCGAAATATCTCTCATTCTCTTTTGGCGTTCGACACTTACCTGATACAAGGTCACCCGTCCGTAGATCAAACTTGCGAATCTGTGAAGCTGAGATATAAATATCTTCTGTGCTTGGCAAGTAGTTGATTGGCCTCAAGAAGCCGTAACCTTCAGGTAAAATCTCGAGCACACCCTGCATAAACATCAAACCACTTTGTTCCGCTTGTGCACGGAGTATAGCAAAGATTAACTCTTTCTTTTTAAGGGTCCCGTAATAAGGAATCTGGTATTTTTTCGCCAGCTTATAGAGGTCCGTTAATTTCATTTCTTCCAAATCGGAAATTTGCAGATCCATATAATAACCACCTATTCAATTAATGAGTCCGTGAAATGGATAGTTTCGTTAGCTCATTCAAGCCATAGAAAGTAGTTCTACCACAATCTCTTCTATCCATTGTACGGAATGTAACCGTTATAATGCAAATACATGTCTTGGTGTGTAAGTTTCCGGGTGGAATGGCCATTACATGGCATAATCCTTAATGAGTGAACTCCAAACATGGGGCGATCGATCCGGGAAGACCGGCTATGAAGCGCAGGTTCAAACAAATCCGGGGATTGGAGAAAGGGAATGATCTTCAAAAACAATATAAGGAATGATGTGTTCATAAAGCCTTATGTTGTTTGTTTCAAAAAAAGACCCTCCGGCAAAGAACCTGTTACAGTTCATCATATCCGGAAGAGAATTCAAAATCTATTAGAATAGTATACCCCATTCTATTATAGGTTATGCAGCACCGCTATAAACACGCTTCTAGCGAAATCTACACGATGCTGCCCCCATAAACGTTTATTCGGTTTCTCGCCACACATCAGCACCAAGCAAACGTAGATTCGTTACCAAATGATCGTATCCACGATCAATAAATTCAACACCCGTCACCTCAGTTACACCCTCACTGACGGTAAGTCCTGCAATGACCAAAGCTGCACCGGCGCGAAGATCAGAAGCTTTCACTTTAGCAGCATTCAGGGCACTGCCTTCAATAATCGCCGATCTGCCTTCCACACGGATTTTAGCACCCATGCGAACCAGCTCAGGCACATGTTTGAACCGATTGCTGTAAACAAAATCGCTGAGTACACTCACACCCGTTGCCTGTGTTAAGACACTGGTCATTGGTGATTGAAGATCCGTTGGGAACCCTGGATACACCAGCGCTTTTACATCAACATGACTGTAATGTGGCTGTCCAATGACCCGGATGCTCTCATCCAGTTCCTCGATCCCCACTCCCATCTCCAGCAACTTGGCCGTTAAAGCTTCCAAATGTTTAGGGATGACATTATCTATGAGTACATCTCCGCGTGTCGCAGCTGCGGCAATCATATACGTACCCGCCTGAATTCGGTCCGGGATGATAGAGTGACGGCAACCCTTAAGCTCCGAAACTCCTTCAATTCGGATCGTTTCTGTACCCGCACCTTTGATGCTGGCACCCATGGAATTGAGAAGTGTTGCTACATCTATAATCTCAGGCTCTTTAGCCGCATTTTCAATAATTGTAGAGCCTTTGGCACGAGTGGCCGCCAGCATAATGTTGATGGTCGCACCAACACTGCTTACATCCAGATATATCTTAGCTCCTCGCAGCTCTTTGGCATGCAAATGGATGGAGCCATGTTCATTGGTTACTGTTGCGCCAAGCGCTTCAAACCCTTTGATATGTTGATCTATTGGACGAGGCTCAAAATTACAACCTCCAGGCAAACCTATTGTTGCTTCTTTAAAACGCCCAAGCAGTGCACCCATCATATAATACGAAGCACGAAGCTTCTTGACGGGACCGTTCGGCATCGGAATTGATTTAATATCGGAAGGGTCAATTTTCATCTGACTGCCTTCCCAAGTTACACGCGCTCCAAGTTCCTCCAAAATTTCTGCATACACGGCCACGTCACTGAGTAACGGCAAGTTATCCAACACGACCTCTGACTCGGCAAGCAATGCTGCAGGAATAAGTGCAATGGCGCTGTTTTTGGCGCCGCTTATAGTTACAGTTCCCTGTAACGGACGTCCGCCACTAATCATCAATTTTTCCATAAAGCTTAATGTCCCCCTACGTGTTTTGCAGCCGATGAACGGCAATACGTGCTGATGGCTAACGATGTAGAAATAAGGTGTGAAAATGGAAAGACACCGGCTAGGCGGTGTTCTTCCATTTCACAGTATGGAACTGGTAAAGATAAATTACGCTTTGTTGTTAGAACCAAACTCACGGATTTTACCTTTAACGGTTTCTTTGATTGCTTCGCGACCTGGTACGATGAACGTACGTGGATCGTAAGCATTTGGTTTTGCTGCAAGCACTTCACGAACTGCTTTAGTGAACGAGATTTGATTCTCTGTGTTCACGTTGATTTTGGAAGTACCCAAGGAGATTGCTTTATCGATATCGTGCTTAGGAATACCTGTACCACCGTGCAATACGAGTGGAACTTGTACCGCGTCACGAACTTCTTCCATTTCTTTGAAGCCGAGGTTTGGCTCGCCTTGGTAAGGACCGTGAACGGAACCCAGAGCTGGTGCCAAAGTGTCGATACCTGTTTCTTTAACGATGCGAATGCACTCGTTCAGGTCAGCATATTGAATACCACCGATAACGTCGTCTTCTTGTCCGCCTACAGTACCTACTTCAGCTTCTACAGAAACGCCTTTAGCGTGTGCATATTCAACTACTTTTTTAGTCATTTCGATGTTCTCATCGATGGAGTGGTGAGAACCGTCGATCATTACGGATGTGAATCCTGCATCGATTGCTTCTTTACATTTGTCGAAGCTTGAACCGTGGTCCAGGTGGATCGCAACTGGTACGGAGATTTTCATGTCGTGAATGAGTCCTTCTACCATTTTGACTACAGTGTAGAAGCCACCGATGTGACGTGCTGCACCTTCGGATACGCCCAGAATTACTGGGGATTTCTCTTCTTCAGCGGCAGCAAGAATCGCTTGAGTCCACTCAAGGTTGTTGATGTTGTATTGACCAACTGCATATTTACCTTCAAGTGCTTTGTTCAACATGTCTGTCATAGATACTAATGGCATGGTTTCAATCCTCCTAGGGGTTTGGGTTGTGTCTATGGTTTTTAGCCGAAATCACATACGGGCTTATTATACCACATCCCATGTCAAATACTAAACAAGCATTTGCAAAAATGCTGTGCTTTGCAGCACAGTTTTCAGAGACACAGCATGATGGCGTTACCATTTTCAATATTCCCTATGGAATCAGGTGAAATACCTCATTTTCTCATGATTAGACATAGATTGGTGAATGACGCAAAAAAATCCTGTATCTACAGGATTTAGCTGCACTTGTTTGCAGCACCGTTACGAAGTTGCATATTAACGGCCACACGCATCTCATCAATGTCGAACGGTTTTGTGAAATGCATAAGCGCACCAAGATCGGTAGCTTCCTTGATCATGTCTAGTTCTCCATACGCTGTCATCATAATTACCTTAATATCGGGGTCGATCGCCTTGATATGCTTCAGTATTTCCAACCCATCCATGCCCGGAATTTTCATATCCAGCAAAACCAGGTCAGGCTTGTCCTTGTTGACGATTTCGAGCGCGATCTTGCCATTTGCCGCCTGAAATGTGTTATACCCTTCGCTGCTGAACACTTCCATTAGTAGAATTCGAATACCGTTTTGGTCATCAACAATCAGAACTTTTTTCTCTTCCACGCTGTAACCTCCTAGAATTAGGAAAGCATATACATATTGTATCTGGATAACTATCCCATAGTCGTCATGATAAGTATTCTACCTCTTCCATTAAAATCCTTCTATTATCTCAAATTGACCAAGGCTAAATCAATCTACATCTTTACTAAAAAAGAAAAGGATGCTTCCGCGCCATAATAGCAACGAGAACCATCCTTATAAAATCAGTATTTCAACGAATGAATTTATTATTTCTCCGCATTCTCCAGAGAAGCTTTCACGAACTCACGGAACAGTGGTTGCGGACGATTTGGACGGGAAGTGAATTCCGGGTGGAACTGCACAGCCAGGAACCAAGGGTGTCCAGGAAGTTCCACAATCTCAACCAGGCGTCCATCCGGTGATGTACCGGAAATAACGAGACCCGCTTTTTCAATCGCTTCACGGTATTCATTGTTGAACTCATACCGGTGACGGTGTCTTTCATATACCAGTTCATCATCATAACAAGCCATCGCCAAAGAACCTTCTTGCAGCTTGCAAGGGTACAGACCAAGACGCATCGTACCGCCCAGGTTTTCGATATCTTTTTGCTCTGGCAAAAGATCAATTACCGGGAACTCCGTAGCCGGGTTGATCTCGGAACTGTTCGCTCCGTTCAATCCAACGATGGAACGTGCATACTCAATAACGGAAACCTGCATACCAAGGCAAATACCGAAGAATGGAATATTTTTCTCACGAGCATAACGGATCGCAGAAACTTTACCTTCAATACCCCGGTCACCGAAACCACCAGGAACGAGAATCCCGCCAACACCGTGCAGCATGTCACCAACGTTTTCATCTGTAATATCTTCAGAGTGAACCCAGCGGATCTTCACCTCTGCATTGGAAGCAAAACCTGCATGTGACAGGGACTCTACGACACTCAGGTATGCGTCATGCAATGCTACATATTTACCAACGATCGCAATCTCAACCGTGCGCTCCAGCTTGCTAATCCGGTTGACCAGACCTTCCCACTCGCTCATATCCGGTGCAGGAGTAGTCAGCTTCAGGTGGTTAACGACGATCTCATCTAGTCCTTCTTCACGAAGGTTAAGCGGTACTTCATACAATGTGCTTGCATCACGGCATTCGACTACCGCATTCTCGTCAATATCACAGAAAAGTGCGATTTTGGCTTTCATGTCCTTGGACAACTCATATTCCGTACGGCAAACGATAACGTTCGGCTGAATACCGATGCTGCGCAATTCCTTCACACTGTGTTGTGTCGGTTTTGTTTTCACTTCACCCGCAGCTTTGATGTATGGAATCAACGTAACGTGAATGTACATCACGTTGTCACGACCTACATCACTCTTGATCTGACGAATCGCTTCCAGGAATGGCAAACTTTCAATATCGCCCACTGTGCCGCCAATCTCGGTAATCACCACATCCGAACCCGCTTCACGCCCAGCGCGGAATACACGCTCTTTGATCTCGTTGGTGATGTGCGGAATCACTTGAACTGTACCGCCCAGATACTCTCCGCGACGCTCCTTGCTGATAACGGAAGAGTACACTTTACCTGTCGTGACATTGCTGTTTTTGGAGAGATTAATGTCGATAAAACGCTCATAGTGGCCAAGGTCCAGATCCGTCTCTGCACCATCATCTGTTACGAATACCTCACCATGCTGATAAGGACTCATCGTTCCCGGGTCAATGTTGATGTATGGATCGAATTTTTGAATCGTTACCTTGAGACCTCTGTTCTTCAGCAATCTGCCCAGCGAGGCTGCTGTAATCCCTTTGCCCAGGGAGGACACAACTCCGCCCGTCACGAAAATATACTTTGTCACTGTTATTACCCTCCTAATATAAGTACAGAAATTCAGGCGATATATGGTGTTATCGTAACCCGTTTCCCAGGTAATCATCGTTAAAAAGAGCACTGGCAGAAATTAACTAAACCTGCGATCTGCTCTTCTCAGCGAAGACGGCTTTAACTACACATCATTCCTGGCAAAAAATAATGCAAACTTTCCGGGAGCCTTCATCCACGCTTGTCCCCAAACCGAGCATCACCTATAGGCTGCATTTCTTGTTTGAACATACAAAAAAAGAGGCCGAAAAGGTTTGGCCGGGAGCAGTCGGAAAAGTAATCGTTTAACATCATTCTGCCTCTAAAAATACAAAAAGAAAGTACTCCCGCAGGACGGGGCACTTTCTCTAAAAAAACATAAATATATTCTCGCTCATTCATAAGCCCATGCAATAGTTTACCCGTTACCCCGCCCGCTGTCAAGGCTGACTATAGGGGGGAAAACGGGTAAATATTAGACACCAAAAAGGACTAGCGATTATTTAGAATCGTCGTCAAATTCATCCTCATCTTCGGACTCTTCATCGTCTTCATCGAGGTCTTCATCTTCCAGATCGTCATCTTCAACCAGCACTTCTTCTTCGCTGTCGTCTTCGTCAAAGATGTCATCTTCTTCTTCTTCTTCTTCTTCATCTTCGTCCTGATCATCATCTGTGCTATCGAAGTCTTCATCGCTGTTGTAGCTGTCTTCCTCTTCACCGAAGTCTTCGTCTTCCAGATCATCATCTTCATCGTTGATGATACGCGGACGCTTCGCACCTGTCATGGAATCTTCTGATCCAGCCGGATACCAGCGTTTCAATCCCCACAGACTCGTACCGACGCATGCAAAACGGCCATCGATATTAATTTCGGTATACAGCTGGGCAATATACTCGTTGATCTCTTCATCCGTCATTCCGCGCTGCTTCGCTACCTCATTCATCAAATCCCGGTAGTAATACGGCGTATTGGCCGCTTTCAGCACCATAAAAGCTAGATCCACCAAAGGGATCTCTTTTACCTTTTCTTTATCAATTTTCAAATTGAGTGAGGTACTCACTAAAGACACTTCCTCTCACACATAATTCACTTTATATCCCCTGCAAACTGGAACGTTACGTATAACATATCCATTAACAAACCTAAGTAAAACCTATTTAGCGTTAAAAAGCAAGTTTTTATGTAAGCATGTTCCATATTTGCACAATCATCTTTTAATCCATCTGCCGATCTGCTCAATACTACGGTGGCCTATCTCCTGAAGGACCAAAATAGAAATCATATGTAAAAGACGGAGTCCCCTCCGCCTTCTGACTGTATACCCTCGTAGGATTGCTCCTCACCAGGTTCCCCGCAAGAGCCCTCTAGCCCTCCATCCATCATATGTTCCTGCGCCCGTTTTGACACGGAGAGAATATGTTTTTGTAAAAAAAGGGCAAGTTCCCCATGCGCCGGGATGAACGCATTCATAGAATACCTCAGCATGTTCATCCCGAAGGGGGCAGCCCATAATGGACTATACCGGTTTATTGCATCAGTTGATTGACGGAATGAGATGCCCCGAGCCTGAACACGGAGGACGCTATCTGATTCGTTTCGCCAAACCACAGCAGTACGAGGCCTGTCTCGTTGAATTATCCCGAATGCGCAATGAATTCGCCGATCTGGGAGGCGTCGGAGCGTCCCGGTTGGCTAGAACCCTCATTGCCCCTGTACAGCGCCCAGACGTGTTATATCGTTATGCAGATGACATCACGGTAGAGAAAGATACCCCTGTCGTACTGCATTCTACCGCACTACACAACAAACCAACTACCCCTCAAGGTATCCCCTGGGGAGTCAAACAGATCCGTGCCCCCAAGGTGTGGTCTGTTTCAACAGGGCACCGGATCAAAATTGGCGTTATTGATACAGGAGCAGATTACCACCATCCTGATCTGCGATATTCCCTTGCCCGTGGCATCAATCTTTTGAATCGAAGCCTGCTTCCCCATGATGACAACGGGCACGGCACCCATATTGCGGGAACAATCGCCGCCGCGAACAGCATGGAAGGCATGATCGGTGTTGCCCCGCGCGCTCTGATCTACCCGGTCAAAGCCTTCGATCACAACGGCTCGGCTTATGTCTCCGACATCGTCCTCGGCATCGACTGGTGTGTACGCAACAAGGTCGATATTATCAATATGAGTTTTGGCATGAAAACACGCAGTAAATCTTTGCTTGATGTGGTCAACCGTGCATATCATGCAGGAATCGTCATTGTAGCCTCGTCAGGAAATGACGGCAAACGACGCAGTATCGATTATCCTGCTCGATATCCGCAAACCATCTCTGTCGGTGCAACCGACAAAAACAGACGGATTGCTTCATTCAGCAATCGCGGGGCTTATGTGGATGTCTATGCCCCTGGCGATAAAATTGTGTCCTCTTGGGTGCAAGGCAAACATCATGAGATGAGCGGCACATCCATGGCAACCTCCCATGTTAGCGGTGCAATCGCCCTGCTGCTCGCCAGACATCCCGGCTTGTCTCCAGCCGAGATCAAGACGCTTGTAAAGCGCGCGACGGTTCCGCTGCGCGCCCGAAAAAGCACCACCGCGAAGAGTAAAATTCGCGGTGGTGAGCTAGACGCCCTCAAGCTGATGCAAGAGGGCGGTGGGTAAACCGGCGGTGCATGCCACGAGCCGCCGGCACACCTATGCTGCGCAGCAATGGATGCCGGCATATGCCGGGCACGCCTTGCGCAGCAGGCACAAAAAAGTCTCCATGCCCGCGCACAAGCAACTGCTCGCGCGGGGCATGGAGACTTTGCCTTCGGCCCAGCGGCATGGTGCTGCCGCCGCGGGGCCGAAGGGGTTACATTTTGTCTGGTGAGGATACGCCCACCAGACGGAGCGCTGTCGCGATGACGGTACGAACGGCACCGATCAACGCCAGGCGCGCCTGGGTCTGCTCTGCGTCTTCGGTAATGACGCGATCAGCCCGGTAGTAACTATGGAACAGGGATGCCAGTTCGTAGACATAACGAACGATGCGGTGCGGCGCATAACCTGTAGCCGCTGCTGCAATCTCCTCAGGCAGTTCACCCATTTTGCGAAGAAGGTCGTACTCATGCTCGGTAGTCAGCTTGGACAGATCAATCTGTGCCAGCGGCAGCAGCTCGATGCCTTGCTCTTCAGCTTGACGATACACACTGCATACACGCGCATGTGCATATTGCACGTAGAACACCGGATTTTCATTGGATGTCGAAATCGCCAGATCCATGTCAAAGTCCAGATGGGAATCCATGCTGCGCATCGTGAAGAAATAACGGATGGCATCGATACCCACTTCATCCATCAAGTCTTCCATTGTTACAGCTTTACCTGTACGTTTGGACATTTTCACTTTCTCACCGTTCTGGAACAGACTGACCATCTGCGCAATCAAGACAACCAGTTTGTCTGGATCGTTACCCAGCGCTTGCATCGCTGCCTTCATACGCGGGATATATCCGTGGTGGTCCGCTCCCCAGATGTTGATCATCGTGTCATAACCACGGGAGTATTTATCGCGGTGATATGCAATATCCGGTGTCAGGTAAGTATACGTACCGTCGTTTTTGATCAGTACGCGCTCCTTGTCATCACCATATTGCATCGTTTTCAGCCAGGTTGCGCCGTCTTTTTCATAAATTTCGTTGCGGTCACGCAGCTCATCCAGTACGCGAAGCACCTCACCATTATCATACAGTGACGTTTCGCTGAACCAGATATCAAAATTCACACGGAACCGGTTCAGGTCACGTTTGATCTTGTCGAGTTCTCTCTCCAGACCATAATCACGGAAGTATGCTGCGCGATCTCCTGGGTGCATAGACAGCAAGCTGTCTCCCTTTTCAGCAACCAGTTCCTTCGCGAAACCTTTAATGTCTTCGCCATGGTAGCCATCTTCCGGCATTTCGGCCTCTTGACCGAGTTCTTGCAAATAACGCGCTTCAATGGAACGCGCCAAGTTAAATACCTGGTTACCCGCATCATTAATGTAATACTCACGAGTTACATCGTAACCTGCGTAATCGAGAATATTGCACAGTGCATCCCCTACAGCTGCTCCGCGGGCATGACCGAGATGCAGACTACCTGTCGGGTTGGCACTGACAAATTCCATCTCTACCTTTTTCCCCGCTCCAACATCGATTCTTCCGTAGTTCTCGCCTTGCTCATGTACCAGGTTCAGCACGGGATAGAGATAGCTCTTGTTCAATTTGAAGTTGATAAATCCCGGCCCTGCAATCTCCGCCTTCTCAATTCCGGCTGCCGCAAGATTCAGGTTGGCAATGATCTCCTCAGCGATCTGGCGAGGGTTGCGCTTGGCAATTTTGGTCAATTGCATCGCCGCATTGGTAGCAAGGTCTCCATGTGACTTCTCGCGAGGAACTTCAAGTGTAATTGCTGGAACTTCCTCTCGTGTTACAATACCGGCTGCCACAATCGCGTCGCCGATGGCAGTACTTACCCGTTCGTTAATGGTATCTAGTGGATTACGTGTCATGAATTTGGTTCCTCCTGTATATGCAAACTAATCGCAAAATGTCCGGCCTCTTCATCAAAGCGGTAAAAGTCGTAGCTCCACGCTGCGCGTGCGCTCAATCCCTGAATGGAAAGTTCCAGCTTCTGTGTATGCGTGGACAGGGCAAACGACATATATGGTGAACGGTAGAAACCCGGAAGCTTACGGTTCAATTCGAACGTCTGCTCCGATTCCACCTCACCATGACGTATAATCTTGATGGATTGTCCGCCCAGCTTCAATGTTGTACGGGTCATGCCTCCCTCGGGTCCAGCCTGTGGTTCTTCGTAACGAACATACAAGTATGCCCCCTTGACCACCGCTTCTCCCTGCATTTCCTGCAGTACATCTTCCCCTTCATAACGGCTGTGCAGCCGGATCTGAACCGGACGCATCTTCGACATGAATGTTAACCTCCATTATATTCGAGGCGACGCAAAATCAGGACGGCCGGTGAGAACAGCCCTTCCTGTATGGTTGTGTCGCTATACACGCTCATATTCCGAATAACTTACTCTCCTACACTCTACTGTATAACTATATCCAGTTCACCCGCTCAATTCAAATCCAAATTCAGAGTTTTTTGTTATGACATCAAAAAGGAGAGCCGCACCCGTATCGTGCAACCCTCCCTTAATTCACATCTATCTTGTTATCTTGCTTCATCATCTGGCTATCTGACTTCATTCATTTTGCCACTTTGCTTCATGAGACTTGCTCACTTGCTTCATTATAATGACACGTGTTTAGGCAATATATCAACATACATGTATACCCTGTTCCAAACTGAAAATGATGAACTCTATTCATATCCACTGCGATTGAAATGGGAAGGGACATGTTGACTCGGCCAGTTTGGCACGCACTTGTACAAGGCAGCCGCAATGCCGGCATGTTGTTCCGTACTGTAGATCCGGACAGGCAGAGCAGATGACAAGCCGCCGTTCATACTCATTAGCCTCTACTGTTTCGCGAGAGCGTGAAGCGATCTCCACCAGACGTGCCATTTTGGCATCACTGATATGAATATCATACTGACTGTCACACCCTTTACAGGGTTCATTTCTTCTCCCACTGATCTGCTGCTGATGTTCGTATCCGAAGGATTTCATACCTTAACCCTGGACAACGACCAGACCAACAGAAGCCGGAGGTAACACGAAACGCAATGTATTATTCTCCAAAATAAGCCCTTCCCAAGCTACAGGTTTCACCTGATCCGGCTGTTCAAACGTATTATAAGCCCCGAAGTCAGCGTTATGCAGAACCTGCCCCGCCACACTCGCTGCTTGACCTGCCTCAAGCTGGCATACCACTTCAAGCTCATCCGTATGACTCAGATTACATGCCGTCACATGAATAACCCCATCTTTGTTGCGAGATGCCGACAAGCTAAGCTGTGGAATCGTCTCTTCTCCAAATGTATATCCCGGGCTATCATAGCTAAGATCCAGACGCTGCGCATCCATATGCACCTGATACATATCAAACACGTGGTACGTCGGCGTCAGGAGCATTTTATCCCCTTCAGTGAGCACAAGGGATTGCAGTACATTGACGATCTGGGCCAGATTGGCCATATGCACCCGTTTGTTATGCTGGTTGAAAATGTTTAGATTCACCGCCGCCAGCACAGCATCACGCATTGTATTCTGCTGATAGAGAAACCCCGGATTAGTTCCTCGCTCAACGTTGTACCATGTGCCCCACTCATCTACGATGATCCCTACTCGACCTTCTGGATCATATTTGTCCATAATCTCGGAGTGTTTTACGAGCAATTCATCCATAAACAAGGTTTTCTTCAACGTGGTAAACCATTCACCCTCTCCAAAACCGGTAGCGTTCCCTTTGTCTTCCCACACACCTGTTGGAATCGTGTAATAATGAAGACTGATGCCATCCATGAAACGGGTTGCTTCCCGCATCAACACTTCCATCCACTCATAGTTGCTATCGTTCGGTCCACAAGCAATTTTATAGATCTGATTTCCTGAATAATTACGTACATATGTAGCATAACGACGATATTCATCCGCATAATACTCTGGACGCATGTTGCCACCACAGCCCCAGTTCTCATTGCCGACACCAAAATACTTCAGCTTCCACGGTTCTTCCCGACCGTTTTGCTTCCGCCAGTTCGCCATAGGAGACTCACCATCAAACGTAATGTACTCTACCCACTCCTGCATTTCCTGCACGGTTCCGCTACCCAGGTTGCCGCTGATATAAGGTTCTGCCCCTAGCAACTCACATAATCTCATGAATTCATGTGTACCAAAATGGTTGTTCTCCTCTACGCCGCCCCAGTGAGTATTGATCATACGCGCACGTTTACTTTTAGGACCCACACCATCTTTCCAGTGATACTCATCGGCAAAACATCCGCCCGGCCAGCGAAGCACAGGAATGTTCAGCTTCTGGAGCGCCGAAAGCACATCATTACGTATCCCTTCCGTATTTGGAATAGGTGAATCTTCTCCTACCCATAATCCTTCGTAAATACAACGTCCCAAATGCTCGGAAAAGTGACCATATATATTGCGATTTATTAATCCTTTGTCTGAATCAGCTTTTAAAATAACATTAACCATTATTTCAACCTCCTTGAAATATGTTGTCAACGCTTACAATAACCTGTTTCGAGACAGCTTTCAACCCTTTTATTTCCTGAACAAAAAGCCCTTTTCCTTATGAATTCTCAGGAAAAGGGCTCATTATGATGTTACATCATTTTAATTCAATTAAAAATACACATAGATCGTTTTTGCTATGAATTAGCTGATACATTAATTCATTTTATAATTTGTTAATTTTGTTCTGACTGAAATAAAATTTTTGGTAACCATGTCATTCCACCATCTGTTGTTGCATAAACGGCAGGTGCATTCCCACTGGTCACAACAAGCCAGCCAGTCTTGGCTGCCGGGAATGAGATACGGGAGCTGTAGCCTTTAACTTTCAGATCAATGTTTTTCCACGTGGAACCTGCATCAAAGGAACGTCCAATCCCAACCTTGTCTGCCGCTGGCGATCCAGCAGAGAGATAAGCAGTCTGGTTGCCAATCAGTGCCATGTTGCCCGGATGTCCACCGGGGTTAGCCGGTCCGGTTCCTTTGCCCTCTTGATTAGCACCAGGAGCTGGACCTGCTCCTGCTGTTGATTGGGCAAAAACCTGTCTCCAGTGTGTCCCTTGATCACCGCTCGCATAGAGTGAATAGGATTGTTGGGACATGCCCGCATCGCCATACAGGATAGCATATACCAGATATTCATTCGCATACAATTCTGCTCTGTTCCATGTATCGGATTTAACCAGAAGAGTCGTAGTCCAGTTCTTGCCTCCATCGCTCGTCTTCTCAAGCTTATAACCCGATCCGGGTACAGCTACAACCGCATATCCCAGCTTGTCTGTGGTAAACGTAGCGGCCCTCGTGTTGGCTGGTGTAGCTATTTTACTCCATGTCACACCGCCATCGGCAGTTCGATATGCCCCGTTATAGGTGTAACCGTAGCCCGTATTTTTATCCCTGAAATCAATCTGCTTGAATGGTGCTTTGCCCGGCGTATCAAGTCTCTTCCAATGTGAATCCCCATCATCCGTACGAATAAGATAGGTTACTGTAGAGTCTTTCGTGCCTGCAAGTGCATAACCGGTAACGTTATTCGGAAAATCCAGCTGTTTAAACTGCCACTGCCCGGTATAGATGGATTGCCATGTACACCCCGCATTCGAGGTTCCAATCAGGAACCCCTCGCCTGCGGCTCGTCCGGTATTCGGATTAAGAAAGTCAATATCCGTGAATCGCAACTGCTGCTCTTCCACGCCACTGCCTTTTTTTAAGTCTGATGTCAATCCATGATCTCCTGTGCCGCATGTTGCCGCAGAAGATGTTGCGCCGGCATCAGGTAATGTATGCATCAATCCCGTTCCCCATATCAGTGTGAGTGCTAGAGTTATTATACTTGCTCGTTTCCATGTCTCGGTGTTCTTGGTTGTTTTCATTCTCATCGGTAACACCTCCTTCTAACGTTTTACCCTAAATCGCGCATCATAACGTAACAAATCGGGTGAAAGCAGGTGACAATTTTGCAAGAAAAAAACCACCTTTACCCATGATGACGTCCATCCGGTTAAAAGTGGTGTGCAATAAGTTATGTTAACCCGGTTTCTTCATTACCCATGGTCGTTATAACCTTTATATTTCCGCTTAAAAGACGAGCCTTTGTCTTCGACTCCATTCTTTATGATAACAAACCATTTGGGGAACATATGTGCTATAATTAAAGGTATGGACTTATGATTGAGTGTGGATGTTTTCCGATCACGGCGCTGCTTTCCGAAAGGAGGTGACGTCGATGGTCAAACTTGTGGCGTGGCTTGATGTAATCCGATGGGTCGCTGCGATCCTCAGTATTGTGCTGAGCGGACGAAAGCTGTATCGTTGGTTACGCAAAAAGCTTCGGAACAAGCGAAAACCCACCTCATAAGGTTAGCCGCCTACGGTGGGTTTTGCTTGAATAGCACTATTTAATTCTTGCACGCCGTGGCAATCCCAGCCTTTCGGGTCCTAAGAGTCATTACCGTTGGCGCGGTAATGACTCTTTATTTAGTATATGGTCGAACCCGCATACCCTATACTTTCCGACTGTAATATATTCATGAATATATTACTGAATTACTTGTGTGTTCAGTATATCATAGCCCGAAACAGAAGTTAAGTTCACTTACTTCACGAATCCAAGCAGCATTTCACGAATCAACTTGGCAGCTACAATCTGTGTCTGTTGCGTCGGGTCATAGATTGGTGCCACTTCCACCAAGTCGCAGCCCACAACATTCACATCCGATCCAGCAATCATATGAACGGCTTCAAGCAGCTCTTTGGATGTGATGCCGCCTGCTTCTGCTGTTCCTGTTCCTGGTGCAGCAGACGGATCAAGCACGTCAATATCAATGGTTACATACACTGGACGGTTGCCCATCTTCGGCAGAGCTTCCTTCATTGGAGCCGCTACTTCAAACGGGTAGAAGTTAATATTCTCGCGGCCGTACTGGAATTCCTCACGGGAGCCGGAACGGATACCGAATTGATAAATATTTTGACCACCCATTAGCTCAGCAGCTTTACGCACAGGTGTTGAGTGAGATAGGGGCTCGCCTTCATAGTTTTCGCGAAGGTCTGCATGTGCATCAATGTGGATCAGGATCAGATCCGGATATTTCTTGTACATCTGTTGAATCACGGGCCAAGTCACGAGGTGCTCACCACCAAGGCCAATCGGGAACTTGTCGTCTGCCAGCAGGCTGCCGATGTATTCATGAATAACCTCAAGGCTGCGTCCCGCGTTACCGAACGGCAAAAGTAGATCTCCAGCATCAAAATAAGTCATATCCACGATACTTTTATCCAGATACGGGCTGTACTCTTCAAGTCCAACCGATGCCTGACGGATATGAGCCGGGCCGAAACGCGAACCCGGTCGGAAGCTGACGGTGTAGTCCATCGGCATGCCGTAGATAACCGCTTTTGAGTTTTCATAATCTTCAGAGCTGCAAATAAATACGTTTCCTGAATAAGCTTGATCCAGTTTCATTTTTCATTTCCCCTTTATTTCGTTAAATCTTCCACGAATTTTGGAAGTACAAATGCCGCTTTGTGCAGACGCGGAGAGTAATACCTTGTATCCATCTCCGGAATTTGAGCCTCGTCCACCGCAAGTGGATCATGCCTTTTGCTGCCCATGGTAAATGTCCATAGGCCACTTGGGTAGGTTGGAATATTACAGCCGTACACATGTACGATCGGGAAGATTTCTTTGACGTCTTTGTTCACCTTCTGGATCAGATCCGCCTTAAACCAAGGGTTGTCCGTCTGGGCAACGAAGATCCCGTCTTCTTTGAGCGCTTCATAGATCCCCTGATAGAAACCGCGCTCGAAAAGCGGAGCAGCCGGGCCTACAGGTTCTGTTGAGTCTACGATAATAACATCGTACTCATCTTTATGTTCAATAATATGCATGTAACCATCGTTAACGAGCACTTCAACGTTCGGCTCATCGAGCTTGCCAGCGATCTCAGGCAAATACGTTTTAGAATATTCGATCACTTTACCGTCGATTTCGACGAGAACTGCTTTTTCTACAGCCGCATGTTTGATGACTTCACGGATTACACCGCCGTCACCGCCGCCAACCACCAGCACTTTTTTCGGATTTGGGTGAGTGTTCAAGGCCGGATGTGCCGCCATTTCATGATATACAAACTCGTCCTTTACCGTCGTCATCACCATGCCGTCCAGTACAAGCATGTTGCCGAATTCTTCGGTTTCAACCATTGCGAGGTCCTGAAAATCCGTTTGCTCCGTGACGTAAGTCTGCTTAATCTTTGCGGTAATTCCGAACACAGGGGTCTGCTTTTCTGTAAACCACAATTCCATGATCGCTACCTTCTTTCCGTAAAAGTAATGAGTGATCATTTAAAATTGCATAATCACTGGTCTGTTCGTCCACACATGCTTTAGTATGTTGTGCCGAACCCTACCTTTTCATTACCCTTTTGCATTATACGCGATAGACGATTCAACTGTAAAACGGTTTTCAGGCCAAAATTCGCTAGAATTTGTTCACTTCGCAGACCAATTGAATATCCCGGTTAATCCAGTCCCATACTGGAAAGAAAAGAGAGGAGCCCGTTCCATGAACAAGCCAAGTGTCAAGACCCGCAAACGCGGGTTCCGCGTACTCCAATTCATCAAATATCTATCCATACTTATGGTGCTCGGCCTTGTTGCCACAGCTGCCATTTTGGTATATCTATACGCAACCAGTCTGCCCCTCGCCGATTCTGACCGCAATTCCAGACTGCTAGACAGCCAGGGTGAAGTCATCGCCACCTTCTCCGCTGGCGGCAAGGATTCGATTCCCGTTCAACTTCAGGATATTACTCCTGATTTGGTGAACGCTACGCTAGCTGTAGAGGATCGCAAATTCAGGCAGCACTTCGGATTCGACATTCAAGGCATGGGACGAGCGGTCCTTGTCAATATTCAACACATGCGGATGTCTCAAGGAGCAAGTACACTGACCCAACAGCTTGCACGTAATCTCTACCTGTCCCACGAGAAAACATGGACACGTAAAGTCAAAGAAGCCATGTATACTGCACAGCTTGAGATGAAATACAGCAAAGATGAAATTTTGCAGATGTATCTGAATGAAATTTATTATGGTCACGGTGCCTATGGTATCGAAGCGGCTGCGCAGATGTATTTTGGTAAATCCGCTAAAAAGCTGGATCTGGCCGAGAGCGCCATGCTTGCAGGTATCCCGAAAGGGCCAACCTACTATTCACCCTACAACCATATGAAAAATGCCAAGGATCGGCAGAAGATCGTGCTAAAAGCCATGATGGAAACAGGCAAAATTACGCAAAAACAAGCAGACACCGCCTACGAAGAGATGCTGAACTTCAAACCGGAGAGCGAGCGCAAGACGGTGGAGAACGCGCCTTATTTCCGGGACTACATTCGAAGTCTCGTAGTAAAGGAGCTGGGCATCAGCGAAGCGATGCTCGATCACGGCGGGCTGAACATCTATACTACGCTGGATTTACGCGTACAGAGAGCTGCAGAAACAGCTGTTGCCAAAGAAATGGATGCCAAAAGCGAGCTGGAAACAGCCCTTGTGTCCATCGACCCTCGTACTGGCTACATTAAAGCTATGGTTGGCGGCAAAAACTATCGCATCAATCAGATCAATCATGCGCTGGCAACTACACGTCAACCGGGATCGGCCTTTAAGCCGATTATGTATCTGGCTGCTTTGGCGTCTAAACAACTTACCAGTGCATCCATTTTCAACAGTCAGCCTACGCTCTTTCATTATGACAATGATCGCAAAACCTACAAACCCGGAAACTTCGGTGATAAATATCTGGGCGAGATTGATCTCCGGCAAGCCATCGCTGCGTCCGATAATATCTATGCAGTGAACACTATTATGAAGGTTGGCCCTGAGAAAGTCGTAAGCATGGCTCAGAATCTGGGTATCACAAGCAAGCTGAGTCCTGTGCCATCTCTAGCATTAGGCACTTCACCTGTTAGTCCGCTCGAGATGGCCTCCGCCTTCTCCGTTATTGCTGCCGGAGGACAACGGACACCCCCCGTAGCTATCCTACAGATAACAGATGCGGCAGGACGAGTGTTGTACGAATCTCCGCAGACCAAAGCAGAAACAGTGGTTGAACCGGCAGCAGCCTATGTATTAACACGTCTGATGGAGAGTGTGTTCGAGAACGGTGGCACGGGAAATCGGGTATCTTCTACAATTAAACGCCCAGTAGCTGGCAAAACGGGAACAACGAATACCGATGCCTGGTTAGTTGGATTCACCCCAGAGCTGTCCACCGCTGTATGGGTTGGCTATGATCAGGGCAAAGCTATCTCCACATCGGATGGTCGTCGCGCTGCCCCGATCTTTGCTCAGTTTACGGAACAAGCCCTTGCAAGTGTACCACCCAAAATCTTCTCAGTACCTGATCAAGTCGTGAGTGTCTACATCAACCCGGAGAGCGGAAAGCTTGCAGGCAACGGCTGTGAAGAGAAGCGACTGGAAGTGTTCATTCAAGGAACTGAGCCCACTGAAGTCTGCCGTGGCGAGAAAGAGAAACTGGATGCTGTGCAGGATGAAAAAGAACGTGCGGCAGAGAATCAAAAGGGAGTTCAAGAGCAGAAGCATTCCTGGTGGAGTGATTTCAAACGCTGGTGGGTGGAGTGACGCATATCCGTAATGACTTAATTGCGTCATAGAGCCTCATGTAATAATGATGCCATTTACTAAAATGGACATCTTATAAATATGCAGATGTGTGTATAGAACCATCCTTACATCTGCACTGAATACAAAATAAGCCCCGAACCCAGTTATTCTGGTTCGGGGCTTGTTTTGCTTTGTTCTTTTTCACCCTAAACAAGCGCCTCTTTCAATTCATCCGGGGATGCATTCCACCACTCTTCATTATGGGAGATCAGCAGAGTCTTCAATGCCGCTCTGTCTTCTGGTCCCAGCTCATCCAGCATAAATCGGCGTTTCATCGCATAATCCATCCGGTTGACGTGATCCGCAAGTAGTTTCCACCCCCGTTTGGCTTCTGTATCAATCCACATCTCACATGCCGTTGCTCCGCCATACAGCTGCCCTTGCTCCGTGCGATCTACAGCGACCCATACCAGCCATACTTGGCGTCCATTTGGAACATCTTCACGATTGGTAGAGAATTTGATACCTCGTTCCACTTTACTCTTCGCGTGCATTGCACCAACGTCGATTTTGGCTTCGCCCTGATCAATAATAACCGGTGAAAGGTTGTTCAGATCAATGGAACCTGCACCGAAACCTTTATGTTTGCTCTTCGCACTCACGATATTCAAGGCAATCTGTTTCTTGCCGTTTTGCTCATTTTGGTCCATATTCATAGCCTCCAAGAGTTGATATAAATATTTTAACTAATAATCAGCCCATTGCAAACATATACATGCTGTAGATGCTTGTCAACGGGAGGTATTTAACGATGATTCCACGACGCGCCAAGAGCTGGCTCACTGTATCCCTGGCCTTGTGTTTACTTGCCGGAGGGATATGGATCACACTCGGTTACAATCGTTCCACTTCATCTGAGTTACCCGTACTCGCTCCAGAATCAGGCAAGCCTCAAGCCAAAGCTGGAGTGCCTTCTCCCCCGGAAAGTGTACAATCTCCTACGGCCGAGGTGTACAGCAATCGTGTGGTGGAATACCACATGGATGTGAAGCTGAACGAGGGAAACAAACTGCAAGGCACACAGACCATAACCTGGACTCATCCGGGTAAAAAAACGGTGAACGAGCTTTATTTTCATATGTACCCGAATGCGTTCTCCTCTGCGGATACTACATTTATGAAGGAATCCGGCGGTAAGCTTCGCGGAGATGTCATGCCCACAGATGGTTATGGCTCCATGAAGTTTATCGACATGCAGACGGAGGACGGGCTTTCCCTGCTGCACCGAATGCAGTATGTACAACCGGATGATGGGAACATCAAAGATAAAACGCTGATCAAGGTCCGTCTGCCCAAACCTGTCAAAGGTGGGGAAAGCATCACGATCCGCACAAAGTTCGAAGTGAATTTGCCAAAAATCTTCGCACGAATGGGCAAAACGGATAATTTTGTTATGGCAGGCCAGTGGTTCCCCAAACTCAGTGCTTACGAACCTGCCGGAAGACGGGGCCGTACTATAGAAGGCTGGAATCTGCACCAGTATCACGGCAATTCCGAATTCTATGCTGACTTCGGTATCTACAGTGTGCGTATTCGAGTACCCGAAACATACAAGGTAGCAGCAACCGGATTCCCAACGCAGCAGGCGGTCTTGAAGAATGGCGAGAAAGTATATCAATTCTATGCCGATGATGTGCATGACTTCGCTTGGGCAGCCTCACCTGACTTTGTCTATGCAGAAGAACCCTTCTCTGCCCCCAACGTACCCGGCGTACGTATTAAACTCTACCTGGACCCGGCACATCAGGATCTGAAAGAGCGTTACCTTTTTGCCGCCAAAGCTGCATTGACGAATTACAGCAAGTGGTTCGGCCCTTATCCTTATGCCACATTATCTATCGTTGTCCCGCCAAAAAACGCAAACGGTGCCGGAGGTATGGAGTACCCAACCCTCATTACAGCCTTTGGAGCCGATGATACAACACCGGGTTACGATCTGGAGCGCACGGTTGCACATGAAATTGGACACCAATACTTCTATGGTATGGTTGCCAGCAATGAATTTGAAGAGGCTTGGCTGGATGAAGGATTCACCTCCTACGCAGAAGACAAACTGATGGAGCAGGAATACGGACTCATCCCGAACCTGCCTGTACAATCAGGTCTGATTACATCCCCGGCTCCTTTAACCCAGCCCTCATGGAAGTTTGATTCGCAGAATCAATATGCTTCCAACGTATATACCCGAGGCAAGCTAGTGCTTCTCGGCATCGAACAACAAGTCGGAGCGAAGACCATGGAACGAATCCTTTTGAGCTATGTAAAAAAATATCGCTTTAAACATCCCGCAACGGGTGATTTTCAGAAGGTGGTTGAGCAAGTCACCCGCACCTCCTGGGCAGATTATTTTGACCAGTACGTCTACCGCAACGGCATGGCCGATTTTGCTGTGGAGAAGATCAACGTTTCTTCTATAGAAAAGGACGGCCAAAAAATGTACGAGTCCTCTGTCACTATTGTCAAAAGAGGAAGTGACTTCCCCAAGGTTCCTGTTCGGATTGCCTTTGAGGACGGCCATACCGTAACCAAGGACTGGGATGGCAGCGAGGAGCGCATTACCTATAAGTTCACATATACATCTCCTGTCACCTGGGCCATGACCGACCCTTTGTATGACATTGTGCTCGAAAATCGCCATATGAACAATTTCCTGAGAACCGGACTGGATGAGCAAGTCAAATCCCGCTGGAACATGAGTGCTACGAAATTAATTGAAGCCATATTCGGAGGTCTGTCATGGTGAGGTGGAGACAGTGAAAGCAAAAATTCGTGAAGGCTGGTTTCTCGTCCGTCAGCATATGTTTATTGCCGCACTTTTATTTATCTATCAATTAATCTGGGGATATTTCATCTATCGGCTAGTTCAATCGGCTGTCGTTCCTCTTCTGCTACGTTACCCAACAGACGATGTCGGAGAACTAAGTACACTTTTATTCAAAATGGAAAGCCAGCTGAGTCTGTCCGGCCCTGAAGTCCAGCGCTATCTGTGGATTCTGGGCGGCATGTTGCTGCTTCGCCTTTTGATCAGCCCACTCATTCAAGCCGGATTGCTCTACTCCCTTCAACATTTCAATTCTTCAGAAGAACGCATTCCTTTTATTCAGGGTATTAAAAAGTTATGGAAACCGATGCTCCTGACGCACACCATACGTACAGTACTCATACTACTCCCTGCGTACTGGCTCGTTCCCATTTTGTATTCAACAGTAATGGATAGCTTTCATTCTCTTCATCTGTTACTTCCTGGCATTCCATATGCAGCAAGCTGGATCATCTATGGCTGGATTGTACACCATGCTGTGCTCTATATGCAGTTTGGCATTTCTGACCCGGAAGGAGAAGGACGAATTCACGGTACATTTAAGGGACTGTGGATTGCTGTACGCCGCATCTTCCCTGTCATCGGCATTGCGCTGGCGCTGGGAGTTGTTCATTTGTTTGTCTTTGGTGCATTCACATCTGCCTCATGGTTCCTGACAGGACTCTCCGGGCTGATCTTGCAACAAACATACCCCCTTGCCCGCAGCCTGCTAAGCATGTGGAAAATTTGTAGTCATTTTCGCTTATGGCAATCGACATCAACCAGAAATGAAGATCATATAGGTTAACTCAAAAATTAGGCACGCAATCTGAGATCGCTTTCAAAAATAAAAATTTGTTACCATCTCATGTTACACATTTCATTCGTTATTGCGTATAAATACACAAACCTCGACCTTTCCCCGTCAAAGGTCGAGGTTTTTTTTGCTAATTTTGCTGCTAAACGTTGCCAAAGTACTAAGCCTCTGGTACAATAATCGCAGTGAGCTTTTAGTAACAACTTTGTAATCTTTAAATCCTGATTTGTAACAACTTTAAATTAAATCCTTAAATTAAATTTTCTTTTTTCAGGTGCAATAACTAGCAAAGCCAAATTCTTGGCACCTGGGAAGCGGGGGAACCAGTTATGGGTGAATTGATCTTGAAACAGAGGGATCATAGGGGACCTTCAACCGAATCCTTAAGCTAACCTCGCAGGCGTTGGAAGGGGTATATCACTTGTTTAAGAAGAAACTTACTGCAGCAGTACTTAGCCTCACATTTGCATTATCACTTGGAGCAGGCAGCGCGTTTGCAGATTCTAAGATGGACAAAGTCATTGATTCAGCAATGGGAACTACATACAAAAGCGGAGGAACAACACTTGATGGTTTTGACTGCTCCGGATTCACACGGTATGTATTTGACAAACTAGGTATTGATTTGGCTCGTCAATCTAGCTCTCAATACGACATGGGGGATTCCGTATCTCGCATGGAGATGAGACCTGGAGATCTGGTGTTCTTCAACACAACAGGTAAAGGCGTGTCACACGTAGGTATTTTTGTAGGAAGTGGCAAGTTTGCACATTCTTCTTCTTCTAAAGGTGTAACGATCAGCTCATTGAGCGAAGATTACTGGGCTAACCGCTACATTGGCGCTAAACGGATTATGAGCACGGATGCGTATGAGTCTTTGGCCCTCGACTAGGGACAAGCTGGAATCAACATCATACTGTAACGAAGTATAAACAGAACCGCCCGGTACATTCTCCGCAGGAATGTATCCGGCGGTTTTTTTATGCTTTCTGATCCCATGTGGCTGCTGATGCTGCAAATTCATGTAGATGTTCCTGAACCAACACGTTATCTTCCTTCGTTGATCCGTGCCCTTATGATGTTTTTACCCATCCCGTTATAATATAAACGGAGTGATCCGTACTTTTGTTTCATTTTTTTCTGAGAATTGAAGACTTGTCAAATGGACAGGTCTTTTGTAGAGTGAACAATGAACGGATAACGGAGAAAGGAGCATGCACTTTTATATGAAGAATGAAGCCCCTTTGACGTTTCATGTGGTGCCTATGCAGGAAGAACATGCAGAACTCATCTGTAGCTGGCAATATGATCCGCCTTACAATATCTATAGCTGGCTGCCGTGGGAACAGATGAAAGCATTGGAAGTTGAGTTTGGAGATGCACAACTGCGAGAAGAGCAATATGCCATTGTCCTGAATCAGGATAATCATGTGTATGGGTTTGCACAATATTTTCCGCTCCAGAATGTTACACGTATTGGCCTCGGCATGCACCCGAATCAATGTGGTCAAGGTCATGGCAAAGCTTTCGTTGAAGCCATCGTACAAGAGGCCATCCGTCGCAATCCGTCCAATGAGATTGATCTTGAAGTACTCACTTGGAACAACCGTGCTATTCAAGTATATCTAAAGAGCGGATTTATTATCCAGGATACATATGAACGCCAAACCCCAAGTGGTTTAAAGCCCTTCTATTGCATGGTCTATGAAGGCCCTAGAGCGTAAATTAATGATTAAAATGGTTTCAATTTGTCTCTCTTTGGTGATTAGTTCAAAAAATTACCACAAAATGCTATGATGTAATGACAGCTTCCGTTATAATGATAGGGATAGTTTGAGTTAGATGATCTTTCATTCTGGAGGGGACATAAGGGATGCACAAATGGATCATGAGCGGGGTATTTTTTGCAGCATGTGCTTTAGCTATTGTTTTAATGTTTACGCTTCCAGGTAAAGAGGAAGTAGCCAAGGAAGCCAAACCGCCCATGCCTGAAGTAGCTATGGATGCTGGACAGGCTGAAACACTGGTGAAAGCCAACTGTATTTCCTGTCACGGTGATCAGCTTCAAGGTGGCGTAGGCCCGGCTCTTGCAAACATTGGTAGCAAGGACGATGTGGAGAAAATCTATTCCACGATTGTCAAAGGTAAAGGCGGAATGCCTTCCTTCAAAGGCAGACTGCAGGATGAGGAAATCGCCCATATCGCCATGTGGTTGGCAGAGAAGAAATAAGTGTTACGACGCAAGGCATCAAAGAGAGGCTCTCGTTCCCCCGTTTGGGAAGCAAGAGCCTCTTTTTTAAGTGCGTTAAGCGCAATATTCTGTAGGCAGATTCTAGGATGCTGCTACAGATTATTCTGTTCTCATTTTCTCAAACGCTTCATTGTATTGCTCTGCTTCCTTAATGTCTACCGATGTAATGCCGCCCTCATCCCATGACGTAAGACGCAGCGTAACCGTTGTATAATCAATAGTAATAAAAGGATGGTGATTGAATGCTTCCGAAATGGCAGCGACTTCGTCTACAAATGCAATCCCTTTCATATAGTTAGAAAACATAAATTTGCGGACAATCCACCGTCCCTCCTCCAGTTCCCAGCCTTCAAGCCTTCCCAGATGAGCTTCGACTTCCTCTTGCGTAAAAACCATGCGTTATCTTCCTCCCCATATGATGAGACATCGCGGACTTGCATCCACGTGACCATCGACACCTTCGCAAGCTGCCATACAGCTTTAAAGGCAGGCCACCGCCCTGCGGCGCCTTTTTTCATGAGTATCATCTTACCACGTCAAAGCGCCAAAATCCATAGAACAGACGGCTCAGCGCCTTGATGCGCAAGGTCTTATTGTCGATTCATTTTCTTAAATTAAAGGAACAAATGTTAATTCTTCTTCTCCAATTAAAATATGAATCCGGTGTTGTTCCTTATCATGGATCACGACGCCGCTACCAACCGGTATGACCGCTTCCTCCCCGAGAGCATAAAACAGATCCTCTGCCAAAGCCTCATCTACTTCATGCTGTTCCGTTTCTCCCAGTCTACCCCACTCTTCCGCATCCATTTCAAAGAAAACATAGCGATCCGGGATGCGCCCGATGGCTACGGTTAAATCTGTCAAAATTCCTTCATAATCACGTCCATGCTTTACGCCCATTGACTTTTCACTCCTACTCACCCCGAATGAGGCGGATTTGTTCTTATTATACCTGAAAATAACCCTTAAAAAAAAAGGCCTTCTGGTCGATAAATACTATAAATGACCGTTTCAATCGTTTCGGCAGCCATGGAGGCAGCCAAACATGCAACGGATTGCGGCAGAACGTTCGTCCGGAAGCCCGAATTCGGCCGCTTGAAAGGATTCAATTTTATCTCATGGATGAGGTGTATGATGGAAATTTCAACGATTATCGGACTAGTTTTGGGTTTAGTCTCCCTTGTACTTGGTATGTTTCTGAAGGGTGCTCCGCTGGTCAACCTCGTTAATAACCCGGCAGCTTACGTTATTATCTTCGTTGGTACGGCAGGAACCATCTTTATGGCGTTTCCTATGTCTGAAGTTAAGAAGATTCCGAAGTTATTCGGTATCCTTTTTAAAAAGCAAGAACTGATTGACCGCGTCTCTCTGATCGGCACATTTATGGACTGGGCTTCCACTACCCGTCGTGAAGGTTTGCTTGCACTGGAGTCAAAAGTAGAAGAGATTGATGATCAATTCCTTCGTGGCGGTATGCGTATGATTATTGACGGCAACGATCAAGAATTTGTGAGTGACGTCCTGATGGAAGATATTCATGCAACCGAAGAGCGACATCGCGGCGGTGCGTTGATCTTCGCTCAAGCAGGGATGTATGCACCAACTCTCGGGGTTCTCGGGGCTGTAGTAGGTCTAATCGCTGCACTTGCCGACCTCAGTGACATGGAGAAGCTCTCTCATGCGATTGCAGCCGCATTCATTGCAACACTCCTTGGTATCTTTAGTGGTTACGTGTTGTGGCATCCGATGTCCAACAAGCTGAAACGGATGTCCAAAAAGGAGATGGAAATCAAGTTGATGATGGTTGAAGGGCTCTTGTCTATTCAATCGGGTGTATCAACTATTGCCATCAACCAAAAGTTATCCGTATTCCTGACACCTTCCGAACGTAAACAACTGGAAGAGAGGGAGGGATCATCAGGTGAAAAAGGCTAAAAAGCACGAACCGCATGAAGAACATATCGATGAGAGCTGGCTGCTTCCTTACTCTGACTTAATGACCTTGCTGCTCGCCTTATTTATTACCCTGTTCTCCATGAGCTCACTTGATGCTGCCAAATTCGAGCAAATGGCCTCAGCACTAAGCAGTGCACTCAACGGAGGCTCCGGTGTCCTGGATCATACCTCCATGAATCCGACTGAATCCAGCACGGATCTTGGCAAGAACAAGGAGATCCCTAAGGAAATAACGAAGAAGACACCTGCACAGATCACTGATGCTCAGATGGCTCAGAAGGAACAGGAAAATCTGGAGAAGCTGAAGAAACAACTCGACAAGTATATTGCTCAAAATGGGCTTTCAGATCAGTTGAACACCAAGCTCAACCAGTCTGAACTGAAGATCACCATCAGTGATAAGGCCCTGTTCTCCTCTGGACGAGCAGATGTAAAACCTGAATCACGTTCACTGGCCAAGGCGATCTCCAGCATGCTTCAAGAGTTCCCTGAGTACGAAATTGTCGTATCTGGTCATACCGATAATGTGCCCATTTCGAATAACCAATATAAGGATAACTGGGATTTGAGTGCAGATCGCGCCTTGAATTTTCTGAAAATCCTGTTGTTAAATACCCAGCTGGACCCTTCCAAGTTCACACCTAGTGGATATGGGGAATATCACCCAGTCGCCAGCAACGACACAAACATCGGAAGAGCACAGAATCGGCGTGTAGAAGTGTCGATTATCCGGAAGTATCAAAGTAAGAATACCAATGCAAAATCCGTGAGTGGCAGCAATTAGAAGCCCTCAGCTATACATGAGTCCAAGACCGTTCTCCACTAAGCTTAAGGGGAACGGTTTTTCTCTTTTTTAAACCATAGTATAGAGCGCCCTCCCTGTATTTAGACCAAAAAAGCATTGCCTCCTGTTGTAAGGAAACAATGCTTTTTTTCATACTTACTAGCGCTGAGCAAATCATTGCTTGATTCTCGTTCTTCATTTCCTATTCCAGCGAATAGTCCAGCAAGCTGCCCAGCTCTGCTTTTTCAGCGGCTGTAAGCTCCCTCCATGATCCTGTCGCCTGTTCTCCAAGGTGAATGTTCATAATGCGAATCCGTTTCAACTTGCGAACCTCGTATCCGAATGCACTAACCATGCGGCGGATCTGACGATTTTTTCCTTCCGTCAAAATAATCCGAAACACACGATCTGTCATTCTGGTTACTGTACAAGGCAGCGTCATTTCACCCAGAATTTTGACTCCCGTACTCATGCCTTTAAGAAAACTCGGCGTAATGGCTCGATCAACCGTAACGATATATTCCTTTTCATGACGACCTTCCGCTCTCAGAATTCGATTCACGATGTCACCATCATTCGTCATCAAAATCAAGCCTTCTGAATCCTTGTCTAGACGTCCAATAGGGAAGATTCGTTCATGGTGACCAACAAAATCAACGATATTTCCCTGAATATGCTGCTCGGTCGTGCTGGTGATGCCCACGGGCTTGTTCAGCGCAATGTAAACATGCTTTTTCTTCTCGCTAATGGGCTTGCCGTTAATTCGAACATCATCGCCTTCTTCTGCTTGACTGCCCAGCTCCGCCTTAACGCCATTAATGGTCACCTGACCACTCTCAATTAACTTGTCAGCTGCTCGACGGGAGCAGTAACCTGTCTCACTAATAAACTTATTAATACGCAAAAGGTCATCTCACCTCATCTAGTTCTCTTCGTCTGGTTGTTGTTCTACCGCTGTCTGATCTGCCTCTTGTAACTGCGGGTGCAGTTCAGAGGCTGGCAGTTCAATAATGACCGTCGTTCCCCTATTCATTACACTCTTAATATCCATCATGCCCTTATGTGATTGAATAATGCGCTGACTGACCATGAGGCCGAGTCCTGTTCCTGATTCTTTATTGGTGAAGAACGGCTCCCCAAGCTTTGACATCATATCTTCAGGAATACCGATCCCCTCATCCTTGATTTCAATTCTTACCCGTTTGGCAAGCTCATCAGCCTTAAGTTTGATATGGATGCTTCCTCCATTCGGCATAGCTTCCATTCCATTTTTCAGCACATTGATAAATACTTGCTTCAACTGATTCTCTTCACAGTGTACCATAGCTGAATCTGATGAGGCATGCAATACAAACTCTACCCCGTGCAGATGAGCCTGACTATCCAGCAGCGAGATGACATCTCCAAGAATGAAACGAATATCCCGTTCCTGAAAATGAACCGCCTGCGGCTTTGCCAGAATCAGAAACTCACCTACAATCAGGTTGATTCGATCAAGCTCGGATAACATCAGATCCAGATGGCGATGGTTTAATTTGTTGCTTTCCTGTTGGAGTTGCAAAAAACCACGCAGTGTCGTAAGGGGGTTACGAATCTCATGAGCTACACCAGCGGCGAGCTGTCCTACCGTTGTTAACTTCTCGGACCGTCTAAGCAGCTCTTCCATCCGATTACGGCTAGTAATATCCCTTGAGACACTGATGAGTGCTGTAATCTCACCGGCCTCGTCCCTCACAGGCGCTGTACTAACACTGACTTCGACCCGGGTCCCATCTTTCTTCATCCAGATTGTTTCGTTGGACGTAATTGACATGCCTTCAACCAGCTGGGCATGTTGCTGCTTCATTTCCTCTTCCGCCTCTGGCGGAATAATCTTCAGCAAACGTCCTTCTACCTCACGGCTACGGAAACCATATAGTTGTTCAAAAGCTCGGTTGACCCGCAGCACTTTTCCTTCCAGATCTGTTATATGAATTGCATCGGCGGTTTGATTAATGATAGACTCCAGATGCTCCTTAACTGCCCGGTTTTCTTCATACATCTGTTTCAAGCGGCTTGTGTAATGACCCAGATTGYGTATCATGGCATTAATCCGGTTAGCTAGTTGTCCGAGTTCATCCTTGCGTTTAATTTTCAAACGGAAATCAAAGTGCCCATCCGCCACATCGTTCACCTTGCCCAAGATCGATTGGATTGGACGCGTGATGTAACCAGCGAGCAAGTAACTACCGAAGATCACAATCTCCAGCAATACCAAAGATATGGAAGCATGGCTGACCAATTGCTCAGAGACCATCGAGGATATTTGTTTGTAATCCATGACAATACTGATCACATAGGAAGACTCATTCGGTGTGAAGATCGGAATAAAACTCTTCAAAACCTTCTGATCATGTGTCTCACTAACAAATGATACATTCTGCCCGGTGCGAACAGCCCTTACTACAGCACGATGGTCTTCGTCTACCGAGCCATACTGATATGTACCAAAACGAATCGGTCTGTTGTTCAGTTTGCTAAAGTTCGTATCTCTTCCATCACCACTCATGTCCGGACTGGCAAACGTCAACGGATTAATGCCCGTAATCTCCAGAATGGAAGGATTGACTTCACGAATTTTATTTAAAATTTCATCCGGGCTAGAGATTTTCACATAGTCATCTACTTCAGTATTATTATAGAAGGGATTGATTATGTAGTTTCTCTTTCCATCATGGTAATATCCCCATATATCAATATCTGTAGGACTGGAAGTTGAATATTCGAAACCATCTGACCAGAAATGATCCAGTTTCTGCCCTTGGGGAATCGTTACCTGATGCTTCTCAAATAACTGCTTAAACGCCTGGTACCAGTACGTCATCGATTTTGTAGACAAACCAATCTCTCTTGGATCAGAAGACCGATTAACCACGATGTCATCATCTGTCTGTTCCAGAAGTGAGATATGAGATACACCTACTCTTTTACTCAAACGAACCAGGTCTTCATTGGTAATATTTTTGATGTCTGGATCTAATTCCTCTGCTGCCATTATAGAAGCAAGCCACAAATTGTTGCCGATCTGCCTTTTTACATATTCAGCACTGTACTGATTCTGTTCGACAGAAATTGCAATCTGTTTGGCTGTGAGCACCATCTTGTTCTCACTATCCTGCCTCAAATTCTCTTCTGTAGTATAATAGCTCAGTGCGATATTTAAAATCAAAATAACAAGCACGGAGCACGACATAATCATGGATAATTTCGTTTTAATAGACAAATTTTTTGTTCACCTCTCGGCTTATGCCCTCTGGCGATATATGGCAAAACCTATATCCATCATAACGCTTGTGTGACTATTTGAAAAGGATAATTGCCCTTTGCCCAAAAGTTACCGCTCAGGCTTGAACAGGTCGAATATTGTTGTTTATTCACTTTCCATGAAATATATCACTTGAGTTATACACAAATCCACAGGGTTGTGGATATTATGTTTATAACTATGTGATTAACTACTGGTTATCCACAATTCTATACACAACATGTTAACAAACCGAATATTTGTTCGCTGAATAAACGGTGACGAAAGGAGTTTTTCACTTATGAATGATGATTTTTCCCAGCCTGATCTCATAAAATTGACCGAAGAAGAGCTGCATGAGTATTGGATGAGACAAGCGATTGCAGAAGCTCAGAAAGCTGAAGCTCTTGGTGAGGTACCTATAGGAGCTGTCATCGTGCGTAACAACGAGATTATCGGACGTGGATATAATCTGCGGGAAACTACACTGGATTCTACGGCCCATGCGGAAATGGTAGCCATTCGTGAGGCCAGCGAAGTCATCGGAGCTTGGCGCTTACTGGACTGTTCACTGTATGTTACTCTCGAACCTTGTCCCATGTGTGCTGGTGCGATTGTACAATCCAGAGTTCCACGCGTCGTCTTCGGTACCGCTGATCCCAAAGCAGGCTGTGCAGGGACACTAATGAATTTGTTGCAAGAACCGCGTTTCAACCATCGAACCGAGGTTATTGCGGATGTTCTTCAACTCGAATGTTCTTCCATGCTGACCCAATTTTTCAGACGTTTACGTAAAAAATAAGTTTCAAGACACACCCTAATTCCATCGCAAAAACTGCATACGAAAGGAAGTTTACTGAAATGGCACTAACACTTTATGATACAGCTCATGGAATAAGTCTTCGGTTACTCACCACTCAGGATGCACAAGCCTATCTTGAATTGATTAGGCTTACCCGAATCCCTTATCAAGCGGTTGAACCGGTTCGAGAGAATGATTTTTATACACTTGAAGCGCAGACTCAGCGGATACAGGATCGTGTGCGAGCGGCTGACGAAGGTAACGGTTATCAGTTCGGAATTTTCAACATTAAGGATGACTTGCTCATCGGGCAAATTAGTCTGAATAATGTTGTACTCGGTGTTGCTAACTATGCAGATACAGGTTACTTTATCCATCCGAACTATCAAGGTGGCGGTCGTATGTCAGCAGCTGTGAAGCTGGCTGTAGCCTATGGCTTCCGCGCTCTAAAATTAAATAGAATACAAGCCGCTGTACTGCCTTCAAACCATGGATCTAAGCGAGTTCTGGAGAAAAACGGATTTCAGCCTGAGGGGGTAGCCCGCAAATATTTGAAAATCAACGGGATCTATCAAGACCACCAAATTTACGCTGTGCTTGCTGAGGATTTGGAAGAGGACGTGTAGCGCTAGTTGATGCGATATGCGGCATTGGGTCAACATAATAAAACCGCCTGACATTCAGGCTGGAGAAGTTCATCTCCAGTTGAATATCAGGCGGTTTCGTTTGATTCCAGGTTTTAGTACCCGCCGTAAGAGGAATTCATCATTTTCTCGAACTCTTCCATCGTGATTACATCATCACCCGTTGGGATATTGATTTTGAATTCTGGTTTTTCGTTAATCTTAGTGTACGTATTCGATCCCGTAAACGCCAATTTCACTTCGTCTTTGGTATCTTCCGGTTTGATCAACATATCAGCAACCATTTTTTGATATACTGGGAAGTCATTTTTATCCAAAGCGAAATCGATATTAAATGTGTTAATCGTCAGAACATCTTTTAATTTATCCAGATCTTTCGTCATCTTAGCCTGATCTGCTTCGGAGATTTTCAAATCTTCTTTGGCTTTATCGATATCTGCTTGGCTCAGTTGCAGCATATCCCGGTACTCCTCTTTGGAGACAATGTCCATTACCTTAGGCAATGCTTTGGTTACTAGTACTGTAAGAGCTTCTTTCACATTGTCATTGTTCACCGAAAATTGTACAACTTGCTTTGCATCTACGCCTTCTGGCAGCTTAGCATCTTTGGTATCGAGATTTTTGAAAAATTTATTTTGATCATATTCACCCAATACCGCATCCATGATTTCATTGCTCAGCTTTTGTGTTTTGGCAGCATCCAGTGCATCAGGGTTAAATTCAGTACCCTCTTGCTCCGCCAACTTTTTCAAGTCAAATTCAATGAATTTGTTCACGATATTTTCCGGAATTGGCAGGAATGGAATGTTTGGCACCTTCACATACATTTTCTCTTTAGTCAACACCATAGGAATATTAAAGGTCATTCCCATATCGCCTTTAAGCTCGATGCCAACGGTCATCTCTGTCTGCATTGGCTCACTTTGGTATACACCTGTGACATTCAGTTGTGCATCTTTCAGCATGCTCATAAACTGGGCCATGCTTGGATCCGTCTGAGAAGCATCACCAGGTTTATAACTCAATTCATTAATTGTAAAGTTGGAACTCATTTCATACGATGTTAATTTAGAAGCATTTGCTGCAGCTGTCTTCAATGCCTCTTTTGGTTCTTGCTTGCTACTACATGCTGTTAAAGCCAAAGATACCGTTAACAACAACGTAAGAAGAAGCGCCCCCATGCGTTTAGTCATTTGTTTCTCTCCTCTCGTGATAACCCCAAAAAAATAATTCAATATCAATGATATACCATCTCGGCAGATACTGAAACCTTATTTGGGAAAATTGTGATTTTTCCTCTTGAAAATGGCTACAAAGACCTATGTCAGTAACGGGATAATCTGACTGCTAGTCTTTCCATATGTATGAATACGCAAAAGCCCCTTGTTTGGTAACAAGGGACTTTCAAAAGATTTAATTTTGTATGTGGCAAAGCATGTCTTATACAGTATAACTCTGGTTAACCCTCCGGATTCAGATGATCCACATGATTCTGATTCTTTACCTTTTTAGAGCCCGACAATGGTTCCTGCATAGAAGAGCGTTTGGACGAATGATGCTGCTGATGGCTCTCCTGAGCTTCCGGTACAGGAATTGCTTTGGGTTTACTCATACAAGTGCCTCCTCATCATAGCTTAAGAATGGGATGGGTCTCTGTCTTCCGTTTTATCATGATTTAAGACATCCTGATGACGGCGATCATTGGAATCCTGCTGTATTTGATTGGCATGATGACTATTAACTCCAGTTTGGTCGAGATCTCCAACAACATTCTGTAGGTTTTTGTCCACACCTGACTTAGCTTTAGTCACACCATTCAACTCCTTTTGGYTCGCGTTAAGGTTTCGTTATCGATTGCAGAGACTGGGCACATTCGTGAATATGTCTGGTGTAATCATGCGCCAGTTCCTGAATCGGCTCTGTACGCTCATCCGTTGCTCGCCCATCCCGTTCCACATCTACCAGCTCTACACGAACCTCACGGGAATCAACATATTGGCATTTGAAATCAAAAGAATACATTTCATGACCTGCTGTTGCAATGTGTATCCGTATCGCCTGGTTATCAGCTTCATCAGCCATGATCTGTGCCTGATCACCCACATTCAGGACTTGGGGCAAACGATCCTGCCATGCACCTACAAGTTCGTTCTGTTCGATGTTTAGCTCGCGGTTCATCTTTACCACCTCCACTTCTATAACGTGTGGAAATGATGTTGTTTTTATGCATGCTAAGTTTGCGCTCTTTTTATATAAAATTAAACAAAAAAGGACCTGAGCATTAACGCTCAAATCCTTGTTATAAGTGTAGTATGGCGGAGAGGGTGGGATTCGAACCCACGTGGGCTTGCACCCTAACGGTTTTCAAGACCGCCCCGTTATGACCGCTTCGGTACCTCTCCAAATATTCATTTTATAAACTTGCCACGAAAAGTATCATACCATAGATTAATATCAGAGTGCAAGTTTTTTTATTGCTTTTTTTAAATCAAAAACGAACTTCTATTCTCCACCTTCTAGCCAACGTTCTATTACATCATCTATTCCACCCGTCACCAAGCAGATGACGGGTGAGTCAGATGATAAATATAGTGTCCGATCTCGTTTCCGGCTTTACGCGCGGCGAGCGATGACGTCAATTCCGCCCATGTAAGGACGTAATGCTTCAGGAATAATTACCGTACCGTCTTCCTGCTGATAGTTCTCCAGGATCGCTGCTACCGTGCGTCCCACAGCCAGTCCAGATCCGTTTAATGTGTGTACAAATTCTGGCTTCGCCTTAGGCTCTCTGCGGAAACGGATATTGGCACGACGTGCCTGGAAGTCTTCGCAGTTAGAGCAAGATGAAATCTCTCGGTAAGTGTTGCTCTCAGGCAGCCACACTTCAATATCATATGTTTTTGCCGAAGTGAAACCCATATCAGCCGTACAAAGCGTCAACACGCGGTAAGGCAAGCCCAGAAGTTGTAGTACACGCTCTGCGTTTTGTGTCATTTTCTCCAGCTCATCATACGACGTCTCTGGTGAAGATAGCTTGAGCAACTCCACCTTATTGAACTGATGCTGACGAATCAAGCCACGAGTATCACGTCCAGCCGATCCGGCTTCAGAGCGGAAACACGAACTGTACGCCACAAAATGCTTCGGCAGATCATCTGCATTCAAAATCTCTTCACGGTGGTAGTTCGTTACAGGCACTTCTGCTGTTGGAATCAGATAATACTCTGTATCTCTAAGCTTAAACAGATCTTCCTCGAACTTCGGCAGTTGTCCTGTTCCAAACAAGCTGTCCCGATTCACAATGTATGGAGGCAAAATTTCTTCGTATCCATGCTGATCACTGTGTAAATCCATCATAAAGTTAATCAGCGCACGCTCCAGACGCGCTCCAAGTCCTTTATAGAAGGTAAAACGGGAACCTGTCACTTTGGCTGCTGCTTCGAAATCAAGGATGTCCAGCTCCTGTGCAATCTCCCAGTGCGCTTTTGGCGTGAATGAGAATGACTTGGGCTCTTCCCAGCGGCGAATTTCAACATTATCCTCTTCCGATGTACCGATAGGCACACTCTCATTAGGAATGTTAGGAATCGCCATTGTCAGATCATTAATTTTAACCTCAAGCTCACGTACTTCTTCATCCATCGCTTTGATGCGATCAGATACCTCACGCATTTCAACAATCAAATCATCCGCGTTTTCACGGTTCTTTTTCAGTCTGGCTACCTCTGAAGATACCGTGTTGCGGCGGCTCTTCAGATTCTCACTCTCCTGAAGCAGCTCCCGGCGCTTTGCATCCAATTCGGTGAATCCAGCAATCAGATCTAGTGATTTGCCACGGTTGTTTAATGCTTCCTCTACTCGTGCATATTCATTCCGCAATATTTTAACATCAAGCACTACGTACCCCTCCTAATAAACCTACAATATAGGGCCTCGTGTTAGACCCATTCTCGAAACCTTCAATATAAAGGACAATATATTTATTATAACCTACTTCATACCAATAACCGAAAAAACAACCTATGTCCTCAGGTCTGCCCTCTGCCGCAATTCCCGCTATGCAGCAGTGACAAGCAACATGAGGCATCCGTTCAGATGCAGCCGCCACAGCAGCCTGAAACAGACGTCTGAGGAAGTGATCCGATGACCGGGAGATCATAGGTTGTACATCATACTTTATTTTACTTCTTTCGATTGTTGATACGCTCTGGCCATGTCTACAAAGTAAGCATGCAGACGATAGTCATCCGTTAGCTCCGGATGGTAGGAGCAAGCCAGCAGATGCCCCTGGCGAGCTGTCACAATCTCATCTTTGTACGTTGAAAGGACCTCGACCTGCTCGCCAACACTTTCAATTAACGGCGCACGTATAAATACAGCTCGCACCGTCTCATCAATGCCTTTGACTGGCAGATCCGTCTCAAAGCTTTCTCTTTGTCGTCCAAATGCATTACGGGATACCGTCATATCCATAAGCTCCAAATGAGCCTCATCCTGACCCTGAATGCGCTTCGCCATGACAATCAGACCTGCACAAGTGCCGAATACCGGCTTTCCTGCTGCTGCGAAGGCTCGAATGGCTTCCATGAACCCATACTTGCGCATAAGCTTCCCGATAGTCGTACTTTCTCCACCCGGCAGAATCAGGCCATCCAGTTCTTCTAGCTGCTGGACTTGCTTGATTGCTATGCCTTCGGCCCCAGCACGTTCAATACTGCGTATATGCTCTGTAACAGCACCCTGAAGTGCCAAAACGCCGATCTTCATCTGTCAATTCCCCTTCTCTTACCAGCCGCGATCCTGCATACGCTCGGAAGGTGCAAGTTTGGAAATTTCGATGCCTTTCATTGGTGCTCCAAGATTTTTGGAAACCTCGGCAATCAATTTATAGTCTGTGTAATGTGTTGTTGCTTCAACGATCGCACGAGCAAACTTCTCCGGGCTATCGGATTTGAAAATACCGGAACCTACGAATACACCATCTGCTCCGAGGTGCATCATAAGAGCTGCATCTGCCGGAGTCGCTACGCCACCCGCTGCAAAGTTAACTACTGGCAATTTTCCGTTCTCATGTACATCAAGCAAAAGCTCGTATGCAACGCCAAGGTTCTTTGCTTCTGCATACAGCTCGTCCTTCGACATATTGGTTACCTTACGAATTTGGCTGTTGATGAAACGCATATGGCGTACCGCCTCAACGATGTTGCCTGTTCCCGGCTCACCTTTTGTACGAATCATGGATGCTCCTTCACCGATCCGGCGAAGTGCTTCACCCAAGTCTTTCGCTCCACATACAAACGGTACAGTAAACTCATGTTTATCAATATGGAATACTTCATCCGCAGGAGTCAGTACTTCACTCTCATCCAGGTAATCCACACCAAGTGACTCAAGTACTTTAGCTTCTACATAGTGACCAATACGTGCTTTGGCCATAACAGGGATCGTAACAACCTTCATTACTTCTTCCACAATCGTTGGATCAGCCATACGAGCCACTCCGCCTGCTGCACGAATATCAGAAGGAACACGTTCAAGTGCCATTACTGCTGTTGCACCTGCTGCTTCCGCAATTTTAGCTTGCTCAGCGTTCATGACGTCCATGATTACGCCGCCTTTTTGCATTTCAGCCATACCTCTTTTAACGCGTGATGTTCCCGTTTCCATATTCCAAGCCCCCCGTAGTGTATGTGTTGTCTCTCATTTTTCAACAAGCATAATGACGCTTCTATTCAGATGAAAGAACCTTAGACTTTTATACTTTAATACGTAGAATTCTAACTTGATATTTTACCGGAAAAAGCGTAAATATACAATCCACTCATTCAGTATTAGTTTGTATTTTTCGATTAAAACAAGTTTTTGATTCCATCGAACAGATCAACGAAGAAGTCTTTGATCGCACGGAAGAATAGACGGAACCAGCCACCTTTTTCAGCCTCTTCGGCTGTAATCAGGTTTACTGTTTTTTCCTGAGGCTCCATTCCCTCTGCTTTGTATGTGTAAGTCACCGTACCAACCTTAGTACCTGCTTTGATTGGTGCAACCAGTTTATCTGCTTCGGTTACACTCGCTTTGAATGTAACATTCAGATTTTGAGTACCCTTAGGCACAACAAAACTTACCGCATTATCGGTTACAACAGGAACTGTTGTTTCTTTCCCTTTTTTCAGAGGTACCGTTTCCCAGCCCTTCACTTTGGTTTTGCCTGCAACAGCCTGTTTTACTTCAAAGTTATCAAAGCCATAATCCAGCACCTTTTTTGTTTCTCTAAAACGTGCAGATTCAGAATCTGTACCCATCACCACGCTGATCAAACGCATGCCGTTACGCTCAGCTGTACCCGTAAAGTTATTCCCTGCATTGCTCGTATGGCCTGTTTTCATGCCATCCAGACCTTCATAGGCGTAGCTTTTGAAGTTGGTTATATTTTTATTCGCTTCCAGCATCCAGTTATAGTTGATAATCGGTGCTTTGTCTTTAGGACGGAATTTATAGGATTGAATCGTTGTAAAATCTTTGTAGTCCGGATGATCTCTAACGATATATCTGCACAAAATAGCAGCGTCTAAAGCGGACATCACCGTTTCCTTGTCTTCTGATGGGCGGAATTCAGCTGGCATGTCCGCACGATCCAGACCGCTAGAGTTAATGAAGTGGGTATCTTTCATGCCCATTCTCTTCGCTTCTTCATTCATCATTTTCACGAATTCTGCTTCAGAACCCGCAACATATTCAGCCAAGGCAACAGTCGCATCATTGGCCGAACCAACAGCCATAGCGATATACAGGTCTTTCACAGTGTGTTTGTCACCTTCGGCTAGAAAAATACGTGAACCGATACTTTTTTCTGCGTTTTTGCTCACTTCAACTACAGTATCCCAGCCAAACTTCCCCTGTTTCACCTGTTCTGCAACGATATACTCTGTCATCATCTTCGTCATACTCGCTGGCGGCATTGCCTTATCCGCATTAACCGAAAGCAAAATCTGGCCTGTGGAAGCTTCCATCAGGACTGCCGATCTTACATCAAGTCCAAGCGAGTCAACTGAGGGAATGCTAACCGCCTTTGCAGGCGTTTTCGTTGTTGTAGCTGCCGCGGTCAGGACCTGACCAGAGTGACTTGCTGCGGCCATAACAGGCATCACTGCGGACATGCATAGCATGTTAAGGAGCATAACGGAGGCTACGCTCTTTTTGAGGATCTGATGCTTCTTCTTATTCATGTGTTTGGCTTTCAATGATGAATACTCCCTTCGATCTGAAGCTTCTGAAATGATGCCTCAGTGCAGCTCAAGCTGCTGTTTTCATAGTCCCTGTCAATGTATCAATGGATGTGTGATTCTCTGACTATATGCGCTGTATCGATATGAGCAAATTCTTTGCTCTAACGTCCAGATCAATTGTCACTTCGCTCGCATCTTGCCATATGCTTATGTAATGGGCATCGGCTTCTCTTCATGTGGGATAAGCCAATTCCGGCTCACCTTAAATCGATAAAATAAATCATCATGGATCACGTCAAAAAATCGCCGCAACGCCCAGATCCATCGTTGGACGGCACCGCTTGTTCTATTCTATCACAGGGATATCCGCAAAAAAAGACAAGCCCAGCGAAAATCGCTGAGCTTGCCTTGGAAATGATTAACTCTCTTCGGATTACAACGAGTAGTTAGGTGCTTCTTTTGTAATCTGTACATCATGCGGGTGGCTCTCACGAAGACCAGCGCCTGTAATACGGATAAAGCTTGTATCATTCCGCAATTGATCTAGATTACTTGTTCCGCAGTATCCCATACCCGAACGTAGACCACCGATCAACTGATGGATTGTATCAGACAGCGGACCTTTATAAGCTACACGGCCCTCAATACCCTCAGGTACCAATTTCTTGTCATCATCTTGGAAGTATCGATCTTTACTACCTTGTTTCATTGCAGCCATCGAACCCATACCACGATATACTTTATAACTACGTCCTTGGAAGATTTCAGTTTCTCCTGGACTCTCTGCTGTTCCTGCAAACAGGCTTCCCAGCATTACCGCATGAGCACCGGCAGCAAGAGCTTTAGTAATCTCACCAGAGTATTTAATACCGCCGTCAGCAATGATAGGTACGCCGTATTCACGCGCCACACTTGCACAATCATATACAGCTGTAACTTGAGGAACACCAATACCTGCAATAACACGGGTTGTACAGATGGAACCTGGCCCAATACCTACTTTGACAACCGAAGCTCCTGCTTCAATCAGATCACGTGTGGCTTCACCCGTAGCAACGTTGCCTGCAATGATGGTGAGCTCAGGGAAACGTTCGCGCAACTTGCGAACTGCTTCAATAATGTTAATATGATGGCCATGAGCTGAATCTACTGTAATCAGATCCACACCCGCTTTGACCAGAGCGTCTGCACGTTCAAAAGTATCTTTCGAGATACCAATTGCTGCACCAACCAAAAGGCGGCCTTGCGCATCTTTCGCAGCTTGCGGGAACTGAATTGCCTTCTCGATATCTTTAATCGTGATAAGGCCCTTCAATGTGTTGGACTCGTCCACCAATGGAAGTTTTTCAATTTTATGCTTCTGCAAAATACCTTCTGCCTCTTGCAGTGTTGTACCGACAGGAGCTGTAACCAAATTCTCACGAGTCATGACTTCACTAATCTTGATGTTGAAATCATGGATAAATCGCAAGTCACGGTTGGTCAGAATCCCTACGAGCTTCTGATCTCCTTCAACGATAGGCACACCAGAAATCCGGTATTTTGCCATAACTGCCTCAGCATCAGATACCAGATGTTCAGCTGTGAGTGAAAAAGGATTGGTAATTACACCACTCTCTGAGCGTTTAACCCGATCCACTTCTTCAGCTTGTTGTTCAACGGACATATTTTTATGAATAATACCAATGCCGCCTTCGCGGGCAATGGCAATTGCCAATGTCGCTTCTGTAACAGTATCCATCCCTGCACTAATCAAAGGAATGTTCAATTTGACGTTATCGCTCAAACGAACAGATACGTCTACTTCTTTAGGCAGTGTCTCGGATTTCCGTGGCACTAGCAATACATCATCAAAGGTGAAGCCTTCCTTACCAAATTTATCTTCCCACACGCAAGTGTTCCTCCTTATGTTTGCTCAGCTTTACGGACCAAGACCCGAAGATTCCAGGCTGTATTGTATGCCGAAAATTCGTTTTCTGAAAATATATTATTGTCCATCTTAGCAAAGCGATATTTAGAATGTCAAGGGAAACTCCTTGGAACAATCAGGTGTGCTTCCCCTTGTACACAAATGTGTTTCTTACGTGGACAAGTCTTGAAAATATAATAAAAAGCGTCCTTCCATTTAGATCGGACGCCTGCCTTTGTTATGAGTGTAGTTTAAGTATTCCTTAATTGAAGATTTTTATGTTCTTACCTATATTTAAATAAAAATAAAAACCACCACCGAATTACATCGGCAGTGGTTCTTTGCTTGGCGGCGTCCTACTCTCCCAGGACCCTGCGGTCCAAGTACCATCGGCGCTAGAGGGCTTAACGGTCGTGTTCGGGATGGGTACGTGTGGAACCCC